>JBBASO010000001.1:0-13884 GCA_040399265.1 Prochlorococcaceae cyanobacterium
GGGGGCAGCGAGCCGTTCACCGAGGTCATCAACACCAAAGATAAAGAGGAGGTGCAGGTAAGGAGGCAGAGCTGTTCCAGCAGTACTGCTTCGCAGAAGCCTGACAGTTACGGCTGGCTGCAGATGGAGCTGGAGTGGCTCCAAAACAGCCTCAGCTCTCTGATGACAGTGATCCCAATTGACTTTTTATGTGTTGGCTGCGCTGAATGCGATAAGTACGACCTCGCTCCTAATCGCAACAACCATTACTGCGCAGAATCTGATGCAGTTCAGTGGCATCAATGCCAAAAAGACCGTCGGCTTCAATTGGAGCACGTCCAACCGGCAGTGCATAAAAAGAAGGGGCGAACATTAATGCGATTAAATCACAATAGCGATGATGCTCTAGGAGCATTGTTCTGGTCTGAAGATTAATGTTAAACGGTGCGTCTGTAGGGCAATAGAGATTTATAAGCGGAAGTATGTCTAGTGAAGAAATAAACTGATGGATAATCCTAGCGGCTTCGCGGGTCATTATCCAAAAACGATCTCCCATCCCTCCAATTGGCGGCACAACAAATGCTTCAAGGTCTGTATCGGCAATGACGGCAATATTCTGCCGCTCGAATATATTGCTATCATCAATAAATTCTAGAATACGAGAAAGGGATACATCGCAGCGATGAAGTATAAGCGGCTGCTCGCAATCATCCTGTAAATAAGATTGAATCGCAGCATTTATCGTGCACCACATTTTGTATTGATTCATAAGAACTTTCTTCTGAATGTCGCTGATGACTGAACTATTGGAGACATTGTAGATAGCATTAAAATTGGCCTCTGCATCGTTTTCTTCAAGAGCATTTATCTTAAAACCCGTTAAGTCTCCGCACAGCACTGATAACGCCTCGTGAATATTCTGATTAGTCTGGCTTATTTTGTGGTGAGATGCCATTAATGCATATACCCTGTCAACTGATTCTTCCGTTAATGCTTTCCTGACAAGATTAGAGGATTCGGGATTTTTAAACAGACAAGCCAGTTCTACGATGTTTTTAGGATAGCGTGCTGCTGCAGTCTGATTCCATGTTGAGAAAGAACATGTCTTGAGACGAGTATTCTTTAAACTCATACATAGCTTAAGATTATCACTCACTACTCTAAACGCGCTATGTCGCGCCTGTCCAAACATTGCGACGGCAAAACGATGTGAACGGATAAAGGTCGTACGACTATCATTCAGGTTTTTGATAGAGATATTTGCAAAACTGGGTAGAATCTTTGTGTAATCACAGTCAGGTGTTAATCCGGATTTCTTTATAAATGAATCAAAATAAAACGAGTTTTCAATAGAAGACAATGCGTCAGCTATTGATTCGGACATGTGTATATTATTTAAATAGCTCTTGTAAGTCTGATGTTCGCTACACAGTTCTCCTAAAAGTTCGGCAGCCAAGGATGGAGGAGCCGCTCTAAGAAAAAAACGAGTTACAAGAGCTGATGATGAATATAGTGATATGTTGTGATCGCAGGCGAGATGTAAAGTGTTAATACGTTTTTCAGGTTCCTCAAATCTTATACAGATAGCGCATGCTGCGATTAGATGTGCGCCCAAATAAGAATTAATCTTGTTTAGATCTAGCAATCCAATGCGCTTAACTAGCCAATCAACTTGATCATTCGGATCACCAAACGATTTAAGGAATGGTTTTAAGTGGTGATTGAATAGCGAGAGAGAGTCAATATTGCTTTCTTCGGCATAGACTTTGCATTTAGGCTCAAATCCATATCTCCTGGAGATATCTGACAAGTCGCTATGTATATGTATGGGGACACTATGGCTTGCGCCATTGCGAAAGTGAGGATTATGGGTGATAATACTTGTAATATGTGCTATTACGGTCGAATCTGCTCCCAAACCAGGAAGCGACTCGCTATATGAGCAGAGGATCGCTGTAACTTCCTCTATCGTTCCTGATCGAAGAAGGGTTTGAACGCTCATCGGCACTGTGAGCAGTATACCAGCACTCTGATCATGAACATCCGATATGAAGCCAGCCTCTATGAGTGCTGGAATTAGGGGCTTCCCAAGAGAAACTATCGTTTTTAAGATTAAAGAGCGCCATCCCTCTGCTTCTGAAAATTTAGAAAGTGCTCGTATTATTAAATCTTTTGTTACTGGATTATCGAGGCCGAAAATTAAACTGCCTGTTATCCCGTGATGCATTGCGAGATGATTGCCTTCCTGGATGCCAGCTGTTGTAAGATGATGCCAGTGATACAATGAATGAGGATGCTGGACCAACTGTTCGCTTGCATCGCTTGTGAAATTCTTCTCCATAAAACATAACTTTTAAAAACCTCACCCCTAGTATGGCATGAGGCAGCGACCAAGGGGGTGCCACGAAACCGTGATGAGTTTTAGAAAACCTCACATTAGTGTTATTTCTGAAAAATGGATACTGTAAAAATACCATTGCATAGATCATTTGCAAGACTAAATTTGGAACATACACGTTTCCTCAGGTCGTGCTCAGCAAACTCTGAGTGAAAAATCCTCACGATCCTTGGTTAAATTCGGACTATAGCAAAAGTCTTGATGAAGAAGATGTCCCCAAGTCTTACTTAAATTTATCTGTTCTCTCTTGAAGCGAGCTAGCTTTTCGGGCGAGTCTTCGTAACCACGAGTCTTTGATTCATAGTGATACAATGTAGCGTTGTGCGCATACAAGTTCACATAGCCAGCGGTCTTGACTTTAAGACAAAGGTCGACATCATTATAAGCGACCGCAAAAAGCGTTTCCTCTAATCCATTAACTTCGGCAAATACTTCGGCTCGAAGTACTAAGCACGCTCCGGTCACTGCGCTCACTTCTTGAGTGATGTGAGGCCTCAAGAAATATCCTGATGACCGATTATCAATCCCTTTATGTGAATGTCCGGCGTAACCCCCCAGCGACAATATTATTCCTGCGTGCTGGATAGTGTCATCGCTATAGAGAAGCTTGGCTCCAACGCAACCGATTTCCTTGCGAACAGCATGGCTAGCAAGTACTCGCAACCAATCGGGCTCAATAACTTCAGTATCATTGTTTAAAAGACAAATAAGTTCACCTGAGCTGTGCACAAATCCATAGTTATTTATGCGAGAGTAATTGAATGGCTCATCAAAACGTAGGACCTCAATAGATACTCCGCTGCCATTGCTGCCGTGAATTGATTCAAAGTATTCTAGTATAGCCGGGTCATCAGAGCCATTGTCAATAACAATTATCTCGTAGTTCCGATAGTTTGTTTTGTCGAGAATGGAGCAGATGCAGTTTTTGAGAAGCTCGTAACCATTGCGTGTTGGGATGATAATTGATACTTTAGGTTCTTTGTTGCCTGGGAGATCCCAGGAAACAACGTAGAAATTATCGTGATCATGAGTTCTAACAGTAACGCTTTCCCCTCGCTGTTCAAAAGCATCTACCAAGGCTTTTTGTCCCGCTGCGACAGTATAAGGTTTAGCGCTACTGGATCCAGCTGTGGAAGTTTCGGAGATTCTCCAATGGTACAGAATCTCTGGAATATGATAAATCTCATTGTCTTCAAGAATGTTGCTTATGCGAAGCAGGAAATCATAATCCTGAGAGCCTTCTGTCCCAACTCGCAAGCCCCCCGCTTGCTTTACCAAGTCTGTGTCACAGCATACGAGGTGGGTAATATAATTATGTGAATAGAGAAGGTGTCGATTCCAGGCTGACTTAAAATGAGGGCTGATGCGATTGCCATGCAGATCTAAAAAATCCTCATCGGAGTAAATCAGTCTTGCTTGCGGGTTAGCATGAATTGCACTTTCTATTGACTGAAGTGCATGTGAGGCCAAAATATCATCATGATCTAAAAAACATATGCGTTGACCAGTGACCATCCCTATGGCATCATTGGTAGCATTGCAGATATGTCCATTGTTTTCGCGAAAATGAATCTTGATGCGCGCGTCCAGATTGGAATGCGCCAATAGCTCGTTTTTGGTTTCAACACGACTGCTATTGTCGTCGACTATGCACAGTTCCCAGTTTGTGTAGTTTTGAGAGCAAACTGATTTGATGCATGCTCTTAAGTGGTTTGGATCAGTATTGTAAACTGGCATCACAATGGAAAACTTAGTATCACCACTGTTTTGGGATGCTTTGCTGTGCTTAAGTAAGGCGCTCTTTTCGATATATTTTGCCCACAATGAGTAGGGATTCTTAACTGGCTCACAATCCCCTCTTAAATAGTGAAAATAAGCATCATCAAAACCGCTAGTTGGTGTAAGTCCTGCCGCCTTGCTTAGTGCGTTGCCCTGATTCGCCTGAGTGGGATCTGATAGTCTGCGAGCACAGTCTCTTACTAGTGATGCGTAAGACGCTTTTGTGCTCCATGTGTAGAATGATAAGTTTTGGATTAAGAGCTTCCCGGGCCGATTGTCGGGATCATATCTTAGTGGATAAGCTAAAAATCGCTTGTGCAATATGTATTCCTGAGCTTCTCCCGAGGCATAAGAACGAGTGAGGCAGTTTTCCTGGCTGTAGCCGGCGCCAGTGTCAAAATACAGCTCACTTGTTATCTTGTCGTAATTGGATTCTACAACGACCCTCATTATTACATGCCCATCGAGATCATCAAGCGCTTCTGGTTCAATATGCAGTTGAATTGTTAGCGATGGATCATTTGTTGTCGCATGGCATGACCCACGTTCAAAGCATGCTAAGTTGGCCATGGACAAAATTGTATGCTGAACCCGGACTGGAGATTTAATCATCGACTTTGAAGTCATGGCGTTTGTCCTTTTCGAATGAAATAGTAATTTGATTAGACTGTTTGCAAGCGCTCGGACTCGGCACAATGGCCGCATCCACCGTTCAGATTTGCGGTCTCAATGAATCCTGTGGATCCTCTTTTTCCAAAAAAATTCCATGGGCCTGAGTCGGGTCTGTTTATGTAGAGTTTTTGTTTAGCGAGGATAGTTGTGTGTTTCTCGAATTGCGAGGCTAGTAAGCTTTGTGTATACTTCTGACACCGGTTTCGGGATTAATTCCCGTGGTCTCCTATCGATTCTGTTGGTAGTTCCATTTTTGCAATTTAGAATGGGTTCGAGGAAGTTCTTTTATGGTCGCCGTAATGACATTGCTAAAATATGAACAGCAAGATATTGCTGGCTGCAGCGACTCTCGTGGAGCCTATTTGCCTATCTCGTGGTGAGCGTCGAGTTGCATCCGTCTTGCAGTGGCCGGCTTCTTGAGTTTGAGCCACATAGAGAAGCATGACGGACTGGGGACCTGCTAATTAATTTCAATTGTATTAAGATTTTTTTTATTCAATTTTATTTGCATGTTTATCCGGATCGCATAGTTTGCAAGCTCTTGGTCTGCATCATGCTGGCATGGGTGAGGCAGGCCTATCAAGCCTATCACCTATCTTGGCTGGACAAGGAGGGCACCACCTCGGAACATGGTTTAGACGCATAGCGGGTTCGGAATGGACACTGTTGATTGTCTCTAAAGCGCTCTAAGGTCCGACTGGCGCCCACTAGCCTGCAAACGGTGTTCTCACCGTCGTCAACGTGGCAGCGCACGACTCTACCCACTGAAGCAGCGGCTTGAACTTTGAGTTGGGTGCCTTCTACTGGACAGGCCTGCCACTAACATCGTTTATCCAGGACAGGAGGAACAGGGTTCAATCTCTATGTTGACCTCATGGCTTCTGCTTCCCAGGGCGCTATGCGGCCTTAGTGGCTATCTTTCCATAGGAAGCTGGCCAGGTTGATTTCAGCCATCCAGCCACCGCTGCAGGCGTGAAGGTAGACCACTTCGTATTTGACCGTTCTCCAAGGTCGTTTAACGAGCATATTGTCGTGGCAACGTCACCTCCCAGACCATTGGAGGAGGTGAATTGGCACCCTTGATCAGAGTAGAAGACTCCTGGCTTACGGCCACCATCGAGTGCCATCTCCAGCGCATCCAGGCGGAACTCCGTGTCAAGGCTGTTGGAGAGCTTCCAGCTGAGCACGTTCCTGGAGATCATATGCACCAAGCCATCACTTAGAGGAAGGTCTTCACCAGCAGGATTTAGTCAATTTTGGTGCCCCAGACCTGATCCACAGTCGTGACCGTGCTGACACCCACGAGGCAAGGAATGTGCTCCGATGGCTCGCCATGCACCGTGCAGCGGGGTTTCCGGTAGATCGCCTGCAAGCCCATGCGGTGCGTGAGGTTTCGCACCTGCCCACGACTGATCGGGGTCCCTTCTATGGTCAGTTAAGCCACCATGCGGCGGCTGGCGCTGCAGCGATCCTCCAAGTCGAGGGCGTCGATCCTGGCCATGATTCGTGGCTTCGATTCCCGGATCGGCGCCGGCTGGTAGTAGAGCGTGTATTTGGGTAGGCCCAGCAGCGCGCATTGCCTGCTGCTCCTGAGCACTGGATGGTCGCCATCGACATACTGGCGCAGTTGACGGACAATCAGAGCAGCTGAAATTTTTTTGTGCCACTCCAGATCCATCTGCAGCCATCCGTAGCAGTCAGGATTGTGCGAACCATTACTGCTGGTACAGCTCAGACTCCTTGTCCTGACCTGCTTCTTTGTTCTTGCTCTTATTCCCTTGGTGAACAGCTCACTGGCCCCATCGAGGAGCTGCCTCTTCCACGGGCTCACTTGAATCGGTCGCATCGATAGGTGCGCTGCCTTGCGCCAACCGTGGGAGCCCCTTTCAAGGAGCGGTGCCCCGCCTCAATGGTTAACGATGGGCTCTGTCTAGAAAAACCAGCCCACCTCAGCTCATGAGGCTCGCTGCAGCTCTATCGCCTTTAAGATCCAGAATCCTATCATGGCAAGGATCTTTGATTGGCCAGCGGACACGGTTCGGATTTTCTTATGGATGATCTACACTGAGTGGGCACCTCGGACCAGCAGGTTTCTAATTGCTTTTGTTGTGCAAGATGGACCATTAGCATCACTCGTTTGCAGCGACTCTCGAGTTAAAAAAATCGTTTGACGCCAACTGCTAGCAATCCCTCCAGTAGCTGCCCATGAACAGCATCGCTTGAGTTTCCACAGTTTATGACCATGGTGCCTGAGCGAATTGCTCCGATCCCGATTCAAATGCCGAAGCCTGCGGACTAAACCGTCTCGACGTGATCGACAACCTCAGCTAATCTTTGAAAGCTGATAATGCTTCCATCGTTCCGAGTTCATGCCTGAGATCCTTGCTGCTCTCGTTTGGCTCCTTTATGATTACCTTGTGTTCATCTGCTCCATTCATTCACTTATCTGCTGGGGGCCGGTTTCAGAGGATGTTGCCCCCTCGCAAATGCGGTTGCCTTGGATGACGACCTTCGGCACCCCACAGCTGTGAGTTCCTTATCTCATCGTCATTTTAGGCACTGCCTTGCCATCACCACTTAACATCTTATAAGATCAGAGACATGACAGAAACACGTGCTGGCATCGAAGCAATACTTTCAAATATGGCTCCGTTTGAGGGGCTTGACAGATCCCGGGTAGCTTGGTTGGCTGAAATTGTTGAGCCATGCCACTTCCCGCTCGGGCATACATTGCTTGAATCAGGCGAACTCCCGCAATTCATCTGGATAATTCTTGAAGGGAACGTCCGCAGCCTTGGCAATTTTGACGACAGTGTTACCACCAAATACCCTCGAACTCTCGAAAAGCTTGGTCCAGGCAGCATTGTTGGTTGGATCAGCCTTCTGCATCAAGCACCTCTTGAGTTTTTGCGTACGAGTACAGAGGTGTATGCCCTATCCCTTCCTGCCGTGGAAGCATCCAGGTTTATTGAGGCTGAACCCTGTTTTCAGGAGTGGTGTTCTCAGAATCTTCCCGCTGCTGAGCTTTTTTTCTTGCTTCAACAGCTCAAAGCAGAAGGTAATCCCTCCTCTTCTTCTATACTATCATCATGGCCTTCGCGATGTTCGGAAGTATCTTTTTGCTCTATAGCTGTTGGCTCCAAGAGCACTCTTATATTGGATGATCATTATCAATGGTATCAATGTTTCCCCCCTCAGCAGTCCGTACCCCTCGATCTTTCAAGGCTTGATCTTATCCGCCCAAAGGGGTGGTTGAGGCTTATTGGCCTCCCCAGTCAGTCTATAGTTGATGATGTTTCTCTCGTAGTATCCCAATCCCCTGATCCATCTCAGATTTCGAAACCCCCAGCGTCTGCCATCAATGTTTCCGATCCGCCTCTCCTTCTGCCACTGAGTGGTGATCAGTTAACCAATAAACAGACGCCGCTCTCACTTGACCGTGCTGCTGGGCCACGTGATGTTCCACTAGCACTGTGCCTTGCGCTCGCAACGCATTTTCGTGTTCCAGCCAATCGCGATGCGCTTCGTGACCAGATTGATGCCATTCTGCAGCGTCAGCCACAGCTTAATCTGATTAACTACGGCCAACTAATTAGCAGCATTAGCCTGCGCGTTGTGCTCAGTGAACTCCCTGTTAAACAGCTCCACAGGGTGCCTACTCCCGCGGTGCTGATGTTTCGTCAGCAGGTAGGATTGCTTGATGGTATTGACAGATACCCTTCGGGTGATTTAGCTCGCTTGCTTGAACCCGAGCTTGGTCCAGTAAGGATTCCGGTTGCAGATCTTGCCTGCGCTGAGACTGGATTGGTTGAGTTGCTTTTGATTGAGCGACGCCCAGATAGTAAAACTAGTCGTTTTAGCTGGGGATGGTACGGACCCTATTTAAAAGCCCACAGACGTGAATTGATAGAGGTGTTGGCCACCAGTGCGGTCGTTAACACCCTTGCATTGGTAACCCCGCTAGGTTTACAGGTATTAATCGACCAAGTATCCAAGAACTCCGATTCAAGTGGCGCTCTTTTTAGCATATCAGCCGTTCTTCTTCTTTCTAGCCTTGTAGGAGCCGTGGTTCGCGGTCTTCGTAGTCTGATCTTTACAAATGTCGCGAATAGAGTGGATCAAGCTACAAAAAGTACAATCCTTGATCAGATGGTGCGTCTACCGCAGAGCTTTTTCGATAATCGTCCTGTAGGCCAAGTCACTTTTTACTTCACTCAGCTCGATCGTGTTCGCGAATTCTTGATTAGCCAGAGCCTCACTACGATTGTAGATTTTGGATTTTCTCTCCTCTATATCATTGTTTTATTCTTCCTGAACCCCCTGTTGACCCTGGTGACCCTGAGCACTTTACCTCTTTTTGTTGTTCTGGGATTGTTCGCTAACCCTGTATTTGAAAGGTTGGTCGAGCGCACTGTCCAACAAGCGGTTTCTACTTACAGCTATCTCAACGAAGCCATCACCGGAATTCAAACGATTAAATCCCAAAATGCTGAGCTCAAGACTCGCTGGGAGTTTCAAAATCGGTATGCGCGTTTTATCGGTGAAGACTTCAAGCTTCGTGTCACCGGTGAGACCATAACTGCTTTGGCTACTTTTATTAACGATCTTAATGGCTTGCTGGTCATTGGTTTCGGCATTTACCTCGTAATGCAAAACCAGTTGAGCCTTGGTGCTTTTATTGCATTCCGAATTATTAGTGGCTACATTACCGCGCCATTGGTGCGTCTTGTAAACACCTGGCAGCAGTTTAAACAAGCCAGCCAGGGATTACAGATCGTCGGAGATGTTGTTGATCGGACAACTGAACAGACTGAGTCTGAATCTACTAATATCCCAATGCCGCCCATTCAGGGAAGGGTTGAGATTCGCAATGTTGCCTTCCGTTTCTCAGAGGATGCTCCTCGCGTTCTCCACAATGTGAATCTCCAGGTCCCTGCGGGAAGCTTCGTGGGGATGGTGGGCGGATCAGGGAGTGGTAAGAGCACCGTGCTCAAGCTGTTACCTCGCTTTTACCGACCAGAGCAGGGTACAGTTTTGATTGATGGTTATGATATTAATAAGGTTGAACTCTATTCATTGCGTCGCCAAATCGGAGTTGTTCCTCAGGATTCATTGCTTTTTGATGGCACGATCAAGGAAAATCTGCTGATGGTAAGGCCGGACGCCACTGCTGATGATCTGATCCGGGCCGCCAAAATCGCCTGTGCCCACGACTTCATCATGGCGATGCCTCAAGGCTACAACTCGTCAGTCGGCGAACGGGGGGCCGGTTTATCTGGAGGTCAAAGGCAACGGATGGCACTCGCCCGGGCGGTCCTGCAGAATCCTCGTTTGCTGATCCTTGATGAAGCCACCAGCGCATTGGACGCTCGCACGGAAAGGCAAGTATGCTTGAACCTATTTGAAGCATTTCGTGGACGCACTGTGTTTTTCATCACGCACAGGCTTTCGACTGTTCGGCCTGCAGATATAATTGTGCTAATGGATCAAGGGGCTGTGATGGAGGTTGGGAACCATCGCCAACTTGTAGATAAGCGTGGTTGGTATTATGCTCTCTATCAGAGTCAAAACCAGGAGGGGCTGAACTGATGACAGATCTCGTGCCTCAGCCTCCTGAGCAATCCAAATCAGACCAATTGGCGCCTTTAGAGCCTTGGAGTTTTAATCAACCCGTTTTGCTCAATAAGTCACGGCGTGTTTCGTCTGCTTTGGTCTGGACGGCTGTAGGCGGCACCTCGGCCGCCATTCTTTGGGCCTTGATTGCCCCGCTACCTCAGACCATTGCAGTTCAGGGCAAGCTGCAGCCGGGTTCAACCGTTCGAGAGATTGAAGCTCCCGCGCCCGGTGTCGTTTCGAGTGTTTTGGTCAAGGACGGAGAACGTGTGCGTGCTGGTCAGCCTTTACTGCGATTTGACCAGAGAGATGCTAATTCTAAACTTACCGCTGCAATTGAAATCCGTAATCGCCTTGTCAACGAGAATACTGTTTACCAAGCTATCCTTGGTGAAATACCCCCTTCCGGGTTGACTCTTAATCAACGGCAACAACTCATCAGCCAGCGTCAGGCCGTCGCAGGCCGTAACAGCGCTGCTCTTGAGGATCTTGCTAAAAGTCGTGAACGTTTAGCTGGTTTGCGAACGAGTCTGGTGACTGCTCGTGATATCGCCCAGCGGTATCGCGCGCTTGCGGCCCAAGGTGCGACCAGCCAGGTTCAATTTCTGGATGCTCAGGCTAAGGTTGACGATCTTCAAACCTTGATTAATACCGAAGAGAAGGAGATTGCCCGGCTGTCTGCTAGCCTCAATGCGACGACTGGTGGCAATGAGTCTGATCTCCGCTCTGATATTGAGGGCAATCTTAAGCAAATTGCTGACCTTGACAAGCAGATTAATGAAGCTCGCCTAACGCTAGGATACAGCCTTCTTAAGGCACCCGTTGCTGGCATTGTTTTTGATATCTCTGTCAGACCTGGCAGTGTTGTGCGCGATCGAAGTGAGAAGCCGTTGCTTAAAGTCGTGCCTCAGGATGATCTTCAAGCCAAGGTCTATCTGCCAAATGATGCTGTTGGCTTTGTCAAGCCAGGCCAGTCTGCAGACATCTCGCTCGACTCGTATCAGGCATCCGATTATGGTCGATTGCCAGCAAGCGTTCTCAGGGTTGGATCTGATGCCCTGGCGCCTGATGAACAAGTGCGTGTACTTGGGAAAGAGTCATCTGGCCTGTATTTTCCAGCTGTTCTTAAGCTCAAGCACCAGTATCTTAAAGTTGGTCAGCGACGGGTTAGCCTCCAGTCTGGTATGTCCTTGACTGCCGATATTCACCTGCGCAATCGCCGGTTCATCAGCGTCCTCACCGGCTTCTTTGAGAATAAACGTCGTTCCCTGGAACGCCTGCGCTGATCTTGATGACTAACAGATCTCCCCATCCCTGGCTTGCCTATCACCCTCCGCATCGACAGATGCTCGTGAGCTTTCAGCGAAGCTTGCTGCTCACACGCGCTCGTTTGCGTCGGCCTCGCTATCAAATACTGTTTTTACTTGGTCTATATGTACTTGGCTGTTTGATTCCCCTCCCTTTTGGGCTGGTGACTTTGACAGGCTTTGCTATCTTACCACTGCTTCTGGTTCCCCCTGTTGGTTTCCTGATTTACTGGTTGGTATGGAAGGAGTTTCACCATTGACCGATTCCGCATCACGAATGGTCCATCCCCAATCGGCTGGAACTGCCATCGAGTTAAAACCGGGTGTCCCATGGGCCAGCTCCGATGAGCTGAACAGACTGTTGCGCCAGCAGGGGCTGTGCTTGGCCGTAGCTCAGGCCGCTGTCTTGGATGAGATCGTCAGAACGATCCCGCTTGAGTCAGCCGTGGAGAATGAGTGGATTGCCGCATGGTTACGAGGTCAAGGTGTGACTGATGACCAGCAGTTGGCTGCTTGGCTTCTCAAGAAGGGTTGGAATCATCTGGATCTCCGCTACTTTGCAACCAAGGCCCCACGTCTTCAGCTTTTTAAGCAAAGACTGTTTGCTGGTGAGATTGAGTTGCGTTTCCTTGAGCGCAAGCTTCAGCTTGATCAAGTGGTTTACTCCTTAATCCGAGTCAAGGAGGGTGCGCTGGCCCAGGAGCTGTACCATCGCCTCAATGATGATGGCGAAGATTTTGCTGCACTCGCGGCTGCGTATTCCCAAGGGCCCGAACGCGAGACCGGTGGCCGGATCGGCCCGGTTCCTCTGGCCCAAGCCCATGAGGTCGTGGCGAACCAATTGCGGATCAGTGTTCCTGGACAACTCTGGGCGCCCATTTTCCTTGTCAATATCTGGTTGATCATTCGGCTCGATCACCTTGAGCCTGCGCGGCTGGATGATGACGTTCGCCAAGCCATGTTGGATGACCTTTTCGATGAATGGCTAGATAATCGGGTTGGCTACCTGCTCGCCGGCGAACAACCTCCCCAACTGCCCTGTCAGTTGCTTACCCCTGATTCCATTCCTCCTTCAGCCACTGCGGAATGAACTCCTCACCGTCGACGATGGAGACCTTCCCTGCCTTGAAATAGAGCAGTGCAGCCAGCAGGTTGTTGATCGCATTCGGCTTGCTGAGATCGTCCACTTGAGCGGCCAGCGCTTGACGGGTGAGAGCATCCTGCTCGTTCACAAGCTCTCCGGTGAACCCGCTTGCGATCAGGCTGCGATGCATCGTGCCCACCGGCGTGCGATACAGCTTTTCCAACTGGTCTGAGCTCACATCCAACCACAGCTGGGCAATGATGTCCCGCAAGCCAGCCAGCTCAACCTTGGTTGGTTCATCATCGGGATCCAGGCCATACAGATTGATTAGAGCCGCCATCCTGTTTACGATTTCAGGCTGTTCAAACAGACCCAGAGCGTCCTGGCCGCGCCGCTCGCTCAGCGTTGGCAGTTCTCGGCTAATTGCTCCAGCTTCAGATGCCACGCTTGCAGGACCATCCAGCTCTGGAGCAGACGGCTTCAGGAAGCCGACGGGCCGCTGCAGTTGTGTCTGTAGAGCCGGATCGCAGTATGCGGCGTAATCCCTTAGCAGCCAATCCGGCACCTGTTCAAGCGGTTCCTCCACGCGCATGCCGCCCGGCGGGAAGAAGGGCATCAGCGCCAGCAGCAGGTTCACCCGCTCCGGAGCCTCCCATTGGTGGTGGAGTTGTTTGGCCAGCTGTTCGCGCCATTCCCCTTCATCAGGCGCTAGTGGCTGCTGGGGCAGTGGTCCTGCCAGCAGACTTCGGTGCAGGCTCCCGAGCTCTGCTGCGTAGAGCCCTTCCAGCAGATCGATCGGTGCGCTCAGCCAGAAGCAGGACAGACAGTGGCGCGCATGGCGAGCCTGGCGCAGGCTGTCCGCTGTGGGGATGCGCTCCGCTTCGCGGAAGATGGAGGCCAGGCGCGCGGCAGACCAGGGCATCAGCCGCAGGTGCAGATCCAGGCCCAGGCGTGCCGGTGGTGGCACCTGAATGGTCGGTTGCTCGACCAGGTTGACCGGGCCTGGAGCTTTGCGCTTCAGACGCCCGCGCAGCCATCCTCGCAGCGACATC
>JBBASO010000001.1:13984-78166 GCA_040399265.1 Prochlorococcaceae cyanobacterium
ACCCAGCGGCCATGGTGCTGCTTCCGAACGGCTTGCTGCTGGACCGCTGCGATCGGGTGATCACTTATGTGAGCCGCCAGTTCGAGCCGCTGCGCGGTCTGCACACGTTTCTGGCCGCCTTGCCCCCGCTGCTTGAGCAGGATCCGCGCCTGCAGGTCGTGATGGCGGGCGGTGCGGGCCCCGGCTATGGCCCCAGCGCCCCTCATCCGGACGGCCACCTGGCCCAGCAGCTGGCGCGGCTCCCGGATCACTTCGACCACAGCCGGCTGCATCGGGTGGGCCCCCTGCCCTACGCCCAGTTTCGTTCCCTGCTGCAGATCAGCAGTGCTCACGTTTACCTCACCTATCCCTACACCCTGTCGTGGAGTGTGCTTGAGGCGATGGCCTGCGGGGCGCCGGTGGTGGGGAATCACACCGGCCCGCTCGACGATGTGATCACCGACGGGGAGAATGGACTGCTGGTGGATTTCACCAGCCCAGCCGAGCTGACGGAAGCGCTGCAGCGGTTGCTGAATGATGTCCCGCTGCGGCAACGGCTCAGCCAGGCCGGTCGCCAGACGGTGCTGGAGAACTACTCCCTGGCTCTGTCACTGAAGCGCTACGAGCAGCTGTTCAGCCAGCTGCTGGCCTGAGACCGGCCGATGCTTCGCCCAGCCAGACGTCCAGATGGGCCAGCAACAGCTGGATCAGGCCATACCAATCGTGGTGGGCGGGCTGACGCAGCAGGCGCATCGTGGGATACCAGATGCTGTCGTGGCGTTGCCGCTGCCAGCGACTTTCGGCCGCCCAGGGCAGCAGCATCCACACGGGGCAGCCCAGGGCTCCTGCCAGGTGGGCCGAGGCGGTGTCCACGCTGATGATCAGATCCAGATCGAGCATCCAGCGGGCCGCGGTGAGGAAGTCGGCGTCAGCGGGCAGCACGGCTGCAAAGCTGCCGATCGAAGGCGGGGCTTGCCGATCAGGGCCGAACTGCAGATTCACCAGCTCCACCGGCCGCAGCGCCAGGGCATTGAGGAGGGAGATCAGCGGCCGTTCCGGCAGGCTTTTGCGGCGATAGTCCCGCTCCAGCAGATGCCGGTCGAGATACCGGCCCGATGCCCAGACCAGGCCGATGCGTGGCCGCTGCCGCCGCGCTTCGGCCGCTCGTCCGCCAGCACCATCCGCCAGTTTCAGATAGGGACAGGCGTCGCTCAGTGGTGCGCCTCCCAGGCGATCGGGCAGGCTCAGTAACGGGCCATGGCACGCGGCGGCAGGCAGCTCCGGTGCCACCGATTGGCGCGGCTGCACGCTCAGCTTGCCGCCAACCCAGGCCAGTCCCTCTGTTGCCAGGGAGACCAGGGCGGGCGCCAGTTCCAGGGTGACCGCGTGCCCTGTCTGCAGCAGGGGCACCGCCCAGCGCAGGTGCTGGATGACATCACCGAATCCCTGTTCGTCTGCCAGCGTGAGGTGGACCGCATCCGGCCACCCCTGCCAGTGCGGGCCGGGCCGATAGCCGTTGAACGCAGAGGTGTGCAAGCGCTGTTCCGCCAGGGCGTAGGCCGCGTCGAGGCGGCCCAGCCCCATCAACGCCTTGCTGCAGTTGAAGGCCGTGCCCGGATCCGGGCTCAGCTGCAGGCTCCGCTCGAATGCGGCCACCGATTCCTCAAAACGCCCCAGGTCCTGAAGGATGTTGCCCAGGCAGCGCCAGGCCACGGGATGGGAGGGGTCGAGCTGCAAGGCCCGCTCCGCTGCAGCCAGGGCGGCGATGGGCTCATCGTGCAGCCAGAGGGCATTGGCCTGGTTGTTGTGCGCAGCAGCGAGGGCCGGCTGCTGCTGCGAGAGCCGGCGCCACCGCTCCGCTTCGCCCCACCAATCCCCTGCTTCGCCAAGGCCCCTCGCGTCGCCAAGCACCCCAGTGTCCCCAGTGGTTTGGCTCCTAGCACATCAAGGGCTTGGTTTTGATCTCCTCACAAGGGTGCGACATGGCGCCGCAACATGCCGCAACTAGGTGTAAGTTCTCACCAACCTCCTTTCCCCTTTTCGTAAGGATTCGGCGATGGCCACCTTTATCTCTAAAGATGCGGTCATCACGACCGACCTCACGCCTGTGGAAGAGCAGGCCAATTTGAGCTACATCGATACTCCGACGCAGTCGGTGCTGACCAATGCAGGCACCGCCTCAAATTTGACTGGCGAGGTCACCGGTTTTCTTGGCCTTAGTGGTGGTGTCTTCACCAAATCTGATTTCACTTTCGCTTCCGTAAGCGGTAGGCCCACTATTCAGGCTGTTGGCGCCACAGTTGAGAAGACCAGCATCACCGGTGGTGATGCCAATGAGATCTTCCGAATTGGTGGACCAGAGGTTGAGTTCTCCGATCCTTCCCTTCCTTCCGGCACCGCCAGGCTCGATAGCAAGCTTGGAGACGGTAATGATTCGCTGCGTTTCCTCAATAAAACCTCTGAAAAATCCTCCACCTTTGACATGGGCAAAGGGGCGGATACTGTCACCTTTGGCAAGAAGGCCAATTTGTCCGGTACCACTATCAAGTTGGGCGCGGATTCCGATGCCGACAAGGTCACCTTCCAGACCGGTGTCACAACTGAAGGTGTCAAGATCACTCAATTCGGTAAGACCGACGAGCTCAGCGTTGGTGGCAAGACCTATACCTATCAAGACATCAAGAAGGCTGGTGGTGTTGTTGACGGCATCACGGTTAAGCTCGATTGATTGTCGACCTGATGTAGGGGATTCCTCCCTTATCTCTAAAGCGCCCTTTGGGCGCTTTTTTTGTTTGCCTGCCGTCCGGCGCCGGCATAGATTCAGGACAGTTGCCGTGGCCGACTGCCTTGATCGAGCGTTACACCCTGCCCGAAATGGGCGCCATCTGGAGTGAGCAGGCCAAGTTCCAGAGCTGGCTGGATGTGGAGATCGCAGCCACCCAGGCCAACGGCGAGCTGGGCCGGGTGCCGCAGGAGGCCATTGCCACGATCAAGCAAAAGGCAGGGTTCTCCGTGGAGCGAATCCTCGAGATCGAAGCGGAGGTGCGGCATGACGTGATTGCCTTCCTCACCAACGTCAATGAACACGTGGGGGATGCCGGGCGCTACATCCATGTGGGCATGACCAGCTCGGATGTGCTGGATACCGGGCTGGCGTTGCAGTTGAAAGCATCGGTGCAGCTGCTGCGCATGGAGCTCGACCATCTGGCCGAAGCGATTCGCCGCCTGGCTCGCCAGCACAAGGGCACCGTGATGATCGGGCGCAGCCATGCCATCCACGGCGAGCCGATCACGTTCGGCTTCAAGCTGGCCGGCTGGCTGGCGGAAGTCGAGCGCAACCGCGAGCGTCTGGAACGGTTGGAGCGGGTGGTGAGTGTGGGGCAGATCAGTGGAGCGATGGGCACCTACGCCAACACCGATCCACAGGTGGAGCAGATCGCCTGCGCCAGCCTCGGTCTGGTGCCCGATACCGCCAGCACCCAGGTGATCGCAAGGGATCGCCATGCCGAGTATGTGCAGACCCTGGCCCTGGTGGGCGCCGCTCTGGAGCGATTCGCCACGGAGATTCGTAACCTGCAGCGCACCGATGTGCTGGAAGTGGAGGAGAACTTTGCCAAGGGCCAGAAAGGCAGTTCAGCGATGCCCCACAAGCGCAATCCGATTCGCAGTGAGCGGATCAGTGGCCTGGCGCGCGTCTTGCGCAGCTACGTGGTAGCTGCCCTGGAGAATTGTGCGCTCTGGCATGAGCGCGACATCAGTCACAGCTCCGTGGAGAGAATGATGCTCCCAGACTGTTCAGTGACACTGCATTTCATGTTGCGTGAGATGACTGATGTGGTGGCGGGTTTAGGGGTCTACCCAGGCAACATGGCTCGTAATATGAATGTTTATGGAGGCGTGGTGTTCAGTCAGCGGGTGCTGCTGGCTTTGGTCGAGAGTGGGCTGAATCGAGAGGATGCCTACCGAATTGTGCAAGCCAATGCTCACGCAGCCTGGAATGCTGACGGTGGCGATTTCCGCGCCAATCTGGCGGCCGATCCTGCTGTCACCGGCCAGTTAACTGCGCAGCAGCTGGATGATTGTTTTGCTACCGATCTGCATCAGGCCAAGCTCGCCGTGATCTGGGAACGGCTGGGGATCTGAGCAAGCTCATGCCCCGGGTGAGGATCAGGGGCCTTGGCGCAGGATATTGTAGAGCGATGCGGCGTTCAGAAGCGGGCCCAGAGGCGCCACGGACTGGGAGAGGCGTTCGTTGAAGCTGGTCCAGCCGTTGCGGGCGACCACAATCATGTCGCCATTTCGAAGGGGTGGATTGTTGAATGATCCCAATGGTGCTCCTGGTTCAAAGCGGAGGCGGGTCGAGGCAATCGTGCCATCGCTCTGTAAGCGCAGCAGGCGAATGAAGTTGGCATCGGCCCGCAGCTGATTGAGATCCCCTGCCGCCATCACCGCGGTGACCAGCGGGCTGTTGGAACGGATCTGTTTCAGACCCGGGCTCATCACTTCGCCCACCACCGTCACGGCGATCGTGTCGGGGGCGATGTTGGAACTTGCTGTCTTGATCAGCACCTCATTCGGTACGACTCCCTCGGCCCTGGCGATTCGGACCATGTCGCCGTCGTAGAGCAGTGGGTTGACTGTGGTGCTGCCATCCATCAGCACGCTCAGATAGTCGAAACGGAACTCCACGGGAGCTCCGCCAGGAACTGCATTGGGCCGCACCAGCACGATGTTCGAGAGATCGGCCAGAGCCGTGATGCCGCCGGCCCGTTGCATGGCATCAATCAGGGTTGGCCAGCCGGCGTTGACCATCGTGCTGCCGCCCCCCGCCGGACCGCTGACCTGCAGGTTGGAGGTGGAGCTTCCCTGAGTGAGGCTGTAAAAACCAGGCTTCTGCACTTCGCCCACCAAGGTGACCCGCACCGGTCGGGGCGCGATCAGATCCAGGTAGACGAGCGGACGTCGCAGGTAGCGGTCGTAGCCTTGGGTGATGCGTCGGCGTGCCTCGTCGAGGGTGAGCCCCCACACCGGCACCGAGCCCAGCCGCGGCAGGTTGATCGTGCCATCGCTGAGCACCTCCACCTCTGCTTCATAGCCCTCCACCTTGAATACCGACATGGTCAGCCGATCTCCCGGCCCCAGTCGGTACCGGAACCCCTTGCCCGGATCAGCGGCCGGGCTCAGAACCATCGATCCGGCTCCGGTTGTACGGTCCACTGTCATGGGAGCCGGTGCCGTGGAAGCCGGTGTCGTCGGCAGAGTCAGGCGCGGTTTTGCCGGCGGGTTGCCAGGCGCTTCGGGCAGTGGAAACGTCTGCCGCTGCTGCTGGGCCCGCAAGGGCAGCACCGGCCCGACGGCCAACAGTGCAATCCCCCAGGCCATCGCTGGACGCAAGCTCCGCAAGGAGCGGAAGCGCCGCTTGACCGGGTTGCTGGGGGAGGCTGGCAACGTGCTGTGTGCGAGGGAGCGGATGGAACGAGGCGGCGGAAGGGGCGTTTGGGCGACTGTGAGCGCCGGCACCCCTGGCGCTAATCTTCCCGCACCTTGAACCCAAACGTGAAGGCGACGGAAGGGGACATTCCTGACGCGTCCAGTCCACCGGCACAGGCCACGCCTGATGGGTCTCGGCCAGAAGGCTTCCCTCCGCCTGCGGGCGTTGTGATCGTTCCCGCAGCGCAGCGCCATCGGGAGCTTCCACCCTTTCTGCTCTATCGCTCCCAGGGGCTCGGCCTTTATCTGCTCCCGGGTGAGCGGTTCCGACCCTATGCCGATGCCGTGGGCATCCTGCGGGAGCTCACCTACCGGCAGCAGCTCTCCGGCTCCGGTCAGAGCCGCGATCTGGACAGCAGGGATCCCCACTACGACCACTTCCTGCTGGTGGATGAAGCCAGCGGGGAGCTCGCCGGCTCGGCCCGGCTGCAATTCGTGCCGGGGGCGACCGACGGTGCTGTTCCTGCTGCTCTGCCCGAGGGCAAGCAGTCCTATCTGGAGCACGTCTACCCCGGCATCAAGGCCGACTTGGCCAGCCGTGGCAATCACCTGGAGATCGGCCGGGTCGCACTGGCCCCCCGTTTCCAGCGTCAGCCCCACACCCTGATGTGCCTGTTCCGGGGAGGACTGCAGGTGGCGGTGAGCTCTGGCTACAGCTCGATCCATGGCCTGGTGTCCTACAACCACTTCGCCTATGCCGATGCGGTGAACCAGCACTTCCTGAGCAGCCTGCTCCGCCCCCCCTTCCTGGAGATCGAATCCGCCTGTCCCCAGCCCCGGCACCCGTTTGAGCAGATCCAGGCCAGCCGCCAGGCGGGGGAAGTGGAGAGCATCCAGACGCTTGAGCAGCAGATCCGCGCTCAGCTCGAGCCTTCCTTCCGGCTACCGGTGCTGCTGCGCCAGTACATCAATCTGATGGAGGCACGGGTTCGCAATCTCTCTCTCGCCCGGGACTTCAACCAGATCACCGAAATCCTGATGGCGGCGGATCTGCGGCGGATCCCCACCACCCGACTGGCTCACTTCATCGACTTCGTGCACGAGCCCGTGTACCGCAGCTTCAGCTGGTTCCGGGGGGAGGCTGACATCCGCCTCTGAGCTGGTAAGTTCCTTGCACCGAAACGAGGGTTCGAGGGGTTGATGCCGTCCAGCTCCGAACACAACAGGTCCGGAGCCTCCCCGATGCGACCCTCCACCTCGACCGCTCACCAGCCAGTCAACGGCTCTGGAGATCCCGAGAGTCGAAGTCGCCAGTTGGAGTTGATCCTGCAGCGCATCTCCGGTGTCGATCCAGCCCAGATCAGGCCCGAGGCCAGGCTGATCGAGGATATCGGCATCGATTCTCTTGGCTTTTACGAGATCCTGATCGAGGCTGATGAGTGCCTCGGCATCAAGATTCCCGAGGAAGAATTACTGAAATTCCGAACCGTGGGCGATATTCAGACTTATCTACGCAACCTTGAGAACCCCGATGCCCAGACCAGCTGAGCGTCTGGCCGTCACGGGCTGGGGCGCCATCACGCCGCTGGGCAGCGATCCGGCCAGTACCTGGGCTGCCATGGTCGCGGGGCATTCCGGTATCGGCCTGGTGGGCGATCCATGGGCAGCCGATCTGCCCGTGCGGATTGCCGGCCGCGTCGACCCTGGCTTTGACCAGCAGCTGGAGCCGCTGCAGCGGCGGCGCCTGGATCGGTGCGCCCAGCTGGCCCTGCTGGCGGCCCGACAGGCCTGGCGCCAGGCCGCCCCCCATCTGGAGGGGGTTGATCCGGGCCGGGTGGCGGTGGTGATCGGTACCGGCATCGGCGGCCTTTCGACCCTGGAGTGGCAGCACACCAACCTGCTCCAGTCCGGACCGGGCCGGGTCAATCCCCTCACCGTGCCGATGCTGATTCCGAACGCGGCGGCCGGGCAGGTGGCGATCGATCTGGGGTTGCATGGTGGTGCCCACACCCCTGTTTCGGCCTGTGCGTCAGGCGCGGAGGCGCTGCTGCTGGCCCAGTTGCTGCTGCTGGATGACCGGGTGGATGTGGTGCTCGCCGGTGGTTGTGAAGCGCCGGTGAACCGGCTTGGCCTGGTGGGTTTCGCCGCCATGCGCGCCCTGTCAGGCGGTAACGATGCGCCGACGCAGGCCTGCCGGCCCTATGGCCGTGACCGCGATGGCTTCGTGCTCTCGGAAGGGGCGGGCATGCTGGTCCTGCAGCGCAGCGGCGATCTCAGCAGCGCCGCCCCCGCTCCGCACGGCTGGCTGCTGGCCTGCGGCAGCAGCAGTGATGGTCACCACATCGTGGCGCCCGAGCCGGAAGGCCTGCAGGCGGCGCGGGCCATCGACGATGCCCTGCGCCGGGCAGGCCTGCAGTCGGCTGATCTCAGCTTTGTGCAGGCCCACGCCACTGGCACCCCGATCGGTGATCTGGCGGAGGCCAGAGCCTTGCGCCGAGGCCTGGGCAGCGCGGCCGACGGCCTGCCGGTCACCGCTCCCAAGGGGCAGCTGGGCCATCTGCTCGGAGCGGCTGGGGCCGTGGAGATGATCCTGGCCCTGCAGGGCCTGCGCCACGGTCTCGTTCCCCGCAGTCTCAATGCTGATCCACTGGATCCGGCCGTGGATCTCGCTGTGGTGAAAGACCGTTCCCTCTCATTGCCTCAGGGACGTGGGGAGCGGTATGCGCTGAAGAACGCCTTCGGTTTCGGCGGTCACAACATCAGCCTGGTGCTGGCTGCCTTGCCTGCGTAGTACGCCTGCACTGCGGCCGTGAAGCGGCTCCTCTCTTCCTTCCCCTGAGGCAGGGCCAGATCGGCTGCGCTGCCTCGCTGGCAGTAGATCGTGCCAAGGGGTGCCGTAAGCCGGGAGCGCAGCAGCGCCAGCGGGCTGTAGCGGTGCCGTTCGAGATCAATCAGATCGTGATAGGTGAACGTCCATGGCACGATCTGGCCGCCCTGCCGGCGAGCCAGCAGCAGGGCACTGGCCGACACCCGCTGGCTGATCGGCGTGACCAGGGAACCGTTTGGTGCCAGCATCACTTGCCCCCGCTCGGCCAGGGTGCGGGAGGCCCGATACAGCGCCGCTGTGCGGGAGCTGCTGTCGCGGTGATCCATCAGGCCGTGTCCCGCATTGGCGGCCGAGGCGGCGAACCAGGGCAGCATGCGGCTCAGATGCAGATTCGCTGTGGTGATGCTGGGGATGCGCAGCACTGCTTGCACCACCAGCACATCGATCGGGCTGCCGTGGTTCCAGATGTGCACCAGCGGTACGCCGGATGGTTCGGCGGGGTGGCTGTCGTCGACCACCACCTGCACGCCCAGGGCTCGCAGGGCGGCGGCGGAGGCAGCCACCAGCAGGGTGGCCGCCAACCGCCGGCGGCGCAGGGCCAGGGCCAGCAGCTGCAGGCCGTAGATGGTGTACGTGAGGAGGATCCAGGCGAGGCGCCCCAGCAGCCTGGGCAGGAGCAGCAGGCCGCCGGGGGCATGGGGTGCATCCGGCAGCCGCGGGGCCGGAGCAAGGCGCCGGGCTTCCTGGCCGATCGGGAAGGTGGTGCGGAACGGAAAGTCGCCGTCGAAGTTGCCGTTCACCTGGGTGGAGGTCACCAGGTGGGCATAGAACCGGTAGAACAGCGGCCGGTCGCTGGTCTGCGGTTCCTGCCAGAACTGATCGAGCGGCTTCTGATCGGTGAGGCCAGGCAGGTTGTAGAAGGTGTTGCCCAGCACCTTGGTGGGTACGGCGTGATAAAGGGCCTGCAGACCCACGGTGCTGTTCACGGTCACCACGCCGCGGCAGGTGCGCAGGAACCGGCTGAGGGCACCGTCGTGGAAGTAGTGCACCCGCTCGGCGATCCCGTGGCGGGTCGCCAGCAGCTCGATCAGGCGGCCGTAGTGGTTGTAGCCCCGGTCGCGGGGATGGTGCTTGAAGGCGAGGTGATCGGAGCTGTGGGCATGGGTCGCGAAGGAGCGGATCACGTCCTCGATGTAGGCATGCATGCCCCGATAGGGCGATCCCATCTGGATCTGGGAATCGCTGGAGACCTGCAGCACCACCAGGAAGAACGAGAGGTGCTCGAGCAGCCGCTGCTTGATCGCCCGCTCCTGGAGGCGGTAGAGCCAGAAGCGCCAGCTGCCGCGCAGCTGGCACCACAGGAACCCCGGTGAGGGCTGCAGTTTGTGCTCCCCTTCGATGATCGGGTAGCGGGTGAAGGCGTGCTGAATGAAGGTGGGTGCTTTCCAGACCTTGCGCCAGCGGGTGCCGGGATCGAGTCGCCCCCCCGGCAGCTGGTCCACTGGTGGAAGGGATCGGTAGAACTCCACCGGACGGTTCAGATTGGAGCGGGCGTTCACCCGGTCGCGCTCAAGCGTGATGTAGTTGGGGCGGATGTAGCCCAGCTCGAACACCCAGGCTTCGATGCCGGCCTGCTGGGCCTCTTCGATCGCGATCCGGTGGGGAATGATGAAGTCGCCATACATGAAGACGTGGCGGATGCCCCGTTCCGCCAGCAGCTGGCGCAGGAAGGGCCGCCATTCCTGCATCGAGCCGTTGAAGGCCACCTGCGCGTCGCCGGGAAAGCCGAATTCCTTCAGCGGGAAGGCCACCTTGGTGACGGGGATGCCACAGCCGCGCAGATAGCGGCAGAACCGGGCGAAGAACAGTCCGATCGGGCCCATCAGCAGCAGCACCGGCCCCTCGATCTGCACCTGCACCAGGGCGGCTGCCTGTTCCCCTGTCAACGCCCTCTCCTGCCACTGCGGCCGAGGCAACTTTGCCACGCCCGCCCGGCTGATCAGCGGCGCCGCAGCCGACCCCAGTGGCGGAAAATCCGCTGGCGCAGGTTCAGAGGCGGCAGTGGCCCGGCCCGCCAGGCCAGCAGTTCCTCGATGGCCTGCTCCGGTTCGATGAACAGGCCGCTGTGGCGGCTCACGTAGCGGGGGTAGTCGATCAGGGCCGCATGCACGAGCGCATCGAGCGGCAGGATTCGGTCGCGCCGCCCGCAGCGCAGCCGGTCGTGCGACAGCCCCCAGCCCGCATAGAACGGCAGGCCCCAGGTATGCACCGCCACGCCTCGCAGCAGGGCCTCAAAGCCGGCGATCGAGGTGAGCACGTGCAGGGCGTCGATCTGGGCAAACAGCTGCTGGATCGAGGCCGACACCAGCACCTCGTCGCAGCAGCGCAACGCGTCCGACTCCCCATCGCCCTGGCGGCAGAGGCCTGCCACCACATCGGGGTGGGGTTTATAGACGAGATAGGCGTCCGGCTCGGCCTGGCGCACCGCCTGCAACAGGGCCAGATTGGTGCGGATCCCGGGGGCGCCGAGGCGGATCGAGGCGTCCGACTCCACCTGCCCCACCACCAGCACCACCCGCTGCGCCCCGGGCGGGCGGCACCAGGGTGGGGCCGCCAGGTTGTATTTGGTGATCGCCCGCTCCACCAGCTGCTGCCGCAGCCGGGCGGCCCGCTCCAGCTGGAGGGTGCTCCAGTGGCCCTCGGCCAGTAACTGCTCCAGGTCGCTGGGGCAGGTGGCGTCGTAGTAGATGCCGCTGCGGTCGAGCACCCAGGAGATCGGCTCGATCAGGTCGGCGCCGAGGCCCACCGAACGCAGGAAGCCGTCCTCCACATGCAGCAGCGGCAGGCGCCGCCGCGCCACGGCGCGCAGCAGCCCGGGGCTGCCCCGGCGGCCCCAGATCGCCACCAGCGCCGCCTTGCGCCCCGGGCGCTGCCAGCGGAAGCGGAAGCGCAGCCGTGGCCCTGCCAGAAAGCGGCGCAGCACCCGCTGCTTCCAGGGGGTGAAGCCGAAAGCCTCCACCGGCGAGGGCAGGCTGTGGCGCAGCCGCCGCTGCAGGCCCAGGGCGGTGATCAGCTCTTCGACCTGGCAGGGTTGATGCTGGTGCGGGTCGATGTAGGTCGCCCCCTCCACCAGGGCGGCGTGCACCAGATCGCCCAGCTGCCTGGGTCGGCGGCGCTGCGGGGCGTCCAGCTCATCCCCCGTCAGCCCCCAGCCGGCATAGAAGGGCATGCCGAAGCAGCGCACGGGCCGCCCCCAGAGCAAGGCCTCGAAGCCGAGCTGGGAGGTGACCACATACACCGCCTCGGCCCGCTCCAGCAGCGCCGTGGGATGGCCGCCGCCGGCCTCCACGACGAGGCGCGGCCCGGACAGATCGGCGGCGCGGAAGTGGCCCCGCTTGCGACCGGCCGCCACGTCTGGGTGGGTCTTCACCACCACCGTGTGACCGGGATGCTCCGCCAGGGCGGCAGCGAGCATGGCGCTGAACCGGGCGGCCGAGGCCTGGCCCAGCTGGATCGAGAGATCGCCGAAGGTCTGGTCGACCACCAAGACGAAGGGTTCGGCGGGTGCCGGCGCCTCAGGCGCTCCGTTGTACTTGCTCACCCGCTGCTCCCGCCACAGCCGCTGCAGCGCCGCGGCCCGCTCCAGCTCGGCGCCGCTGTGGTCGCGGGCGATCAGGCGCTCGAGCCGGCTGGGCCGGCCGGCGTCGTAGTAGGTGCCGGTGTCATCGAGCAGCAGCCCCAGGGGGGGACTGTCCGGGCCGAGTCCGAGGGAACGCAAAAAGGCGTCCTCGCAGCGCCAGAGGGGCAGGCCACGGCGCTTCGCCAGTTGTTCCCCCCAATGACCGCTCGGCTTCTGACCCCAGACGAGCACCGCCTGCAGCGGTCGCCGCGCGCAGCGCCTGCGCCCGATCACCAGGGTGTGGCCAGCCAGCAGGGCCGGCAGGGTGGGGTGCTGGAGCATCCCCCGGGCCGGCAGACCCAGCCGGGCGTGCGTCAGCGGAGGAATCTCGGAAGCAGCTGCCAGGGATGGAGAGGACGCCAACGGCTCAGACACCACCGGCACGGGAACCCAAGTTACCGGTGGTGGTCAGCACTGCTACTTTCAGCCCACCCAGCAGCGGCTGATCGGCCCGTGCAGAACGAAGGCCCAGGCACCCGCCCAGCACCAGCAGTACCCACTCAGCTGTTCTCGATCGGGCCCACCCATCTGGAGCCGCTGTGCCGGCAGGTTGCAGCCGAAACGGGCGTTCCCGCCGGCCGCGTCCGGCGCATCCTGATCAGTGCTGAGCGGCATGATGCCCCCCGGGCCGCTGCGGTTCCATTGCCAGAGGAGGCTGCGGCGGAGCCGGCACCACCGCAACGGAGCGATGCCGGTCCGGCCGACGGCGCGCCGGACCGGCTGCGTTGGTATCCGATCGGCACCAATGGTGCCCTCCGGCCCCCGGCAACGTCGATCGTTCTGCCATGAAAGATCCAGGCGACGAGGCCTTCCGCATCGATCCCCTGCTTCCTCCCCTGGCGATGATTCCTGCCCGGGGGGGATCCAAGGGGGTGCCGGGCAAGAACCTGCGTCCGGTGGGGGGGATCCCCCTGTTGGCGCGCACTGTGCGTGCGGCCAGAGCGGCTCAGCGGCTGGGCTCGGTATGGGTCAGCAGCGATGACGCTGTGATCGGCGATCTGGCTGAACGGGAAGGTGCCGGCTGGCTGCGGCGACCGGTCGCGATCGCCGGTGACCTGGCCTCTTCGGAGTCGGCTCTGGCCCATGGCCTCGAGCGGTTGGCGGCCGACGGCCCCCTGCCGCCCCTGTTCGTGTTTCTGCAGTGCACGTCGCCGTTCACCAGCGGCGAGCAGATCGATGCGGTGGTTGCGGCTCTGCAGACCAGCGACGCCGCCATGGCCCTCAGCGTGATGCCCTGGCACGGGTTCCTCTGGCGGTGTGATCACGCCGGTCATGGCGTGGGGGTGAATCATGATGTGGCCCGGCCGCGTCAACGCCGCCAGGATCTGGCCCCCACCTATCTGGAGACCGGCGCCATCTACGCCATCCGCACCGAAGCCTTCCTGCAGCAGCAGACCCGGTTCGTGCAGCCAGTGCTGCCGGTGCCGATCGACGCCCCGGCCCCAGAGGTCGACACGGAAACCGATCTGGCCTTGTGCGAGCGGTTGGCTCCCCTGCTCGATCGCCAGCGCGCCGAGCTGACCATGCCCCCCGCGGCGGAGGCCAAGCCATGGCCCAGATGAGCCTCGCCGGGCGCAGGGTGGCGGCCCTTGCCTGTTTCGACTCCTTCGGCAAGACGGCGATGAGCCTGCTGCAGGTGGCTCGCCAGGCCGGTGCGGACACCACCCTGCACCTGCTGGAACTGTCGGGCCGCAAGCTGTCGCGTCGGCAGGTGCTGGAGATCCGCCGGATCGATCCCCGCACCCGCCTGTGTCAGCACCCCTGGAGTGCCTTGCGCCAGCTGCGCACGGAACTGATCGATCTCGATGCCCTGCTGCTTGGGCTGGATGGCCGCCGCACCCGCGAAACGCAACTGATGCTGCAGGCCCAATGGGCCGGTGCGGAGCGCCGGCCTGTGCTGGTGAGCGCGTATCCCGGCATCCTCTTCCGCCATCAGCTCGAAGGGATGATGGATCGTTCCGGTGTTGATCTGCTCTGCCTCAATGCCGAGATCGATGCCGATCTCTATCGCCAGGCCTGCGCTGCCATCGGGCTCGATGCCGGCAACGCCGAGGTGACGGGCCTGCCGATCCTCTGGCCGCTGGAGCCCCGGCTGCAGGTGCCGGAGCGGGCTTCGATCGTCTTTTTCGAGCAACCTTCGGTGCCGGACAATCCCATCCAGCGCAAATATCTCTGCCGACGCCTGGCGGAGCTGGCCAAGGCCTGGCCTGATCATCCGGTGATCTTCAAGCCCCGCACCTCCAGCGTGGAAGCGACCCTGCACCGCCACCATGGGGCCATGGCCAGCCGCATTGCCAAGCTCAGCCGCCGGCTGCCCAATCTGCGCATCAGTTACAAACCCAGCCTGGCGCTGCTCAAGCAGTGCGGCTGCGCGATCACCGTGTCGTCCACCGCCGCGATGGAAGCGATGGCGCTGGGGGTGAGCACCCGCATCGTGGCTGATCTGGGCGTGAATGAAAGCCTGGGGAACCACTACTTCGTGGCCTCCGGTGCTCTGGCTGACTTCGAAGCGATCATCGAGGATCCGTTCACTCCCTGCCACCGGCAGCCGTGGCTTGAGAGCCATGGCCTGCGCCCTGACGGCAGGGAGCTGTTCCTGGCTGCCCTGACCAGGCGGCTGGAGCTTCCCCTGGGCGGCCGGGATGTCAGCCGTTGCGGTCCCCGGGGCTGGGGCAGCAGCGCCTGGCAGTCCTACGCCCTGGCCAAGGGGGGACGGGGCATGCTGACTTCGGCCGGTTCCCGCTCCAAGCTCAAGGCCAGCCACCGCAGCCTTGACCTGCTGCGCCGGTTGCGGCAGGGGGTGGTTGGTTTCTGGCTGCTGGAGCGGCTGTTGAAGGGTCGATGAAGCTGGCGCTGATTGCCGAGGGCGTCGCCGGGCGGCAGGCCTGTCGCTTGCTCAGCGACGCACTGCATCGCTGCGGCTCCACCGTGATGCTGATCGGCCCGGCTTCTCCCGACGAAGCGGCTGAGCCGGCCTGGCTGTCACTGCCGCTGCCGCAGCTTGCCGCCAGCGAGCTGCTCGATCATGTCGATGCCGTGGGTGTGTTTCTCGACGGCGACAGCCTGCGCCAGTTCCGGCGGATCCACAGGCAAGCGGCGGTGCTGCGGGGAAAGGTGCCCAGGCCGCTGTTCTCCGGTCCGTTCCGGCCGCTCTACGGGGATGCACTGGCGGCAGATCTGCTGCCGCGCCTCGGCGTTGAGTTGCTCTGCCTGCAGGGCGAGGCCCAGCTGGAGGAGCTGAACTGGCTGGTGCATGGCACGCCGCAGGCGGAGCAGGCCTGCGAAGCCATCGGGTTGTGGTGTCTGCCCACGGCTCCGATCGGCCACAGCATCAGCCAGGAGCCGTTGCTGGTGGTGCTGGATCAACCGGAGATTCCCCCCTCGCCCTTTGCCAAAGGCGTGCTGTATGAGCGGCTCTGCGCCGTTGCGCGGGCTTCGCCCCACTGGCAGGTGCGGCTGCAGTGCGATCAGCCCCTGCCTCCGGATCCCCAGCATTGGCCTCAGACCTGCCTGGGCTGGCATCATCTGCAAACCAGCCAGCCACCGGCCAACCTGCAGCTGGGTGATCATGCCGACCCCCTGCCGGGGCTCATCCAGGCGCGGATGTGCATGGGGATCGGGTCCGACTGGCTGCTGCCGCCAATGGTGTGGGGCAAACCAACCGTGGTGCTAGGCGATTACGGCATCCGCACGGCGTTCAACGGACCCCTGTTCTTCGGCTCCGGGGTGATGCGCCGTCTCGCGGATTGTCTGCCGCTCGATGATCTGCTGAACAGCAGCCGACCCGATTCCACCTGGCTCGCCTCGCGTGGCTGGTCGATCGCCGATGGCCCCCAGCGCCTGCTGCGGCGGTTGGAGGCCCTGATCGGATGACCCTGAAACTTCTGCTGGTGGCTGACAGCGACAGCCAGCTGCTGGCCTGTCAGGCCCTGGCGGACGCCGTTCGTGGTCTGGGCGGGGCGGTGACGGTGAATGCGATCCCGAAGCCAGGTACCCCGGCAGGGGTGCTGACCGCCCTGGAGCGGAGCGGACCGCTGTGGTCGATGTCCACCAGCCGGCTACTGGCGGATCCGCGGCTGGAGGCATTCGATGCCATCGGCGTCTATCTCACCGGCAGCAAGCTGGCCGAATTCCGCAGCACCTATCGGCTGAGCCGCCAGCGCCAGCGGCAGCGCCTGCGACCGCTGTTCTGCGGCTTCAACGGGGTGGTGCTGGAGCGGTTCGAGGAGGCGATCGCCTGGCGGTTGGGCTACGACCTGATCTGTTTGAACGGTCCTCGCGATCAGGCGCGGCTCGATCTGCTGTTGCGCCATACCCCCTTCCATGGTCAGCGCAGCGTGATCACCGGTCTGGCGCGGAACCGACCAGCTGCGGCCAGCAGCCGTGAGCGTGAGCGCCTTCTGGTGTTCGCCGAGCAGGTGGTGATGCCGGCGGCCCCGGTTGAGCGCCGCCGGCTCGTACAGATGCTGGCCCGGCTGGCCCGACGCTCCCCCGACTGGCAGGTGCTGATCAAGCCGCGTGTCGCCGCCCACGAAACCACCTTCCATGCGGTGGACACCCACATCAGCTCCACGCTGCGCGAGGCCCTCGGCAGCCCGCCGGCCAATCTGCAGCTCAGCTATGACCCGCTGCCGCAGCTGCTGCAGCGCAGCCGGCTGCTGGCCACGGTTTCCTCCACTGCGCTGTTCGATGCGCTCGATTTCGGCTGCCGCCCCGTGGTGGTGGCGGATTTCGGCCTGCGTCAGGATCTGGGTACACCCTTCTTCGCCGCCTCCGGTCTGCTGCGCTGTCTGGAGGCGAGCGACGATCTCGATGCTCTCGAGCATGGGAGTGATCCCGATCCCGCCTGGCTCCACTGGGTTGGTTATCACCCCGATTTCAGCGCCGCCAACCTGCTCACGGAACTCGCGGCCCTGGCAGGTGGGCCGCACGAACCGGCGCCGATGCAGCTACGCCATCCGGGCTATGTGGTCAATGCCGCCGATCTCTCCACCAACCAGCTGCGGCGGGGAGCTGAGGCGGCGATCCGCAGCCGCGACTACGACGAGGCGGCCCGGCTGCTGGAGATCGCCCAGCTCCACCGCCCCGACAACCGCAACATCGGCAGGCGGTTGGCCGCGGTCCGGCAGCGCAACCGGCTGCTGCGGCGGCTGGCCCTGCTGGTGACTCATGGCCTGCGGGCCTAGAGTCCCGGGCTGGAACGGGTGGACGATCGACGTGCAATCGGGGCTGCAATCGGGGCACGGGCTGCAGATCGAGCGGAACTTCACCCAGTTCGTGGTCTTTGCAGAGGATTCGATCCTCACAGCTCTCAACAAGATCACCGCCAACAAGTCGCGGTTGATCTTCGTGGTGTCTGAAGGGGGCATCCTGCAGGGGGTGCTCAGTGATGGCGACTTCCGGCGCTGGATCGCCGCCAGCAGTGTGATCGAACTGGAGCAGCCGGTCACCTGCGCGATGAACCCCGATTGCGTCGCGGCTCTGGAGTCCGCCGCCGCGGCTGATCTGGCAGGTCTGTTCTCCCAGAAGGTGCAGGTGATTCCCCTGCTCGACGACCATGGCCGGGTGGTGGCCGTGGCACGGGCCGGGCAGCCTCGCCTGCAGTTGGGCAGCCGGTTGATCGCCGCGGGTGAACCGGCCTTCGTGATCGCTGAGATCGGCAACAACCACAACGGCAGTCTGGAGCTCGCCCTGCGCCTGATCGATGCGGCGGCTGCCGCCGGCGCCGATTGCGCCAAGTTCCAGATGCGCGATCTGAGCAAGCTGTATGTCAATGCGGGCGACAGCAATGACATGGCCTCTGATCTCGGCACCCAGTACACCCTTGACCTGCTGGAGCGTTTCCAGCTCAGCGACGACGACCTCTACCTCTGTTTCGAACACACCGAACGGCGTGGTCTGATCCCTCTCTGCACTCCCTGGGATGAAACCAGCCTGGCCAAGCTTGATCGCTGGGGGATGGCTGGCTTCAAGGTGGCCTCAGCGGATTTCACCAACCACGATCTGCTCAGTGCCATCGCCGGCACCGGCAAGCCGCTGATCGCCTCCACCGGCATGGCCACCGAGCAGGAGATCAGCGCCGGGATCCGCCACCTGCGCCAGCTGGGAGCTGCGTTTGCTCTGCTGCACTGCAACTCCACCTATCCCACCCCGTTCAAGGATGTGAACCTGCGCTATCTGCGACGGCTGGCGGAGCTGGCGGAGGCGCCGGTGGGTTATTCCGGCCATGAGCGCGGCACGGCTGTGCCGATCGCCGCTGTGGCCCTGGGTGCCAGCGTGATCGAGAAGCACATCACCCTCGATCGCGGCATGGAGGGCAACGATCACAAGGTGAGCCTGCTGCCCGATGAATTCGAGGCGATGGTGGCCGGCATCCGGGCGGTGCAGGAATCGATGGGCTCCGAAGCAGCCCGCAGCCTCAGCCAGGGCGAGCTGATGAACCGCGAGGTGCTGGCTAAGAGTCTGGTTGCCGCCTGCCCGATCCCCGCCGGCACCGCGATCAGTCGCGAGATGGTGCGCATCCAGAGCCCGGGTCAGGGACTGCAGCCCTACCGGCTCAATGATCTGATCGGTCTCAGCCTCAGCTGCGCCAAGGCTGAGGGTGATGTGTTCTTTGAATCGGATCTGAAGCAGCCAGCGGCTACGCCTCGTGCTTATCACTTCCGCAACCGATTCGGTGTGCCAGTGCGATATCATGATCTGGAGGTATTCCGTTCGGTCAGCAATCTCGATCTAGTGGAGATCCACCTCAGCTACAAGGATGTGGAGGTGGATGTCGACGCGGTGCTTCCCGAGCACGTGCCATTGGGTTTGGTGGTGCATGCGCCCGAGCTGTTTGCCGGTGACCACACCCTTGATCTCTGCAGCCTTGATGGCGACTACCGGCGTCACTCGGTGGGCGAGCTGCAGCGGGTGATCGAGCTGTCTGCCCGTCTGGCCGGGCGTTTTGCAGGCAGTTCAGACGTGCTGCTGGTGACCAATGTGGGTGGGTTCTCGGCCAACCGTCACCTCCCCCCCGCCGAACGGGAGCCCCTGCTGGAGCGGTTGGTGCAGAGCCTGGCTGAACTGCGGTGTGAGGGGGTGGAGCTGATCCCCCAAACCATGCCTCCCTATCCCTGGCATTTCGGTGGTCAGCGTTATCACAACCTGTTCGTCGATGCCGAGAGCATTGAAAGCTTCTGTCGGGATCAGGGCATGCGCGTTTGCCTGGATGTTTCACACTCCAAGCTGGCCTGCAATCATCTGCAGACCCCATTCTCCACCTTCCTCAAGCGGATCCTGCCCCATACAGCCCATTTGCATCTGGCGGATGCTGAGGGTGTGGATGGTGAAGGCCTGCAGATCGATGAGGGCGGTGTGGACTGGCCCGATGTGTTTCAGCTGCTCGCACAGCTCGCTCCCGAAGCATCCTTCATTCCTGAGATCTGGCAAGGCCACAAAAACAATGGCGAGGGAGCCTGGCTCGCTCTGGAGCGCTTGGAGCAGCACCAGCTCTCCCTGCAGGGGCGAACCCTCCTCGCCGCATGATCGCCCTGAACAGCACCGCTCAGGCGACCTCGTCGGAGCACTACATCCTGTTTGAACGGATCCCGTTGATCTATGCACGGGTTCCGAAGGTCGCCAATTCTTCTGTCAAAGCCGCACTCACCCGTTTACTGGAGCAACCGCCAGAGGAGGGCTACCGCACCACGGCCGATATGATGTGGCGCCGCGCCACCCACGGTGAAACCCGGATGGTGGATGCCAAGGCTGCACGGGAGCGGCGCAGCAGTCACTTTATCTTCAGCTTTGTTCGCAATCCGTTTGACCGCTTGGTTTCGGCCTACAACAACAAGCTGGTTGAGAACGATCATCTATCCACTGCCATGCAGCAGATGGGTCTGGAACGGCACATGCCGTTCGAGCGTTTTTTGGAGATTCTGGTAGATACAGATGACGCCGATCTGGATGTGCATCTTCTCCCTCAGTCTGCCATTCTATGCCTAGAGGGCATGTGCGTTCCGCGGTTCATTGGCCGGATGGAAGCGATGGCGGACCACTGGCAGCTGCTACGGCGGCGGATGCGACAGGCGGGATTGCCAGCCCTGGGTAAGTTGCCGACCAAGAATGTACGCCGCGGTGGCGATACCGATCTGAGTGGTCATTTCAGCCATCCCCGTCTGGTGGACCTGGCCCTGAGGCGCTATCGGCAGGATGTGGAGCTGTTTTACGGCGATCAGAAGCTGGAGCGATTGGCTGCCGGTGAGCTCAGTTCGATCTCGCCTCCGCTGGAGAGCCAGATCCAGCTGCTGCAACCGTGAGCTCAACCTCGGCAAGCTGGCGTAGCATCTGCCACCGATTCATTCCTCAGGAGCTGCCCTTGGGCCTCAATCGCCAACTGCGCAAGGCCATCGATGCGGGGCTGAGGGGAGATCACCAGGCTGAGGTGGATCAACTGGGCCGCCGGCTGCCCAATTTCATCATTATCGGTGCCGCAAAATCGGCTACCACCACACTCACCACGATTCTGCCAAGGCATCCTGATTTTTTCATCAGTCGGCCGAAGGAGCCCAAGTTTTTCGGACGTCGTTATAACAAGGGCTGGAGTTGGTACGGTCGTCTGTTCCGTGAAGGCCGTTCATTCCGCCTGAGAGGTGAGGGCAGCACCATGTATGCGAGCGAGCTCAGCAGCTATCGCCACACCCCGGAACTGATGCATCGCTACCTACCAGATCTGAAACTGGTTTATGTGGTGCGTGATCCCCTTGAAAGAATCGTTTCACATTGGCGTCATCGGCGCGGACGCCAGAGTCGCACCCGTTCTTTTGAGGGACTGATGGAATCGCGGCACCTGCGTAAGTTGGTGGTGGGTTGTTCTCTCTATTATGAACGCATTCAGGCTTTTCGTGCGTTTTTTCCTGATAGCCAGATTCATTGCCTCACCTTTGAAGATCTGGTGGGTGACCCCCGTGCCACCCTGGCTCGCTTGCTGCACTTTCTTGGTGCCTCGACGTCTGATCAGCATCTCGATCTGCTGCTGGACAATGGATCCCTGCCTAGGGTGAATGAGGCTGGTGATAAAGGGCGTGAACTGGTTGCCTCTCCTCAGTGGACACCAAGACTGCGCCAGAGTGTGCTCGCTGAAGTTGGCCCTGATGCACAGCGCATGCTTGCCTATATGGGCAAGCCAGCCGACAGCTGGTCGCTTTAAGGGATCGGCGTTTTGCGATGCAGATCGGGGTGATCGGTCTGGGTTCTAGGTGAGATCTGTATCGATGCGTCCGTTTGCGATTGCTGCATCGAGGTTGATGCATGGCAGCGCTTGCGATGATGCCGATGATACATCAATGGTGATACATCAAGGCTTGATTGGCTGTAGCTGCTTCGCTGGATTGGTCAGAGAGCAGCGCTGGCCAGCGAGCAGTGCGTAGCATTCGACGATTCTGCTAGGGTCGCCCCCAGTTATTACTTGGCGGTCAACCTTGAAAGCTGTCATTCTGGCAGGCGGCCGCGGTACTCGCCTCGCCGAGGAAACCGTGGTGAGGCCCAAGCCCCTTGTGGAGGTTGGCGGCATGCCGATCCTCTGGCACATCCTGAAAATCTACAGCTCATTTGGAATAAACGATTTTATTATTTGCTGTGGCTATAAGGGCTACATGATTAAAGAATACTTTGCCAACTATTTCCTGCATACAAGCGACGTTACTTTTCATATGGACGTCGGTAACCATATGGAGGTGCACCAGCGCACGACCGAACCCTGGAAGGTCACGCTGATCGACACCGGTGACAAGACCGAAACTGGCGGAAGGCTTGGGCGGGTGCGATCCTTTCTTGGCGACGAGCCCTTCTGCTTCACCTACGGCGACGGCGTCTCTGATGTCGACCTGGCTGCGCTGATCGCCCACCACCGTGAGCAGGGTCTGCAGGCCACCCTCACCGCCGTACAGCCACCTGGTCGCTATGGGGCGCTTCATCTTGAGGAGGATCGTGTCGGCAACTTTCAGGAGAAGGCCGATGGTGAGCAGGCCTGGATCAACGGTGGTTTTCTGGTGCTGGAGCCATCGGTCTGCGACCTGATTCATTCGGATGCCTGCCTGTTTGAGGCCGACGTGCTCGCAGAGCTGGCTCGACGCGGTCAGCTTGGTGCCTATCGCCACCAGGGCTTCTGGCAGTCGATGGATACGCTGCGGGAGCGCAGCCGCCTGGAATCGCTCTGGGAGAGCGGTGCCGCCCCATGGAAGCGCTGGGGCTGATGTCAAGTTCATCCGCTCGGAATCCTGATGCAGGTTTCTGGTGTGGCCGGCGTGTGCTGATCACCGGCCACACTGGTTTCAAGGGAAGCTGGCTCACGCTCTGGCTCTTGCGGCTTGGCGCTCAGGTGACTGGTGTCGCCCTCGACCCGGAAACCAGACCTGATCTCTACACATCTCTGGCTCTTGCCCGCTCTGATCGAGCGGCTGCAGCGGCTGGCCAGCTGCCGGGCTCGCTCGCCGACCATCGCCTTGACATCCGCGACGCCAGAGCCTTGCAGGAGCTGGTGGCTCAGGTGGATCCTGAGGTGGTGCTGCATCTTGCCGCCCAGCCCCTGGTGCGGCGCAGCTACAACGATCCACTGGGCACCTGGGCCACCAACGTGCAGGGGAGCCTGCACCTGCTGGAGGCGATCCGGCCCCTGCCCCATCCCTGTGCGGTAGTGATGGTCACCACCGACAAGGTGTACGAGAACCGCGAGTGGTGTTACGGCTACCGGGAGACAGATCAGCTAGGTGGTCACGATCCCTACAGCGCCAGTAAGGCCGCTGCAGAGCTGGCGATCGCCTCCTGGCGCGCCAGTTTCTGCGGGGCGGCCCCCCACCAGACGCCCTATCTCGCCATCGCCACCGCCCGGGCCGGCAATGTGATCGGCGGCGGCGACTGGGCAGAAGACCGCATCGTTCCTGATGCGATGCGCTCCTGCGCCCGGGCGGTGCCGCTGACGCTGCGCAATCCTGGCGCCACCCGCCCCTGGCAGCATGTGCTCGAGCCCCTCTCGGGCTATCTGCGGCTGGCTGAGCGGTTGTGGCAGCAACCCGCGGCCCATGCTGAAGCCTGGAATTTCGGGCCGCTGCGGGAGGCCAATCGGCCGGTTGTCGAGCTGGTGGCAGCCCTCCACCAGCACTGGCCTGGTGATTGGAGCGATCTGAGTGATCCCGCCGCACCCCACGAGGCCGGCCTGCTGCATCTGGTGATCGACAAGGCGGCAGATCGGCTGAATTGGCAGCCGCGCTGGGACTTCGCCACCACTGTCGCCCGCACGGCCGCGTGGTACCGGCAGGTGGCCGAGGGGGCACCTCCGCTGCAGTGCTGCCAGGCGGATCTTGATCGGTACCTGGCCGCCTGAGCGATCGGTCTGCTCGGTCGTGCTGACCGGGACTCTCGGTGTGCGGCTCAGTGCGGCGCGGTGCTTCTGTCGCCGCCACCCCAGCGGGCCTGCTGTTCGGCGTAGAGGCGGTGTGAGAGCTGGTCGATGGGAGCCTGCACATCACTCCACAGGATCGGCTGGCCCTGGGCGATGGGCCGCAGCAGCCGGCAGCCTTCCGCCAGCCCTTCAGGAAGCAGACCCTCGGCGCGCACCACTTCGGCCTTCTCGGCCTGGCCATAGGTCATGTAGCGGCCGAAGGAATCGAGGGTTTCACCGGCCTGCAGATCGTGCTTGGCAACCGCCACCACCTCCACCACGGGGCCGCCGAGCGGCTGGCCCACCGCATCGCCGAACAGCACGGCGCGGGCCACGCTGATCGGAGCTTCCAGATAGCAGAGGTGGTAAGGCTGATAGAAGCTGTACAGGGGCCCGGTGCCCAGTTTGTAGAGCTCCAGATAAGACACGTGTCGGGCATCCGGCATCTCCGCCAGGCAGAACACGCCGGGGGATGGGCGGGCGCCGATCACGAAATCCACCACACCGCCGAGCTCCCGCAGCTGGTCGAGGTCATAGACGCTGGTGAGCTCATCCACATGACCCAGGTGCTCGCGCCGGCTCATGCCCCGCTGCATCACGGTGAAGCCGGTGGCGTTGGCCACGATCGCCTGCTCGAAATTCACCTTGGAGCCATCGGCGAACGAGGTCACCATCGTCACGTCCTGGTTCCACTGGTCGGCGAAGCCTTGCTGGGTGTTGGGTGTGCGCGATTCGTCCTGCAGGCCCTTGATGTTGCCAAGCAGCCTCGGTGTCAGGCCAAGGCCCTGCACATAGCGCCAGAGATTCAGCTCCACTCCCGGCTGGTCGCCGTCGCAGCAGCTCAGCAGCACCCCTGCCTGGCGGGCTTTCTCGTGCAGGATCGGGCCGATGGTGGCATCCACCTCAGCGTTCATCAGCACCAGCGGTTTTCCTTGTTCAATCGCCGCCAGGGCCAGGGCTGCGCCGAAATTCACGGCCCCGGTCATGTCGATCAGGCAGTCGATTCCCGCCGATCGGGCCAGCAGATCGGGGTCATCGGTGATCGCCGGCCGGCCCGCGGCGATGGCCTGATCCAGGGCCGCCAGGCTGTTGACCGCAACGGCCCCTTCCCGGCCTGCAAAGGCATAGGCATCGGCGGCGCGCTGCAGGGTGCGATTGGCGATCGCCACCACCTCCATCCCCGGCACCAGGGCTGTCACCTGGGCCACAAACCCCCGGGCCATCGAACCGGCGCCGACCAGGCCGACGCGCACCGGGCGCCCCTCGCTTTCGCGTTGGCGCAGGGCTGTGTCGACAAGGATCATGCGCCACCGGAGAGTGGCTAGACGCTACCCCACCTGGCCTGCTGCTCGGCGTAGAGCTGATGGCCCAACTCGTGGCTGGGTGTTTCCACATCGGCCCAGCGGATCGGCTGGTCTTTGGGGATGGCACGCAGGAGGCGGCAGCCTTCCACCAGGCCTTCGGGCACCAGTCCTTCGGCTCGCACCACCCTGGCCTTCTCCGCCTGGCCGTAGGTCATGTAACGCCCGTAGGAATCCAGGATTTCGCCGGCCTGGAGATCGCGTTTGGCGATCGCCACCACCTCAACCATAGGGGCACCGATCGGCTGGCCCACCGCGTCGCCGAACAGCACGGCCCGGGCCAGGCTCATCGGTGTATCGAGGTGAACCAGGTGATACGGCTCGTAGAAGCAGTAGAGCGGCCCATCGCCCAACCCCTTGGCCGCCAGCAAAGGGGCATGGCGCCTGTCGGCCAGTTCAGCCAGGCAGAACACCCCTGGGAGCGGCTGGGCTCCGACCACGTAATCCACCACGCCACCCAGTTCGCGCAACTGCGAAAGGTCGTAGTGGCTGGTGAGCTGCTCCACCGGCGCTCGATGTTCCATCCTGCCCATGCCGCGGCGGGCCACCGTGAAGCCGGTGGCGTTGGCGACGATGCATTGCTCGAAATTCACCTTGGAACCATCGGCGAACGAGGTCACCATCGTCACGTCCTGATTCCACCGGTCTGCGAAGCCCTGCTGAGTGGTGGGGTTCCGGTATTCGTCCTGCAGTCCCTTGATGTTGCCGAGCACGCGCGGGATCAGACCCATGCCCCTCACCTTGCGCCAGAGATTGAGCTGCACCCCAGGCTGGTCGCCGTCGCAGCAGCTCAGCAGCACCCCCGCCTGCCGGGCCTTGTCGTGCAGGAGCGGGCCGATGGTGGCATCCACCTCCGCGTTCATCAGCACCAGGGGCTTGCCCTGGCGGATCGCCTCCAGCGCCACGGCTGCGCCGTGGTTGATTGCACCGGTCATATCGATCAGACAATCGATGCCGGCCGACTGGGCCAGAAGCCCGGGGTCATCGGTGATTGCCGGCAGGTCGGCGGCGATCGCCCGATCCAGTGCCGCCAGACTGTCCACCGTGATGGCACCAGGCCGGCCGGCATCGGCATAGGCGGAGGCTGCCCGCTGCAAGGTGCGGTTGGCGATCGCCGCCACAACCATGCCCGGCACCTGGTTGGTGATCAGGGCCACCGTGGGCCGTGCCATCGCTCCAGCCCCGATCACGCCGATCCGCACGGGGCGCCCCTCCAGTTCCCGCTGCTTCAGGGCCGTGTCGACCAGGATCATCGGCTCAGGCCTCCGGCTACGGCCATGCGTGAGCGGATGGTTGGTTCGCTTTCGCCCAGCAGCGGCCAGCTGGCGTCTTTGGCGGAGATCTCGCTGACCGGGAGGGGCCAGGGGATGGCGAGCCGGGGATCGTTCCAGCGGAGGCCGAATTCAGCCTCCGGGGCGTAGTAGGCGCTCACCAGGTAAAGAATCTCGGTGGCATCGGTCTGCGTCTGCAGGGCATGGCAGCAGCGTTCCGGGATCAGCAGGCTGATCTGGTTCTCGGCACTCAGCTCCACCAGCACCGACTGCAGAAAAGTGGGCGACTCCGGCCGGAGGTCGACCAGCGCATCGATCAGCGACCCCTGCACGCACCGCAGCAGCTTCTGCTCGGCATGGGGCGGGTACTGGCCGTGGAAGCCCCGCAGGGTGCCCGCCCGGGCGTTGAAGGAACGATTGGCCTGGCGCACTGCAAAGTCGACCCCGTGTTCGTTGAACTCCCGTTGGCAGAAGCCACGGGCGAACCAGCCGCGGTCATCGCCGATGGGCTCGGGGCGGATCAGGAATGCTCCCGCGATGGCCAGAGGTTCAAACAGCATCGACGGGCAGAAATTGCCTGACGGACATCAGGTTGTTCGGCAGTGTAAATCGCTTTACTCCTCCTGGGTCTCGGCTGCCCTGGGCTGCTGTGGCTGCCTGGCCTGGCGGGCTTCAGCGCAGCCCTCCCATCCCGCCGGCGCTCCCAAGGCACTCCATGGTGCCCAACGTCAGGGAAGGGTTCAAGCGTTGGGATGGCCCTCCCGCGACGTGAAATCAGTGCGTTTACTTCCCGTCTGGAGCTGCGCCCGGCTCCGTCAGAGCGGGCAGTCGCAGTTCGGCTCTGAGCCCGCCCCCCGGAGCCTCCAGCAGGGCCAGCCTGCCCTGGTGCTCGAGGCAGAAGCGTTCCACGATCGCCAGACCCAGGCCCCGGTGGCGCTGCCGGTGGCGGTCGTTGCTGCGGCTGGGGCCAGGCATGGCCAGCAGCGTGTTGGTGGGGATGCCCGGACCGTGGTCGTCGACCCGCAGCCGCAGCTCCCGGCCGTGGCGACTGGCGCTCAGCTCCACCGGCGGTGCCCCGTACTCCAGGGCGTTGTCGATCAGGTTGTTCAGGGCCCGCTCCAGCCCCTCGGGATCCAGGCGCACCAGCAGCCGAGGCACCCGCAGCAGCACCACCCCCGGTGGCTGGCTGGCGACGATCCGGCCGCAGAGGTCATCGAGGGCGCAGATCTGGCGGGATTCGGCCGGCAGCTCCTGCTCCCCCAGCAAGGCCAGTTGGTCAGTGAGGCTGCGCAGGCGCTCCAGGTCCACTGCCATGGCCATCGCCAGCTGGCGGGACTCTCCTCCAAGTCGCTCGCATAGCAGCTCGGTGCGCAGCATCAGCCGCCCGTGCGGCCCGCCCAGATCGTGGGTGAGGCCCTGCAGCAGCTGTCGCCGGGCGCGGGCGGTGGCGTTGATCCGCTCCAGCAGCCTGTTGATCAGCTGGCTCAGCAGGCGGATCGGCGCGATCCCCAGCTCCGGCAGCAGGGGCAGGGACTGCGATCCACCCTGTCCGTCGAGTTGGCGCAGCAGCCGCGCCAACGGTCGCTCGATCTGCCAGCGCAGAAACAGCACCAGACCGCCGAGCACGCCGATCAGGATCGTGAGGATGCGCAGCAGCGGCAGGTACCAGAGGCTGTTGCTGAGGCGCTCCGATTGATAGAGCCAGAGGCTGCCAGGGGCGCTGGCCGGTGGCAGCTGCAGTCGCACCCAGTGGCCTCCCCACACGTCCTGCAGAGGGGGTTGGTCGCGCCGCAACTCCCGCTTCAAGTGGAACTCCCGCCGCATCGCGTCGCTCACCAGCCGATCGAACCGGCTCAGAGGCCGCGGCAGGCTCACCGCTGCAGGGAGTTGATCGCGCACCAGCACTCCCTCCGGCAGCTCCTCGGGTTCCACCTGCTTCAGCACCTGCTCCACCAGTTCCACCTGTTTGCTGAGCCGCAGGGCCGACTCCTCAACGATGCGGGGTTCGAGCAGCAGCCGCATTCCCAGCAGCAAGGCCAGATAGCCCACGGCTCCGCCGACCGATAAACACGAAAACAGCAGCAGCCAGTCGCGGCCAGCCAGACGGGGTCCGGGTGGTGCCACGGTCAGCCGCCCTCCTGGCGGCCTTTCCGCCCGGCAGGGTCGGGCTGAGTTCCCAGGGGTTCAGCGGGCGCCACCAGCCGGTAGCCCTGGCCCCGCACGGTTTCGATCATCGCCACACCGGGCTGCAGCTCCTCCAGCAGCCGCCGCAGCCGCGACAAACGCACATCGATGCTGCGGCTGGTCTGCACATCCACCAGGCTGCCGCTGGCCTGACCCAGCTCCTGGCGGCTCACCACGGAACCGGCCCTGTTGCAGAGCAGCTGCAGCAAAGCGAGCTCCCCCCGCGACAGCTCCATCCCGCTGCCATCCGGCCGGCCCAGCCACAGGCGTTCGGGATCAAGCACCAGCCCGGCCAGCTGCCACATCTGCGGATTGACCGGCGCTGGGTTGGTTGCGGGCGCGATTTCGGCAGCGGTGGCGGTTGAGCTGAGCAGCCGCTCCACCCGCAGCTGCAGCTCGCGGAACAGGAAGGGTTTGCCGAGATAATCGTTGGCGCCGGCCTCCAGGCCCGCCACCCGGTGGCTCGGCGCCCCCAGGGCCGACAGCATCAGCACGGGCAGCTGGGGATGGCGCTGGCGCAGATGCATGAGCACATCGGTGCCCCGCTGGCTTGGCAGCAGCTCATCCAGCACCAGCAGATCCGGCACGGCCGTGGCCAGGGCCGCCTCCAGTTGCCGTGGATGGCTCAGATGGAGCACCAGCCAGCCCTGCTCGCCGAACCGTTGCTGGAGCAGGGCGCCGAGCTCGGCATCGTCGTCAAGAATCCAGAGCGAACTGGCCATGATGTTCAGTGCGGCAGGGTTGCCACTCCCAGCTGATCGGCCAGGCCGCGCAGCTGGTTCAGCCGCTCCGGCAGCTCTGCCAGCAGTTGGCGTCGCTGCTGGCGATTGCGCGCCGGCGGCAACCCGTGGCGTTCCACGATCTCCGCGTAAGTCGGGGTCGCCATGATCTCGCTGGGATGGAGGTCTGGTCGGTAGTGATGAATGGTGAGGATGTTGGCCAGTTCCACGCTGTGCTGGCCGATGGCCAGCTCCAGCCGTGAACGTCGCCTGAGCCGGGCCTGCACCAGGCGGGGATTGCCGGGATCATCCAGGAACCGATAGCGAAGGGCCCGCTGCCGGTTCTGCCGCCGCAGCACACTGAGCAGGGTGTTCCGCACTCCGGTGAAGCGCGGCTGGCAGACCAGATCCGGCTGGTTCTGCAGCAGCTGGCTGTCGAGGCGGGGAGCTTCATCGCTGTTCTTGGTCTCCATCCGCTGCCGAATTTCCTGAAAGCTGGCCGCGTCAAACAGGGCAGCCCGTTGGCCGCGGCGCCGCATCCGGTCATAGAAATCGAGATCGTCCCCCCCCCAGCCGGCCATGTGGTCATGCCAGCCGCCGCAGCGCTGACCCTGGCGGCGCCGGAACAGACAGCTTCCGGAGGATGTGCCCCGCTTGCTGAAGCCCCTGTAGTAGAGGTGCGGATTGGTCTCCATCGCCTCCAGATAGGGGTCGATCGTCACCACCTCGATATCGGCGTTGATGTTGAGGATCAGGTCGCTGCGGGAGTAGCGCAGAGCCACGTTCTGAGCGCGGCCGAGCCGCCAGATCGGTTCATCCTCCACCCGGATCACGGTCACGCGGGTCAGGTCGAAGCCGGCCAGTTGGGGCAGCAGCGGCGGACTGGCGCTGAAATCCACGATCAGGATCCGATCCACCCGGGGGCAGGCCAGCCAGCTGGGCAGGCTGCGCAGCAGCTGCTCCGCCCGGTTGCGGCAGGGGGTGATCAGATCGAGACTGGTCATCGATTGTCTGCCTCCGGTTTCAGCAACCAGGCTGGCTTGAGCGGCTGCCGACCCAGCATCCACCCGACCACCTTGTCGTGCTCGGCAGGGCTGAGGGGCTGCCGGCGGTCGCTCTGCCATGGCAACGGCCAGAAGCGCTTCGGGGGGCTGGAGACCAGGTCGGCGCAGAACGCTGCACGGATCTCTCGATCGTTCTTCGCAAGGGCGCGCTGCAGGCTGCGCAGTTCGGCAGTCGGGAGCCAGCTGTTGAGGGCGGCAAGCTGCTGCACGGTCTGGCTGGGTTTGGCGCGCTTCGCGGCCTTGCGAAAGATCCTGCGGTATTTGCGATAGAGCCTGTCGCGTTTCTCGAGCCTGATCGGTTGTTGGTTGAGAAACCGCTTGAAGCTGATGCAGGCCAGTGGGTCTGATACGTTCGCGAGCGGGTTTGGATCGGCGGCCAGGATGTCATCCGGCAAACCCTCGCCACACAGCGCCCGCAGAAATTCCAGGGGCAACCGGTTGCCGATGCAGAGCGTCTCATACGCGTGTGCTTCCACCGGGAAATGAGCCGACCAGGCCTGCAGTTGCTGCAGATAATCCCAGCCGTGACCGTAGGTGCTGAGGTAGGCGTGAATGTCTTCTCTGTAGAGCGTGGCCAGCACGAATTCGCTGTAGCTGCTCTGGATGTAGGCACTGCGCTCCCGCAGCACGGCGTGCACCCGCACCTCACCATCGGCGAACAGCTGGCGAATCGAGGCCACATTCGCCAGCTTCCGCTGCCAGATCTTCTCGAGGCTGCAATGCTCGGGCTGGGCCGGGAAACCGATCCGCCAGAAGGCTTCACTGCTGATGATGGTGTGGTCGTAATCCCTGGCGCCGCCGAGGATCGCCTGCACCATCGTACGCAGGCTGGGCCGGTCGTAGGGCTTCGGTGCGGCCGTGCTGTTGAGCGAACGGGCGATGTTGCGGTGGGGGATACCGGTGCTTCCGCCGGGCAGCAACTCCGCTTCATTCGGGTACCAGATGCCACGTTGCTTCAAGGCTTCCCGGTTGCGCTGCAGCTGGCGCTGGATGGCGGTGGTGCCGGTCTTGTGGGTGCCGATGTGCAGGTGGATGGGCATCGCTCGCTTCGCGCTCAGGAGCCGGTGAGGTGGCGGATCGCCTGCAGCACCGTCTGCGGATCGAAGGGATTGGTGCGCTGGAAGGGCTGGGACGGGTCATCGGCCACGATGCGAGGCACGCCGGGATCGCAGTGCACGTAGGCATCGCCCCAGCCGACGGCCCGATCGATGTTGATCCAGGTGCTGCTGAGGCTGCGCGGGCCGGATACGAACATCACCTGCTGGGCCAGCCGATCACCGGGTACGAACAGTTTCAGGCCCATGCAGGCCTGAGGAAAGCCGGCGATCACCTCGTAGCGGCGGTAGAGGCTCAGCTTCTCTTCAAAGCTCAGGTCCTCCGGGCAGATCACATCCACATGCTTCAGCTCGGCAAGCTGCTCCACCAGTTCAGCCTCCTGGGGGTAGAGGGTGCTGCCGACGCTCAGTTTGTGACGCGACAGGTAGACCAGCCGGCGTTGCGGGGGGCCGATCGTCTCCAGCCGGCTGCGCAGCCTGGGCTTCAGGGCCGCAGCGCAGGCAGGCCGCAGCTGCCGGCTGGCGTAGCCCCGGTCGTTGTACAGCGCTCCGCAGGAGATCAGTTCCCGGGCGCGCATCGGCCGGCGGATCAGTCGGGCGCGCTTGCGGAGCCCGAGCTGCTTCAGCCAGGCCTGCACCAGCCCCAGCTTGAGAATCGAGCCGGGGTGCCGATGGGGTGTGGCATCGTGAAACCAGATCGGCAGATCGCTCTGGCGGTGCTCCCGCAGCAACTGGTAGGCACGGCCGCTGTCGAGGATCAGATGGCCGAAGGCGGCGTAGAGGGTGCCCCCGTAGAGGACGACATCGTGCCTCTCGACCCGATCGCTGTTGAAGGGGTTATCGACGAGCCTGGGCCTGGGGTGGCAGCAGTGGCGTTCACCACGCATGTCGCTGAGCGTGCGTAGATGCCGTCCGGCCGCATCGAACACGCCGTAGCTGTAGCGCCGCCACCACAACTTCTCGCCGCGCCGACCGCTCGTCGGCAGCACCGTGGCGTCGCTCCAGCTCTGCAGGCCTTTGCCGGTGTCTTCCCGCACCGACAGATCCCCCCAGAGACAGGGATGGTCTTCGGCAATGGCATCCAGCCGTTCGATGCCGGTGGAGGGGGGCATGGTCAGCGCTCGCTCAGGGCGCGGAGCTGGTCGATCACCAGCCCTGCGTTGAATCGGTTCAGGCGTTGGAACCCCTCGGCCCTTTGCGGGCTGCCGAGTTCAACCAGCTCCTCACCCTCCCGGGCGCCGGAGGGATGGGTGCAATCGAGCAGCTGGTCGCCGAAACCGAAGGCCCGCTCCATGTTCACCCAGTTGCTGTTGAGGCTGTTGCGCCCAGCCACCAGCATCAGCTGCCTGGCCAGATCGCCTGGTCGGGTGGTGGGCACGAAGTACTTGAGCACCATCGCCGCCTGCACGAATCCGGTGATCACCCGGTGGCGGCGATACAGGCCGAGCTTGGCCTCGATCGAAAGCTCCTCCGGGCAGATCACCGTCACGTTGGGGAGCTTGCGCAGGGCCTCCACCACCTCCAGCTCACCATCGAAGCGGGTGGTGCCGCTGCTCAGCTTGTGGCGGGAGAGGTAGGCGATCGGTGCTGCATCAGGTTCCAGGGCCAGCAGGCGGCGCCGCAGCTTCCCATTCAGGGCCCTCTGGGCGGCGCGCGGGAAATCCGCTGTGGCGTAGCAGCGGTCGCGGTAGAGCGCCGGCGACGACACCAGCTGATCGCAGCCCAGGCTGCAGCGCACGACCCGCACCCGTTTGCGGATGCCCAGGCAGTCGAACCAGGCTTTCACGAGTGGATTCTCGATCGTGCCCCCGTCGCCAAGGGCCGGGTAGTGCACCCAGATCGGCTCGCGGCTGCGCCGGAACAGCAGCAGCAGCCGATAGAGCCGGTTGAGGTCGAGCAGCAGGTGGCCGAAATGTTCGTACACCGTGCCGCCGTACAGCACCACGGAGCGCCGCCGATCGCTGCGGGTGCGCATACCGGTCAGGTCGTCGGGCAGGGCGTAGATCCGTCGGGCTCCCCGCACATCGGTGAGCGTGGAGATCGGCTGCCCCTGCTGATCGATGGCGCCCTGTTTGCGGCTGGTCCACCAGTGCTGGGCCTGGCCGGTGCGGCGGGTGGGCAGCAGGCAGGCGTCCCGCTCCTCCAGCAGGGGCGCGGCTGGCAGCAGCTCAAGCCGGCCCCACAGGCATGGGTGGTTGTCCGGCACATCCGCCAGGGCGATGGGGGCGGCAGATCCCGCCTGGGAGAGAGGCGTTGCTGCGGTCACGATGCGGGATCGGGTCGTGCAGCAAGGCCCGCTTCTGCAGTGCCGCTAAGGAATGACAACGTCGATGGCCCCACCTGTGCTGAATGGGCAGGCAACTGGTGCGTTGGCAGCTGATGTGGCTGACGTGGAGACGGGTGTGGTGGCTGGTGTGGCAAGCGTTTACCGCCAGACTGATGGGTCAATCCTACCCCGCTTCCTTTTGGGCTTCTCACTGCCAGAAAACATTCTTGCGAAAAGAGTGCAGCCCCAAGGTGTACTCAATTGAGCTGCTAGTGGCCTGCCTGCTTGTGGAAAGGTGCTCGCTCCTTGTGCTGTCGCGAATCGACTATTTCCCGTTGCAATCTGTCTGTTTGCTGTCGCGAATCAGAGTTGAAATCTGAGGTATCTCGGCTTGTGATTGACCAGGCTTGTTGGCTGTAGATGAGGGTGATTGGCGTGACTGGCTTCCAATCGATCAGGAATGTCTGTTGCGGCTCCTACGACGGCTTGCATCGTCAATCGTGGATGATGCTGCAGCTATGCGTGTGGATAGGCCCGATGCTGAAGCCGCTGGCCAGGGTTCCCGCTGATCATCCCTCCCTCTGGGGCCGGGTGGAAGTGAGGCCTGCCCGTCCGCTGCTTGAACTCCAGAACGCGGTGGTGCTGCCCCCATATCCGCTGGCGCCCGCAGCGGAGTGGTGGCGTCGTCGCGCCTACGGCGTGTTTGATCGCCAGGGTGACCATGTGCGCGAACTGAGCGACCTGCGGGGCGAACGCCGCATCTGCCATCCGCCCCCGCGGCTGGAGGCCTGCACCGAGCAGCTCCAGCCGGCGCTGGAGCTGCCGCTGATGTTGTACGGCGGCACGCTCTACAACCATTACGGCCACCTGTTGGTGGAGACTGGCCGCGCCTACCAGCTGCTGCGGGAGCATCGCGAAAGCGATCTGCCGATCTGGTTTCACGACATCACTGCCAGGCGCCGGCCGGTCACCGGCCTGGGCTTTGTGCGGCAATGGTTGCGCTGTCTGGGCATCCGCCGGCGCGTGAAATTGATTCGCCAGCCCATCCATGCCCGCCAGCTGATCTCCGCCGCCTCGATCTACAACGATCGGGCGTTCGTGAGCCAGGATCTCCGGCCGGCCTGTCTGGCGGGCCTGCGGCCCCGGTTGCTCGAGGGGCTGGCGCAGCGGCGGGGGGCGGGCCGGGGCGTGGCCTATCTCTCGCGCCACAAGCTCCAGGGCGGCAGCACCCGCTTCGCCGAGGAGCCGGCGCTGGTGGAGCGGCTGGCCGAGCTGAAGCATGTAGAGGTGATCTGCCCGGAGGAGCTCACCAATCCGCAGAAGCTGCAGCTTTACCGCGACTACGCCGTGGTGGCCGGCTTCCCCCAGTCGTCGATGCATCTGAAGCTGTTTGCACCTGGTGAGGGGCTGGCCCGCCAGGTGCTGTTCTTGGCGGGGCCCCAGTGCCTGAGCAGCAGCTGGGTGAACCTCGAGCTGGCCACGGGTTTTGGCGACGCCTATGTGGACTGCGGCGTGGATGCTGGCCACCTCGGTCGCGAGGATCCGGCGTTCCAGCGCTGCAACAGCTTTGATGTGGACGCCGTTTTTCGCGCCCTCAGCCAGCTGGCGGCGGCCTGAGCGCTCAGGGCAGCAGCCGGGGCAGCAGGCCCTGCTGCCGCCGGCTCGCTGAAGCAGCACGGGCCACCAGCCCCTCCAGCAGTTCCAGCCGTTGGATCAGGGCCTCGCGATCCTGGTCGGCCGCAGCCAGGCTCAGACTCAGTTCATCGCAGCGGCGACCAAGCTGCTGCTGTTGTTGTTCAGAGGCAGTGCGGCAGGCCTGCAGCTCCTGTTGCAGTGCGGCCACCGACGCGTCGTTCTGGATCAGCTGCTCGCGCAGGCTCTGCAGCCTGTCGTTCTCCAACTGCAGGGCCGCGAGTCGGTCGCCGGCCTCGAGCAGGTCGGTGAGCCCCTGCTGCAGGTGTTGCTGCTCCTGCCAGGTCCGCAGTGCTGCTGGACCGTCCCAGGCTTCGGCCAGGCGCTCCAGACAATGGTCGTCGGGGGGGCGACCGTCGAGGGCGGCGGCCCGGGGGTGATGCTCCAGCTGGCGGTAGGCCTCCAGCCAGCCGGAGTGCTGGCTGATCAGCTCCCGGGCCAGCACCCCGGCGAGCGGGGGCACCGGCAGGAAGCGCGGCTGGCATTCCGCAGGCGAGGCCGTGCCTTGGGGATCAAGGCACCAGGCCACCAGGGCGGGCGCCGCGATACAGCTGCCGTTCACCAGCCGCCAGGGCCGCGCGCTCCGCTCCAGCTGATCCAGGTGAGCCAGCTGGGGGAACAGCTGCGCCGCGGGCGGCGGGGGGCTGCCATTCCATGGGCTCAGGCATGCCAGCAGGCTGATCGGATCGGGATAGACGACCAGCAGCGGCACAAGGCTCGCCGCATCCGGTTCAGGCAGCAGCACCGGCTCCAGCCGGGCGGCACAGAGGTCCTGCAGCAGCTGCGGGATCGGCTGGAGCGGAGCCCAGAGCTCCACGGGGATCGAGGCGGTGGTCACGGCAGCAGCGGGGATGGGCAGGCCTCAGGGCCAGGGGGCCAGCAGGGCCAGCGGTGTATCGAGCCCGGCGAGCTCCGCCACGTAGGCGAGGCAGCGCCGCAGCACCGCATCATTGCCCCCATGTTTGTTCACCGACAGGTAGAGGGTGGGTGTGTGATGGCGGCGGCCTGTGGCCCGGCCGACGGGTCGGCCCTGGCCATCCAGTTCCGGGAACTGCAGGGCCAGGCTGTCGTGCAGCAGCACCGCCGGGGTGGCCGTGAGCAGGGTGTGCACCTTGAACCACAGATCATCGGCGTGGCCCGCGATCCGCAGCGCTGTGGCCAGGTCAAGCACGCGGCTGTCCAGTTGGCTGAGGCGATAGCAGATGCCGTCCTTGCCGGTGGGCACGGTGAGCAGGCTGGGCTCGAGCAGCTCCGGGCCGGCCACCTGCCAGCTCCGGTAGGGCAGGATTGCGCCTTCGGCCAGGGCCAGGCGCCTGCCCCGAAACGCCACCACGCAGTCGTGGCGCGCCTGGGCGGCGAGCAGCCGCAGCAGCCAGTCGCGGGGGTAGAGGGTGTCATCGTCGGCGGTGATCAGCCAGGGGTCGCTGGCGCGCTGCTCGGCGCTGAGACCCTCGAGCAGCGGCAGCAGCTTGCGGTAGGGGCCGGTGTTGGCCACCCAGCGCACCGTGAAGCGCAGCCCCGGCCTGAGGCGGGCGTGCAGCAGGCGTCGCTTCAGGCCGGGCGGCAGGGCCGGGAAGCCCCGGTCGAGCAGGTAGGGCTGTTTCGAGAGGAACAGCTGCAGCTCCACCGGTCGGCCATCGGCAGGCAGCGTCTGCGCCAGCAGGCTGTCGAGGGTGCGCTCCAGCGCCCGCTCCCGCCCCCGGATCGCGGTGAGTCCGATCAGCACCGGCGGCAAGCCGCTCATACCAGCCACCGGCGGTCGATCAGCTCCCGCCATTGCTGCAGGCCGAGGCTGCAGCCGTACTCGAAGCCCGATGAAACAGTGCCGGCCGAACCGCGCATCAGGTAGAGCGGCGCTTCGAGCTGCACCAGGCTGGCGGCACCGAAACGGCGGAGCAGCCGCTCACGGAATTCCACATCGCCTCGGGAGCGCACCGGATAAAAGCCGCCGAGTGCCAGGGCCGTGTCGCGGCGCAGCATCAGGGTGGTGATGCCATCGCCGATGAAGGCGCCCGCGGGTCCGTCGGGCTGGGGCAGGCCCGTCGCCTCTGCCAGGCGCAGATGGCCGCTGTAGACCGCCACCGCCCCGCTCGTCAGCGCCTCCCACTGGCGGGCCAGGCGCAGGGGGTGGGAGAGGTCGTCGTCGTCCTGGATGGCCAGCACCTCAGCCGCCATCAGCTCAAGCCCGAGGTTCCGGCAGGCGTACTGGCCGCGATTGCAGTCCTCCCGGTGCAGGCGCAGGGGCAGCCGGGGCAGGGCCCTGGCCAGCTCGTCCACCAGCTGCTGCAGTGCTGCTGCAGCCTCCGGCGGGGATCCATCGTCGATCAGCAGCACCTCCTGAGGGGGCGCGCTCTGCAGGGCGAGTGACTGCAGCGCGCAGCGCAGCAGATCGAGGCGGGGCGCGTGGGTGGTGATCAGCACCGTCACCGGCAGGGTGAACGCATCGGGCTGGGCGTCGGCGTGGCGCCACCCGTTGGCCTGCCAGCTGTTGAGGATGGAGACAAAGCTGTCGGCAACGCCAGTGCCGTTCAGCTGAGGCGGCACCAGCGCCGGCACCCCGCGAGCTTCGCCCAGCAGCCGCAGCAGGGCCAGGCTGCGGCTGGGGAGCCCGGCCGCCGCCGCCTGCACGATCGCCTGCTCATCGTCGCCGTCGAGCTGGCGCAGCAGCGCCGGCTTGGCCGTGCTGTTGGCGCTGCGCAGCAGGGCGGCGCGCTCCTCGCCGCAGGTGCACAGCCGCAGCAGCAGCGTGAGCTGACTGGCAAGCAGTCCCGCCTGGATGGGAGGGTCGGCCGGGATCAAGGCCCGGCCGTGCAGCAGGGTGAGAGAGGCCAGCAGGGGTGAGCCCTCGCGCAGCCAGGCGGGATCCAGCTCGAAGCGCCGCAGATCCTGGAGCAGGTTCACCAGCAGCTCACGCTGCCACCAGATCCGTGGCAGGCAGCGCTCGAACAGCGCCACCAGCGCCTTGCGCGTGGCGCTGTCGGCTTCGGCCAGCTGATCGCTGGTCAGCAGCAGCAGGGCCTTGATCCAGACCAGGCAGCCGGAGGGGGGCAGCAGGGTCGGCAGCCGGTAGCAGCTGCGCGGATCGAGCCGCAGCACCAGGTGCCGCAACAGATCCAGGTTGCGCTGACCGCTGCGCACGATCCCCTGCAGGTCTTGCTGCCGCGCCCGTTTGGCGGCCAGGTCGCCGGCCGCCTGGGCTGCGCCGATGCCCTGCACCAGGCCATCGATGCACCCTGCCAGGTCCAGCAGAAGGTCGCTGGCGTCCGTGCCGCCCGGTTGCAGCAACCGCATCAGCAGCAGGCCGCGCCGGGCTGGATCGCTGCAGCACCGGGCGGCCGTGATCCCGGCGCTGCGCAGCCGTGAGCCACAGGCCAGCCAGGCCGGATCCCGGCTGTTCAGACCCCCCACCAGGCACTCGAGCAGGCGGCCGCAGATCAGGCTGTGGTCTGAATCCTGCTCGGACACACCCGCCACCAGCAGCGGCTCGAGCACGGCCAGGAAGGCGGGGGCCTGATCGGCCGGCAACAGATGCAGCAGAGCCACCAGGATGTGCCCCAGCTCCTCGGGTTCTGTGCCGGCAGCGTCGATCCAGGCCCGCAGCGGCCAGGCTTCGAATGGCAACGGCTGGGTCTCCGCAGGGGCGAGCAGGCGGTTGCGCAGGCGCCGCTGCTGGAGCCGGTGCAGCGCTTCGGCGGGGTCGATCTCCCCATCGGGCAGGCCGGATTCGGCGTCTGCCGCCAGCCGTTCTGCCAGCCGTGAGGCGGGCAGCTGTGCGGCTGCTGCTGCAACGCTGTCGAACGGTACGGGCTGCGGCGTGCCCTGGCCGGTGTCTTCATCCCGGCAGAACCGCTCCGCAGCAGGGTTGCCGGCCGCCCATGCCAGCGGCAGCAGCAGCACCAAGGGAGCCGCCGGCAGGCTGGCCGCTGGGTTGAGCTGCAGCCAGGCCTGATCAACGCGCTCCGCGTTGAGCCGCAGCAGGGAGGCTCGATGACCGCCGCGCTCGAACCCATACCCGTCGACCCCGGCAAGGGCATAACGACCCCGTACCAGACGACGCAGGTTGAGCTCGGCGTGGATCGCCGCTGCGGAGACGTCCCCCACCCATCGGTTCCGGGTGAGGGGAGGATACGGCGGCAAACGGCAGTCTTCGATGCGGCACCTCGATGTGCTGATCGCCGCCCCTTCCGACCCCGCCGGCTTGCCGGCCTGGGGTGACTATCACTTCGCCCGGGGGCTGCAGGCCGCGTTGCAGCGGGCCGGGGTGCGCTCGCGGCTGCTGTTTCGCGACACCTACGAGGCGGCTCCGCCGCCGCCGGGGGGCGGCGACCTGCTGGTGATCCGGGGCAAATTCGCCCCTTCGCTCAGCTGGCTGGGGCAGGCAGGCTATAGCCGTCGGCTGTTGTGGCAGATCAGCTGGCCCCTCGATCCCACGCCTGAGGAATGGCAGAGCTACGACCGGATCGCGGTGGCCAGCGCCCAGGACCTGCCCCGCATCGCCCGGCTGAGCGGCCGGCCCTGCCTGTTGCTGCTTCAAGCCACGGCCTTCGCCAGCCTTCGAAGGCCATCGGGCCGCTCTGCCGGCCAGCTGCTGTTTGTGGGCAGCACGCGCGGCCTGCTCCGGCCGATCGTGGCCGATTTCGCCAAGGCGCACCTGCCCCTGCAGCTGATCGGCCAGGGCTGGGAGAGCTACGGACTCTCGGCTGCAGCCCCATCAATGGCCAATGCCGCCCTGCCGGAGCTGTACAGCGGTGCGCTCGCCGTGCTCAACGACCACCACAGCGCCATGGCGGCCTATGGCTACCTGAACAACCGCTGCTTCGATGTGCTGGCCTGCGGTGTGCCGCTGATCACCGATGTGGCGCCCGGCTGTCCGGTGGAGCTGGCCGCGGCGGTGATTCGCCATCGGCCCGGCACCGATCCGCCCCAGCGCAGTCTTGAGCGGGCCCTCGCCTTGCAGGAGCAGCCGGAGCTGCTGATGGCGGTGGCCCGCCAGACCCGGCGCCATCACAGCTTCGAGGCGCGGGTGGCCCAGCTGCTGGCGGCACCTTGCGCTGGTGGGGGTACGCCATGAACTCCACAGGCCGTGCGATCTCCGCTCCGGAGCGTGCCCAGCTGTGGATGCGCCGGGGTGCCGATCGCCTCAATGCCGGCCACTGGACAGCCGCGATCGAAGCATTTGGTCGGGGTCTGTGGGAAGAGCCGCAGCTGGGGGTGCACTTCACGGCCGCCCTGGAACGGGCCCGGCTGCAGCACCGGCGGCACCGCTGCGCTGCGCTCAGCCAGGGGCAGACCGCCGTCGCGGTGCTGGTGGTGCGTACCGGCTCAGATCCGGCCTCCCTGGCGCGGGCAGAGGCCAGGAGCCGGATCCACGCCCGGCTGGGCCATGGGGTGGAGTCGTTGGAGCTGGTGCCGGCTGAAGCTGGAGCGATGCTGGCGCTGCTGTGGCAGCGCTGCCTGCGACGGCCCGCCGATCTCGTGCATCTGTGTGAGCCGACCCTGCCTGCCGTGGTGTGTGGGCTGTTGTGCAAGCTCTTCTGGGGGGCCTGCGTGGTCGTTACCGTCGATGACCGGGATCCTGCTTCTGGCGTGCCGCGCGCCACGATCGGCCTGGAAACCCTCAAGCGCATCTGGGGCGGTCTGCCGCCACCCCTCGATCTGCTGGATGCTGCCTGGGCGGGGTTGGCGCTACAGCTCTGCCGGCGGTTTGATGCGCGGCTCGTGTCCGATCCAATCGTGCAGCAGCGTCAGGGCGGCACCCTGATCGACGAGCCCGGCGAAGGGCCGGCGTTGGCGCTGCTCTGCCGGCAGCTGGGTGATGGCCTGACTGCCGCCCCCGGGGATGGCATGTGCCAGCCGCTTCCCCTGGCAGGCGAGCAGCTGGCGGTGCTGGAAAGCCTGGCGCCGGCGCAGGCCAGTCCGCTGCTGGCCCATCGCTTTCAGCGTTGGAATCAACGGCTGATGGGAAGGGCCCTTCAGCACGGCCCGCCCAGGGATCGGCAGCTCAGCACCATTGTCATCCCGGTCTATGGCGATCCGGCCGAACTGGATTGCTGCCTGGCCAGCGTCCGTGCGGCTGCGGTGCGGAGCCGCTGGCAGGTGATGGCGGTGATGAATGACGACACCGCGGCCACACGCCAGGTGTTGGCCCGGCATCGGGCGGAGGATTCCAGGATTCAGGCGGTGTGGCCAGGGGAAAACACCCAGTTCGCCTTGGGCTGCAATCTGGGCGCCATTGCCGGTCGAGGTGAGCTGATCGTGCTGCTCAACAACGACTGCCGGGTGGCGGATGGCTGGCTCGATGCCCTGGTGGAGCCGCTGCGGCACCCCGCGATCGCAGCCGTGCAACCGCGACTGGTGAAGCCGGATGGACGGGTGCAGAGCCTGGGGGTGGTGTTTTCCGGTCAGCAGACCCTCGGTTACCCGTTGTATGCCGGTCTGTCTTCTGCATGGGGCTGCACGCACCGGCACCACCGGCTGCAGGCATTGACCGGAGCGTGCCTGGCCTTCCGGTTCGCTGATCTTCTGCGGGTGGGCGGCCTGGATTGCCTGTTCATCAACAGCCAGGAAGATGTGGATCTGTGCCTGAGGCTGCTGCAGCTTCCTGACCGCGAGTACTGCCTGTCGACGGCGGCCACAACCGTGGTGCATGCCGAGGCCAGGGCACCCGGACGTTTCGGCCACAGTCGCTGGAGTCGCCATCGGTTCGTGCAGCGTTGGCAGGGGCGGATTCAGCCGGACGACCTCGCCGTTTATCAGGCTGATGGTGTGGTTTGCGAAGGGCACCGGCGGGACGCCGAGCCGTTTGAACGCGAGGGGATCGGTGCTGGCCGCGCAATCCTGATGATGCCTTCAATGACGGCTGATTCAGGTCACGATTGGAACAAGCTCGACCTGGAGGGAAAGTAGCGCTGGCGTACCCATTCGTTTGAGGCGGCATACGCCTGCGCATAGGCACGTTTTTGCGATGCTCTGGCCGCTGGCGGCGATAGGTGATCAAATGAATTCCGAATCGCTCTTACCAGGTCCCGCTCGGGCCGCTCTAGGTGATTGAGCTGTGCAAGGCGATTGAGCCGTGCAATCAGAGAGAGCGAGAGCCAGGATAAGGAAGCGTTTACACGTTGAGGTGCGGCACGGTAGTCAGCAGGAAGCGCAAAGCCTATCGCCGCTGAAAAATCCCTGATGATGTCAGCATCTCTCCAAGCTTCAGGTGTGAACAGGCGGAGCTGAAATTGACCGGGGAACCAGCTGGCCAGTTGCTCAGCGGTGCGGCGGTGGCAGCAGAGGTGATTCCAGTAGGGATTGTCGGGCATCGGTAAATCAGCCTCGGCTGCCCCATTCAGAACGGCAGTCGACCATAAGGATAATGCTGCGCTCAACGGTTCCCGCAGATAGACAATAATCAGGGTGTTGTGAAAGCGCGCCTTTATGAAGGCTTGCAATTGAGACATGGAAGTGTTGCTCCGCAGGATTCGTGAATGGATGTGTTCGCTTGATATCAGCCATGTCTGATGCGGGTGATGGGCCAGTTCCTGATCAAAGTCTTGTTGCCAGCCTGCAATCTTGGTGGCACGGTTTGTGTCTGTGCTGCTGTCGAGTGCCTCGATGGCCGTGAGATCATCCCGCTGTTCGGGTGGATAGAAGAACAGTGGAAATCGTCGATGCTCGATCGCACCAAGAGACTCGGGAACGGCAAAGCCTTGCTTGGATAGCGATTCTCGATTGGCACATAGAAAACGTTGAATGGCTGTGCTGCCGGTTTTTTCTGTACCGATATGTAGAACTAGTCGATTGGCCATGGTCAGGTCTGATGCCGTCGCTGTTCTGATTGATGCAATCCTGTCTTCGTCTGTTGGGCTTGCAGCAATCGGCTCACAACTGTCATCAGTCGCTGTGAGTGATGCTGCCACTCCCTGTTGGCTGTCAGATCGTTGGTTTCAGTGAGAGTCTTGGTCAGGATTTCACGGCTGAGGTTCAGTTGGTCAGCACACAAATCCCAATGAAGATCCCCAGTAAAACCAGGCTTTTCAGCCAATGAAAGCTGGGCTTCAGCCGGGAGCCTGTCATTGATAAAATTAAGATGCTGGCTGTTTTCTCTTTCGACCTTCAGCCGTGAGTCTGGCTGCATGGCCAGAGAAACAGGTGCCACATCCGGTAGTTGATTTACCAGCGAATCTGCAAGAATTCGGCCAACGGAGCGGCCGTAGATGGCATTCACAAACAGCATCAACTGGAGCTCAGTTGCGCTCAGCGACCTATTGACTGGGGCCGGAAGTGAGCGATCAACAATGGTTGCATCAATGCCAATGGCTTGAATCAGGGTGTCAATGACGCTAGTTTTCAGTGCTGAGTAATTAAAGAGGGAGTAGCTGACCTCAATGGCTTCAAGAGCTTCGATTGCGGCTGCTGCTTTGGCGGTTGCATTGCAGCGATACTCGTGCTCCAGTAAAAACTCTTCATAGCCTTTGCAATAGCCGTGTCGCTTCACCAACTGTTGATACACAGAGCTCAATTGCTCGATGGGATCACGCACGACCAGTAGGATATGGAAGTGCAAGTGGGCTGGCAGCGATCTGGCAGTCGTCGTGAAATCGGCAATCCTGTGAATCAGGTTTTCATTGGAGAAAATGACCGTATGATAATTTGGATTGCCTTCGAGAATGGGCAGCACGGCTGTGGTCAGCCAGTTCTGATCTTCAGGGCCTATGGATACATTTCCTGAACTGACTTGCCGGCGAGACGCGCGAGCAAAGCTGTGGTGATACGGATAGAGAAAACCTTTGTCTTCGAGGGCGTGATGGGAGCGGGCCAGGCAGCTCTGGAACGCTGAGGATCCGGTTTTGGGATGACCAATATGTAAAAAAACCTGCTGCTTCATGGCCAGATGCTTGGCTATTCCAAGGCTCTCACCGCGAGAGCGGCGAGCATGTATTGCGCCACCGTAACCGCTCGGCGATCAGCTGCCGATCAGCCCACAGCTCCTGCAGGCGGTTTCTGTAACGTTGACCCACGGCCTCACAGGCAAATCGATCGGCATAGGCCGATGCGCCTTCTCTGCGCCTGGGTTGATTCAGGCGTTGCTTCGCCACCTGGCGGATCAGACTGACGGCATGGTCGAGATCAGGTTCTGCCCAGTGATGCCCATCGGCACAGGGGTAGGCCCCCCGAGGGATCGGCACTCGCCGGAAGTGCACTGGATGGGCGAGCGGCCCGGTGCAGAAGTCAGTGTTGCCACCGAAATCGGTGGCGATCACATCCAACCCGAGTTGCAAGGCCTCGGCAAGTCCGCGACCGAATCCCTCGGACCGATGCAGCGAGACAAACACATCACAGCAGCCGTAGAGCCTCACCAGCTCATCCCGATCAAGGTGACCAACCACCAGATGGATGCGGGGATCCTCGGCGACGCGCGCTTGCAGCCATTGATAGTCAGGTTTGGCCCGCCGGGGAGGGAAGGTCTTGATCATCAGGGCTACGCGTGCGGTCAGGTCGTCGCTCTGCCCCAGTGGGAAGGCTCTCTGAAATGCCTCCAGAACACCCATGGGGTTCTTGCGCGTTGCGGTGGAGTTGAAATCAAAGCCATAGGCAAAGATCACAGCCTCTGCCGGTAGGCCATGGCTTTGACGGGTGGCAAGCCGCTGTTCAGGGGCGGTGACTTCAACCCGATTGGGAATTTCAGCCGCCATCGGCATCCAGCGAAGCGGGCGGTGAGCTCCGCTATGGGGCAGCAGGGCCCGCGCCGTGAACTGACTGGAGGGCCAGAGTTCATCCGCCACCTCCAGCAGAGGAGCCCAGGCCTCAGGCCAGAGTTCGGTTTCCCATGGCCAGCTCACCAGGGTGTAGCGCTCCCGCAGGGCAGTGAAGTCCTGCTCCAGCAACCAGCGGGCCTGCACTGGCGCCGCCATGCAGATCAGGTTGAACGCGTACGGCCCGCCTCGCGCACCATCGTGGAGCAGGCATTCCAGGCTGCGATCTGTTCGCGCTGCCCCATTGCCCGCAGGGTGATCGATCACACAGCAGGGCACGTCGACAGCCTGCAGCGATCGGGCGGCCATGCGGATGTCCTCGCCGATGCCGAACACATCAAAGGCATGACCAATCAGATTCACCCCAAAGGGACGCTCCTCAAAGGTCAGCTCGTGCTGAGCCGCTTCGGCCGGTGCGGCCAGCAATGACTGCAGCACCGGGAAGGATCGTGCGTCGCTCTTCACGGCTTCAACCAGGCGGCGATGGGGACCAGCCGGCGGTCCGGGAGTCTTCAGATGCAGCTGGGGGCGTGATGCTTGCAGCAATCGGACCGGTAGAGATCGCTGCCACCCGCTGGCGGCTGCCTCAGCTTCAGCGGCCACCAGGCTGGGCGCCGAGGCTGGATCCAGCAGCCAGGCTTGGCGCAGCTGGGCGTAGTCTTCAGGTTCCACCAGGGTTTCGGCCTGGCGAAAGAGTGCGTCCAGGTGATCCAGCACGGGTTGCTCTGGGGGCAGCCTGGCGATGCCGAGCTGCAGTTCCAGGGCGTAGTTGTGCAGTCGGGACGCTGGGGCGCTGCCGAGGTATTGGCTGAGCAACCGGGTGGCCTCCAGCGCCACCGTGCTGCGCTGCGAACTTGTGATGGTGTGAGCGTGAAGGCGGGTGATGGCCTGCTGGTGGGGGATGTAGCCAATGCGATCAGGGAAGGCAGCGAATGCTCGGAGCCAATACTCCAAATCAAAAGCCGTTCTGAAGGTTGTGTTGAAGGGGCCCAGCAGAATGCCCATGGACCGTCGGAACACCACAGTGGGCTGGCAGATGAAGCAGTGGCTTCTGAAAGCCTGAAGGCCAGCATCAGGAGGCAGGGTCGGATATCGAAGTCGACTGCCTGTCATGCTGTTGAATTCCTCCCCCTCCCCGTAAACCATCAACCATTTGTGGTGTGCGTTAAGGGAATGGACCGCACGTTCCAGAGCGCCTGGTTGATACAGATCATCAGCATTCAGCCAGCCGATCAAGGTGCCCCGCGCCGCTTTGAACGCTTTATTCAGGGCGTCGCCCGGCCCTTGATCTGGGCCGTAAAGCAATCGAATACGTTTGTCGCGGGCAGCCTGCGATTGGATGATCGAGAGGCTGCCATCCGTTGAACCGCCGTCAGCGATCAGCAGTTCCAGGCACTGCGGCTGCATCAGCACGGAAGCGATTGCTTCCTCCAGGAATGTCCCTGGGTTCATACAGGGCATCAAGACTGATACGCAGGGCTCGATACGCATCGTTTCCTTCACCTCTTCACGCAAGCGTTGGATTGGCCATCAATCGTCAGTCGTTGCGCTCGACAGGGATCGAGTGGAAGCATTGCTTTGTTCACTGAGTCTCGACAGAACCGTCATCAAGCGAGTCAGCAAAACTGATTGTTTTGTGATTTGCTCGATCAGCAAGGTGTGCTGTTTTGTCAGCTTGCTGATTTCATCAGATTTTTGCTGGCATTCAAGCTCTTTTTCGCGATAACGAAAAAAATAAAACTCAAGCTCTTCCTGTACCTGCTCGAGTTGATGCTTGATCAAGTGCAAATCGTCTGTTGCATCCTGTAATTGCTCGACCGGAGAGGATCTTTCCAGGTCTGTCGCCTGCCGATATGCTGATTCAACAAAAGCATCGGCCAGCCTGACTTCATGCCTGACTTCATGCTTGCTCTCGATCAAATCACATTCACGACGCCATTCGCTCAGGTGTCGTTCGCCAAAATCCACGAGCTGCTGATAGCGCCGTGCCAAGAGAAGAAACGGATCTGTTTCTGATTGAGGCTGGATCGGCTGCTGATCCATTGGTGACTTAGGTGAGTTTGCTGGATTGAATTGCGTACACTAAAGCTTAAGATAGCCATCTTTTGAAAGATCGTCTTTAAAGTGTTTCCACACCAGTTCTCCGACAATATCTTCGCCTGGAATTTGGTCACTGCTTTGACGCACGTGGCCGGGATGTAAAAAGCTGGTCTTATCGTGTAAGTAATCATGCTGCTGAACTTTGCTGGCTCGATCAAGCATGGCCTCAAAGCCTAGTGTTTGTTGTAAGCCAACCCATGATTTAGGGGCAAGCTTAAGGCCAAGAAACCGGGCGATCCGGTTGGTAGCTGTTTTGGTATCGGTTCGGATAAGATCTTCGCGGACAAATAAGACATTGGCTAGTTTCCGCTTCTTCCTTTCGACGCCAATCTCTCTGCGGATAATCCGGACAGCGTCTTCTGGTTGGCGGTCTGGCCGATAAAATGTACTTGCTTGACTATTATTAACCATGCGCCACCAAGACTTGGCTACACTGGGGTAGTCTCGAACAGTAACGATCGCCTTTGCCTTCTCCTCTGCAAGTAAGCTGGGTACATCATTTTCAAAACGGTGAATCTTCATGATTCCAACGGTGTCACGGCCGCTGGCCTCAACGAGATTCAGGATGGATCTTGGTGATGCCAATTCCCTTTCCCAGGCGCAAATGACATTTTGGGCGACTGCGCCAGCCAATATTCGCAGTGTATTATAGGCAAATGTTGAGGCCGTGCGAATTCCCCCATAGCTGACCCAAATCGGCGCTTGAGCAAGTTGGCTGACAGCATCGCTATAGTTAGTAATCAAACAAAGAGAGCTATCAAGTTTTAATCCATAATCTTGGATGGATGAAACAATACCCTTGAACTCACTGCTTGGACGAAGATCCTCGAGTCTTCGATTGATAGCTTGAGATAATCCCAATTTTCCAGACCGGTTCGCCTCCATGCTAGCCTAGAGGAGCCCAGTCCAAGCGAATACACGGTGCCTAAAAAATATTGGTTCCAAAATTCGTTGGATGCCATTGCCAATATTCTCAATAACGAGAGAGATTATCTTGCTGCTAAAGTTGAGAAAGATTTGCGTCTGAACAGCTACTCTGATCCGTCAAATGACCCTTCAAATGATTCGTCAAATTATGTGAGTCGTCAAACCCGTCGATTGAAGCGCTTATTGGCGCAGTCTGTCGGGCTTGGCAGTCGTTCAGGTTCATTGGCTAGGTTAGCCTCAATTCCTGTCAAGGATTCGAAGACCTGCTGGATCGTCTGTGGGCCTGAAAGTAGTGGAAGTGTGCTAATAGCAAAGACACTTTCGCATGCAATTGGTGCTTCCAAGCAATTTTCTGACTACAGCGGATACGGATATAACGGCGAGATAGGCATTGATAATCTTGTTCTCCACCGATCAGTTCCTTTCCTCAGGCCTAAGAAGACACATCATGACGTGATCGAAGAGATCAATAAATTAAAGCAGTCATATAGCGTAATCAACTATATTTTAACAACAAGAGAGCCTCTTATCTCGGTCTTCAGTAAGTCGAATCGCTTTGGTGGTGACATTGCTGAAGGGTTAAAAGATATTGATCTTGCCCGCGAATTTTTTGTTTCAATTAGCAGAGAGCCGACCTGTTTTGTATGGAGCTACGAAACAATGCAGCTGCTTGGCTCGGCTTACTTTGAGAGTCTTTATCGATTTTTTGATATTCCCTCATCATTTGTTCCCTCCGTCAGGGATGCTAACCTCAAGTATCTTCTGCCCGTTCACGACATAGCGCAAGACCAGTCACATTTTACCAGGCCGCCCATTCTTTATTTTGTGAACCTATTCCTGAAGAATGGAGCCCTTCCAGACTATGAAGCGAAAACAGTCGAGGCATTGCTTAATGCGATCAACCATGCTCCTGCGCTTGATGTGAAGGTGGCGGTAATGGTCGATCACTCTGACTATAAATACTTTAAGCAGTTGTTTAAGAGCTATAGTTCGACTGTTCGGGTCTGCAGGCTCGGTCCTGACTCCCAGGGTGTGAAGCTCCCAAAGCTTCGCGACATTCTGAGATTCGATTTAGCAGTTGAGTTTTTTGGCGAGCAACTTGCAGAAAAAGCCTACTGTATTTATGCCAATGCGGATATTTGCGTGCCAACCTACTTTTTTGCTTATATCAATCAACAGTTGATTCATTCCGAAAACTGCTCATATCCGGCGAATACTGCCCGGGGACGTTCAGGTACTGGTGAGTTCCTTCCGCCAGATTCTTTTGTGATCAATCGTCGCGATTTGATTGAAGACACAAATCGAGATTCCAGCACGATGGCTTGGCATCCGGGCAGTGATCTCTTTGTCTTTCCTTGTACATTTTTAAAGACCATGCAGTTTGGTGACGTCACCATTGGTCTGCCGCCGATAGCACCTATCATTTGGCTCAACTTGCTCTTGCATTCACGACGAACTTTGCATGTCGCCGATTCCTTCATCACATGGCACTATGGTAACGACCAGCAATGGAAGTCCGATGAAGTCAAGCAGCAGATAGAAGCCAACACGCAAGCAGCTGCTGCTGCTTTTTGGACTCTGATTGGTGAGGATAAAAGTAAAATCGAATCGATTCGTTTTGAGGATTCCGTGAATGCGAGCAACTTGCGCAATAAGGCTAGATTATTTGCGTCTCTTATGGAATCTCGCCCTTGATCAGGTTGACATAATTGTATCGACGAGATCTTCGTAGCCCAGCGACGCAAGCTGGCTTTGGTAAGAATTGCAGAATCTTCTCAGTGAGCGGGGCTCAAAGTACCGAAAAAAGTAGTTTGAGTCAGCGATCGGAAAAAATGGATCATTCTCGCTTTTTGCTTTTTGGCATGCTTGGTCTTGGCATGCAAATGCTTCGGCGAGGACCTTGCTATCGCTATTAAGAAAAACGCCCAAGCTTGTGGCCACTCTCTTCCACTGGTCCTCACTCTTGACCACATCCTCAAATCTTATCCGTAGGCTGGGCAGCAGTGTCTGATTGAATGACTGATAGAAATCCACCCAGGTTCCTGATCGTGTTAGGAACTGGGGGATGCAGGTGCCAGAGCTGGCAAATATTTCAAGTGCTTTGTCTAGTGCTCCTTCGTCTCGTAGGCTCTCAAGATCAAATCGTTTTGAGCTCAAGATGTCTGCATCTGTATAGCCAGGATAAAAATGCTTCAGTGTGGCGATCTGATTTCCGGTTAGCGCTTTGTTGACTGCTGCTGAGTAACGCAGGTAATTTGTTGAGCTCAGCAGTGTGTCAAAGGGATTTCTTATGATGACAACGATGCAGCTTGGGCGAATTTGCTCGTTTGCCCAGTTATAGCTGCTTTCGGAATGCTTTTGATGGGTTTTAAGGTGGCAGCGACTGGGGCCTAAGTAGGGATTTGCAATAAATGGATTGGTGTTAATTCTTTTGATGTCTGCGTCGTTGTTCCACTCGTTTCGAGGTGGATCCCAGCTTGGTTCTACCAGCTGCCCTGCATAACTCAGGGTTTCGTTGATCAACGTGTTGCCACTTTTGGGAAAGCCCGCTACCACGACTAGGTTGTTTGCTGATGCGACTGCGTGGATCGACGAATCTGTCATTGACGAAGCATGCTTGAAGTCGTGCTTACACAAAGAAAGGAGCTGATTTGGTCAGCTCCCTGTTCAGCGCTATTTGCTTTGAGCAGTTTACAGACGTTCTACTTATTTGACTACAATTTTGCCAATGGTTTTGGGTTTGCGTTCTTTGCCTTCGGGTGAAGGCTTCGGAGTGGTGCGACGTGTCTTCATCGTCATGGTGGGAGTGAAGATATCTTCTTCAGCTTTGATCGCGTCGGTTAGGATTTGAATAAAAGCAGTGACTGCAGAAGATGAATCAGCCTGGCTCCGACCGCTGATCTGTGAATACTTGGTGACAAGTTGTTCGAAGTTCATGTGTTGGGAAAGGGGTAGGGCTGAACTTGGCGCCCTGGCTCTATGGGCGCACCGCAGATGCAGCGCAGGGCTATTGCCGAGCTAATGTACCATGAGCCAAGCCTGTGACTGGCTAGGGCCTCTCGGCTTGATCGCCTTGTCTCTTCGCTCAGCCTCGAAAGCGGCATGTGCCCAGTGAATAGTTGCTCTTGGCACCGACTCTGAGCCTGCTCCCTTATGTTTGGGCCTGTGATTCGGTGTCTCTTATTTATCTTTCTGGCTGAATCCAATGATGGAGCAGCCGACGGAATCATGGCGCGGGGCGGGGAGCACATAGCTTGAACCCCTTCTGGTCAGCTTATGCAGCGCTCAATAACGGTGGTGCGTGCTGGCATGTGAACAGATTGCCTGGTGGTTTGAGGCTCCATTGCTCGCTGCGTTCAGTCTTCGCTGGCCGCATCGGGTGTGGCGTTTTCGCTGTGATTGGGATTGGATGGTGCTGCGAGGGGAGGGATGCCAGCTTTCTCCACCAGTTGTTCCAGCTCTTGCACGTAAGCGCTGAACGCTTCGAGCTGCAGGGCTTGCTTCTGAAGCTCGTCCGGTAGATCCAGCCAGGGATCGCGGCGACCCGGTTTCAGGCGTCGCTGACGCCGTTGCTGCACCGCCTCAGCAAGAAGTGAATGGTATGGCTGATGCTGAGGGTCTTCCAGCAGCGCTCTGCTCAGTTTGCGGATGGCGGGCAGGGGCTGCTGTTCCAGCAGATGCGCTTTCGCCTCAGATGTGGTGCGCCGCCGCAGCTCCTTCCATTCAGCGAGGGTTCGCTTGTCGCCATGACCAGCGAACAGCTTCGTCCGCCTCTGTCGCCCTGCCTCCGTTCGTTTTTGGTTGCGCCGGTTCCAGCCCAACCAGCTGGCCAGCGTTTGCAGAGGACCATGCCAGCCGTTCATCACCCCGCGTCGCGCTCGCCCTTTACCGTTGACTGAGCCTCGGCTCCCCTGGCGCGTCGCCGTTGCTCCGCCAGCTTTGCCAGCCTTGCGTTTGCTTGGCTTCGGCATGGCACCAGCAACGGAAATGCAATCTTAGGCCTTCGCACCAGCCAGCCCTGCTCGGGGCAAGGCTCCGGCTTTTTGCAACTGTCGCCGTACCGCCCGTTCCACCGCAGGCAGCAATGGATCACTCCATGGTTCAAAGCCCGCCGCCCAAGTGCCCGTTGTCGCCGGCAGTTCGTCACCATCCTTCAGATCGGCGCTGAACGGTGGTTCGATCAGCAGCCAGCGCCAACCCACGCTTGCCGGCAGGGGCAAGGCTGCCAGGGCCGGCTCCCACAGCAATGGGGCCCAGATCTGCAGTGGTGCCGCTGCAGCCAGCGCGGGCAGCCAGCCATCCGGCCAGCGGCAGTGATCCGGCCAGCTGGAGCCCAACAACTCTGGATCGATCAGCAGCAGGTGGCGGCTGCTGTCGCTCTGAGACGTGAACTGCCTGGGATCGAGGGCTAGCTGGGCCGGTCCGGCTGACAGCGGCATCTGATTCCGGATCGCCTGCTGATGTAGGTCCAGTCGCCAGGCCATCAGCTGGCCCCGGTAGCAGCGGTTCCAGAGCAGATGGTCCTGCACGGCGCCAGGCCGATCATCGGCCGGATCGGGTTCGAGCCAGGGCCAGGTGAGCCAGGGTTTGGGTCCGGCGAAATGCAGCACCGACAGCCCCTCGCTGCACCCCCCCAGGTACTGCACCAGGTACTTCACGTTGCAGTTGAAGTTGAGCGGCAGCAGCTCCACGGGCTGATCCGCCAGTAGCTGATTCCACACCTTCTGATCGGCAAAGCGATCCAGCAATGGGCAGACAGGGTCTGCCGCGTTGCGGATCAAGTGCTCCATCCGCTGTTGCAACGGGCTGGTCAGCGCTGCTCCCGGCAACGACAGCACGCCTGAATTGAGAACGGGACGTCCCGTGTGGGGCGACACCGCTGCCCAGGGTCTGTCGCCGCAGTCCGGCACGGCACGGAAGGTCTCTCCCTCCGCCCAGAGCGGATCGAGGGATCCTGTGATCAGCAGATCCGCATCGAGCACGATCACGCGCCGATAGCCGCGCAGGGCCAGCGCTTCACTGTTCAGGTACCCCAGTGCTCCGATGCGCCTGCGGTTGCGGGAATCCCGTGGCAGGGTGTCGGCCCATGCCGGCTCGGGCTGGGCGAACCGCAGCAGTGGATGAATCCCGCTCAACCGGCGTTGCAGAAAGGGCCCGAGGGTGCCGTCGTGGATCACCACCACCGGGCTTGAGAGCTGTGGGTAGACCGCGCAAAGGCTGAGCAACAACGCCTCCAGACCGCGATAGAAGCGGTCGTTGGCCACCGTCAGGAAGGCCACGTCTGCCCCCGGGTCGACTGCCGGCAGGAGCGTGTGGTGGCGCTGCGGCCAGTGCCGTTCGCCGAGCAGTTCCAGATCGGAGCGTCGCAGGGCACCCTGCGGCGCACCCGATTGCCCAAGCGCCTGGATTCGTTCAGAAACTCTGCGCTCAAGCGCAGCCCGATCGAGCCAGCCGTAAGGGGTGGAGCTCAACGGGCTTCAACGACGGTTGACGATGCCGAGCGTGAAGGAGCCGAGTCCCCAGAGCACCACCAGGGAGCCGATCACGGCCAACTGTCCCTGCCAACGCCAGGTGATGTTCTGGTCCTGGGCCTGCTGAGGAATGGCCAGACGCACCAGGAACTTGGCCTGACTGAGGCTGTTCTGGCGGTTGCTGTCTGCAGCGCGGATGGCGGCACCAAGGGCTTCGGTGGCCAGCGTGACCTCAGTCTGCAATTTGGAGCTTTCCGCTGTGAGGCGGTTGAAGTCTCTGCCCTCTGGAGTGACGAGGAGTGCTCGCTCTTCGGCGATCTGCCGCTCAAGTTCCTTCACCTGATCGGTGACGAAAGCCACTTCGGGTGTGCTGGGATCCTTGAATTGGCGCTTAAGGCTGGCTTCTTCCACTTTCAGATCCACCAGCTTCGACTCGAGAGAGGTGATGAAGCTGCTGGTGGCAGTGGCGGATTGGTCTGGGCTGACTTCCCCGTACTGATTCTTGAACGAGTTGAGCGCGAAGCTGGCGCGATCCAGGCGTTTGCGCGCCAGCTCCACTTCCTGCTCGGAGAATTGCTGCTGATTGCGGCTGATGTTCTGATTCACCCGGTTCAGGAAGGACTCAGCCTCTTCCAGCAGCAACTGGTTGAGGCGGTAGGACGCCTCGGGTTCCAGCCCCACGGTGGTGAGGTTGATCACGCCGGTGAGGTCTTGTGGCACCACAAAAACCTGGCGCCGAAAGAAGGCGAGTAGCTGATCGGCATTGGCTCCCCGTTGAATGCCGGCGAAAGGATCGGGAGCCCGGCGCCCCCAGGTGACCTCAGGCTTGAGGCGCTGGAACACCCTCTCCATCACTTCCGGCGAGGTGAGGTACACGGCCAGGAAGCGGCCATCTTCCAGGGAGCCCAGCATCGTTGGGCCGGCCAGAGTTGTGCCCAGCAGGCTGGTGGTTGAGGATCCTGGCGACTGAGGCAGCCTCACGATGAAGCTGGACTGACTGATGTAGCGGTTGCGGCCAACGGCGAAGAAGTACCAGGCGGAGCCCAGTACCACCAAAGCGGCCAACAGCAGGGGCACAGGCAGGCGCAGCACCGGCTTCAGCGGTGCCTTGAGGCGGTCCCGCAGGCGGCGGCGGGTGGGTGGTTCCGAATCGACGGGGGTGGACGACGGAATCGCGTCAGCCGCGATCCGATGCAGCGGAGCCCCGATCATGCGCAGAGCGCCCACGGTGCGGGAGGCTGCTGCCACGGCAGCGGCGTAGGCGATGAAGGCGCCGTGGGCGCTGCCGGCAAGCACGGCTGAAAAGGATTCGCGCCCGGGCCAGCGCACAGGCCTGGGCTGCAAGGCCCTTCGGGCTTGGGTCTGCTGGATCAAGGCGCGAAACCCACAGTCATCATGGGCAATCTTAACAGCCGTGTCCAAGCGCAATTCGTGGCATCAATCATCTCTTCGGACCGGCTGCTGTGCACAACTGTGGAGTTTGACTGGTCAATCCTCATCGGCAATGGTGGCTGCAGGTAGGCCCTCAGTTGAATAGAGGAGATCCTCGTTATTGCCATAGATAAACAGGCCGAAACCGAGTGAGCCGATCACCCAGGCCCAGAAGTAGATGCCACTGATGCCGGGCGCTGGATAGGCAGGGTTGATCGACTGGCGCAACATTTCAATGCCATGGGCCAGGGGATTCCAGAGGATCCATGGCCTGAATTGATCGGGCACGATCCGGATCGGGAAGAAGATGCAGGATGTCCAGAGCAAGATCCGGCGCAGAAACATCTTCACGAACCAGGCCACAACTGGTAGGCGGTGGCCGAGGATCAGGGTCGAGAGGCCGACACCGAAGCCCAGCACTGCAATGCCGATCGCCACAAAAATTGTGATGCCGAATGCGGCCACCTGCGGCCGCCACTCCCAGATGGTGACCGACAGGGTGATGACCAGGAGCAGCAGGCCGAAGATCTGCGTAGTCAGCAGGGCATTGCCCATCAGTGAATCTAGTGGCCGCAGACGGCGATAGAAATACAGGGTGCTGTTCTTCTCCACGCCGGAAATCGCTTTGATCGCCACTTCGGCAAACATGAAGAACGGCACAAAGCCCACCGACAGCCACAGCAGCAGATTCATGTAGCTGCCTTCGCCGGCGCCGCGCAGCAGGATCCGCAGCGCCAGGAAGGTGCCGATCAGCACCAGGGGCTCCAGAAACACCCCCACAACGCCGAAAAGTCCCTTGGCGGCCCGCAGTTCCATCTCGCGCCGCGCCACGGCCGAGATGATCCGAAGCTGCAGCAGCAGCTGGCTCAGGGCAAAGCGCAACGGATGGCGAGCCATGGGTCAACGCCGGGCCTGAGCGTGCATCGTAAGGCGCTTGCCCAGCTTGCGATTGCCGCTGGCGAGCACCCTGAGGGCCTCTTCCACCAGCTGCTCCAGCTGTTGCCGCGCCGGCGTGCCCGGCGCTGGCGGCGTGAACACACGGCGCTCGCAGGCGGCGGGCGCCCCGAACCGATCGCGCCAGGTGCAGCCCCACACCCGCTGGGCCAGGCGGTCGTTCCCTGCCTGGTAATGGGCAGCGACCCGGGCTGCCTCCGCGCCGTCAAAGCCGTAGTAACGATCGTTCTGCCAGCCCTCCCGCTCGGCGATCTGCCGGACCACCGGGCCGCTGTTGGCCAGTGACCGGCCGCGCACGCCCAGCTGCTGCAGCCGCACGCCGATCGCCTGTGCCAGCCAGACGCCTTGACAGCCGGGTTGCACGTTGTCCTTGTCGGGGGCGGCTGGTTGCCAGGGCTGCGTTGCCTGCCAGCCCTGATCGGCCATCAGCCGTTCAAACGGGTCGCCCAGGCCGGTGGCATAGGGCAGGAATCGGCAATCGATTGCAGGGTTGCGGAGAAGGGGGGTGAACAAACGGGCGTAGTTAAAAATGCGATCGCGTTGCTCGAGCTGTTCGCTCACATAGGCATCGAAATCCTGGTGATGATAAAGCCTGCGGATCGAGTGCACGTAGCGGGCATTGATGTAATCAGGCTGATCCCGCAGGAACACCACCACCCGCAGGGCGAAACCGCGTTCGGCCAGCAGCTCCAGCAACGGCAGATGGCGCCGTGGCCTGGCCAGCGGTTGGGTGAAATGTTCGGCGCTCACGATCGCCTGGGCGGGGCCGTTGGCCAGCCGGGTGAGGAACCGTTGCCAGAGATCCCATCGCCCCCGGGCGAGGGCGCGTGCCAGGGGCTTGTGTTTGTAGGCCCGATGGGGATACAGCAGCTGAACGCCGCAGTCCCGCAACAGGGATTGGTTGGCCAGCAGGCGGCTCTGGATGTAGGAGGTGGCGGTTTTGTGAGTGCCGGCATGAACCACCAGCAGCCGCTCCGGCGTGCTGGCCATCACTGCAGCCTGGTCGCCGGCTCTTGATCAGCCTCCACCAGCAGCTCCTCGTCGGCGTCATCGTCATCCGGATCGACGGCGTCCTGCCCGAGCAGCCGCTGCACCCTGGCATTGACCCGTTGGCGGCGTTCGTATTTGAGGCGCTGGGCTTCCTCCTTGACCAGCTCCAGACAGACCTCCGGATCACCGCGATACAACAGAGTGCCATCCACCAGAGCAACCCCTTCGTCGCAGTATTCCAGCGCCAGTTTGTTCTGGCCAGAGGCTGCCATCACCAGGGTGCGACCCTCGATCCGTCGCTCGAACAGGTCGCGGATGCGCACCGAATCCGGGTGAATCGCCCGGAAATCCCAGCCGCTGATGCGTCCCACAGCCAGCACGTCAAATTCAAAGGCCAGGGATACGGCCAGCTTCAGGGCATCCTTCATCGGGCCGCTCCAGGTGCTGATTGGCTCGTGAAAAGCCGCGTCGGCGATGCCGGCCAGCTCCTGGATCAGCCGGAGATCGGCATCGAGGCATCCGGGCTGGCTGTAGATCTCGGCGGCAAAGCGGGCATTGGCTGCACCGCTGAGCTTGCCGGAGAAGGTGAGATTGGTCCCCACCGGCCACGACACCGAGCCGTGCTGCACGAGGCTGCCGCTGTCGAGCTGATCGACGCCGCTGAGGCAGCCCAGCAGGGTGGTGGCGTCGTCGCCGTTGACCGCAAACAGGCCGAGCCGTTCTCCTTGATAGAGCGTGAAGGTGAGGTCGTGAAAGATCCGTCGCTTCTGGCCGACGCCGGCCGACTCCTGCTTTGACGCCCGCTTCATTTCGATCATGGCCACAGGCCCGCCTTCGCCTCCGGCCAGGCCGGAGGGCATGGGGTCGGCAGAGGCGGGGTCGGCAGACGGGGAAGCGGCAAGCAGCATCGGCGCGGTTCGATCCAGCCTGTTCGCTGGCAAACCTACCCTGACCGGGCAAATCCACCGCCCAGGAGCAGCCACTGATGGCCCAGCTTTCCAGGCGCGCTCTGCTGCGCGGCGCCGGTCTTGCCGCGTTGGTGGGTGGGTTGCCATCCGTCGCCGGGCGTACCCCGGCTGAGTCCCCTGGGCGGCTGCGCAGCCAGCCCTTCCGCTCCGGTGAACTGGGCTACAGCTGTTACCGCACGCCTGGCCTGGCCATCACTGCCGCCGGCACCGTGCTGGCCTTCTGTGGCGGCCGCCTCGACAACTGCCGCGATGAGGGCAACATCGATGTGCTGCTGCGGCGTTCGGTCGATGGTGGCCGCAGCTGGGGGCCGTTGCAGGTGATTGCCGATGACGGCATCAATCCCTGCAAGATCCCCGTGCCGGTGGTGTTGGCGACCGGGCGGATCCTGTTGCTGTGGATGTGGAATGCAGCGGTGCAGCGGGAGGCGGATCGGGGCCTGCGCCACCTGCGGCTCACCGTCAGCGATGACGACGGCCGCAGCTGGGCACCCAGCCGGGACATCACCGAGCAGGTGCGACTGGCGGGCTGGAAGCCCTGGAGCGGTATCGGGCCCGGGCACGGCATCGTCAAGAGCCTGGCACCCAACGCGGGTCGGATCGTGGTGCCGGCTCGCCACAGTGTTGCGGATCGGGGCAGCCGCTCCCATCTGCTGCTGTCCGATGACGGCGGGCAGAGCTGGCGCGTGGGGGCGATCGCCACTGCGGGGCCGAGCAATGAATGCACGGTGGCGGAGCTGGGCGACGGCAGCCTCATGCTCAACAGTCGCAGCCGTGGAGGCCAGCGGCTGGTGAGCATCAGCCGCGATGGCGGCGAGACGATGGTCAGCAGTGCCCCGGATCCTCAGTTGATCGAGCCGCGCAATGGCTGCCAGGCCAGCTTGCTCACCTATGCATTTGCTCCGGAGCGGCAGGCCACATTGCTGTTCGCCAACCCGGTGGATCGACAGCACCGCACCAATGGCCGCATACGGGTGAGTCGCGATAACGGCCGTCACTGGAGCCGCGGGTTCGGTACCGATCCCAGCCTGGGTGCCTTCAGCGGCTACAGCGATCTGGCCCGCTTCAGCGATGGCTCCGTGGCCTTGTTGCTGGAATCCGGTGCTGGCTTTCAGAAGAGCCGCGGCGAGGAGAGGCGCCGAAATCGCACCGAGCTGGCGGGCCGCAGCGACCGTCGTCATGATGGCATCACCTTCCTGCGCATTCCCTTCGCGTTGATCGTTGCCGCTTGATCACGCCCGGCTGGCGGGGGGCGCTCAGGCTTGCAGGCACTGCTGCAGCAGACGTGCGGCTTCGGTCTCGAGGCGCTGTTGTTCCTGCGGATCCCGCGGTTGCCGGGGACTGGGCCTGACTTCACTGCGCGGAAAGATGTCACGCCAGGAGCAGCCCCACACCCGCTGGGCGAACCGCTCATTGCCGTCGCCGAACCGCTTCTCGATCCGGCCCAGCAGATAGCCGTTCACCCCCTGGAACGGTTCCGCCTGCCAGCCTTCCTGCTCCGCCAGTCGTTCCAGCGCGTCTCGGATGCGGGCCTTGCAGTTGCGGTCTCGCCAGGCCGTGGGGTGGTGCCGTTGCAGGTTGGCGGCGAGTCGCTGGGCCAGCCAGACGGCCTGCCAACCGGGCTGGGTGTTCGGCTGATGGTCGAGGGGGGCGAGCGGGCCGCAATCCGCCACGCCGATCGCCGCCAGCAGCCGTTCGCAGGGGTCAGTCTCGCCGCTGCGGAATGGCAGGAAGCAGGTGCGGATGCGGGGATCCTCCATCGCTTCACCGAACAGACGCTCGTAGTCGCAGTCGCTTTCTCCACCCTTCTCGAGGGTGTCCAGCACGTAGCGGTTGAAGGAGGATGCGAAGTACAGCCGTTTGATCAGCTGGGTGTAGCGCGAATTGAGATACGCCGGTTGATCGCGCACAAACGCCACCAGTTCCAGGCCCACCCCCTCCGCCTGGAGCTGATCCTGCAGCCGGCTCAGCAGGCTCCGTGTCGTGCCCTCCTCAGCCGGCTGATGCAAGATCACCGACAGCACCTCGGCGGAGATCAATGGCCGCAGCCCCTGGCGGCTGGCCAGCCCGATCAGATCCAGCCAGGGCTGCAGGTCCCCTTGCCTGAGGGCGTGGACCAGGTCGAGATGATCACGGCGCCGGCGTGGGTAGAGGAGACCGTGGCGTTTCAGAAACGCCTGATTCCCCTTGAGGCGGTGCTGGATGTAGGTGGAGGCCGTCTTATGGATGCCCACATGCAGAACAAGCGTGCGCTCCGCCAACCCCGACCTCATCTGCAGGGCCTGCAGCCTAGGTCGTCCTGCTCAGCCAACCTTCCGCCCGTCGCCGCAGACCGCGCTGGCAGCGGCGCTCAAGCCGATCGAGCAACTGGTCGAAACCGAGCTTGAGCACCGGGCTGGCCACCGGGGCCGCGGCAGCGGGCAGATCAGTCCAGACCCGGGCGTCAGCCAGCAGTGCCACCTGCCCTTCCTGGCAGTGGGGCCACACCTGGGCGACCAGCCCGAAACACAGCCGGTCCTGCCAGGCCCCGAGGCCGTCCACCCGCGACTCCAGCTGCTCGATCGTCAGCCGCTTGCCGTCCCAGCTCGCCCGCAGGCGCACCCGTGGCTGGAGTGTCCAGCCCGCCACTCCGTAGGGACGCGACTGATAGATGTAGTGACCGTCGCCATCCGCCTGGAGCCTCGCAGGATCCAGCAGGCCGCGCAGCGGGCGAACCGGCCGGCTCAGGAAAGCCTGGAGATCTGCTGCCGTACCGGTGGGCGCCACCAGCGGCACGCAACAGTGGCGGGCCTGCTCCAGTCTCATGGTGAATGTCCTGGTTCAGACGCCCACCACAATGACAACATCGATTGCAAAAGCATCCCGGTGCGATGCCAGCTGATCATGCATCACACCGAGTTCGATGAGCTGTTTAAGCCATGGCCCTCAGGTTGTACGGGTTCTGTGTGCATGTTTGATTCCATCGCCGATCTGCATTCGTGATTGCGCCGTCATGCCATCAGCAGTGGTAGTTCCGTAGTGCCTCGGATTGATGGCCCCCTCCTCTGTGCAGTGCATCAGACAGCCTCCGCAATGTTCGGTATTCGTTTGAAAAAAGGCGACGCAACGACTCTTTTGCCTTTTGAGACAGCGGCTTCGCTTTGCCTGGGTAATTCATCTTGTCTTTGGTTGAAACAGTTGCACCGAATACATCGTGCATGTCTTTCGCCAGTGATTCGACTGCGATTGCTGCGATGATTTGATCGGGTTTCGTTGCTTCTATTAGGTCGTCGAGGTACCAGGAAAAACCTAGTGTTACGTGGCCGATCAGTTGTACGAGGCTGATTCCGCCGTGCAGTCCCTGCGTGGGGCGATCGGGATTCAGCATTTCAGCTAGCTCGTTGACGTCTTCGAAGTGGGATAAGAACTCCAACTCCATCCGGGCCTTCATGTTTTGGAGGTTATCGCTTTCCTGGTTGGAAGCCGTCTGCTTATTCAGAACGAATTTCCGCCAATGGAATGCGGAAGCAAAGCGGCTGACGGGGTCGCGGGTCAGGACCACGTATTTGGAATCGTTGCTGATGGTGGGTTTTTGTACGTGAATGTGTTCGAAGTCGTAGCCTGCATTGTGTAGTTCATGGCAAACCGATCCGCCGGCGCACTTGCCAACGTGAATTAAAACGAACGGCTCGTTGGTGCTGACGCGGGCCATGATGGATGAGGGGCTTACCTGGGATTGAACGCTTCGGTTTGCTTGTTTGGCGTAGAGCAACACTCGAGTTTGGTGCTCATGATGCTGCACCCGTCTCAGGAGGTTGAACGCCGGCCAGCAGATCTTCCAGCTCGCACACCGGGAAGCGGTTGATCGTGCGCAGGGCGCGGCGGGCGTTGTTGCGCAGCTGCTGGCTCACGGCTTCGCAATAGGGGATCTGGGCCAGCAGGTCCACCGTGCGGCGCAGTACCCGCACCACATCGCCTTCGTCGAGGGAGGTGTTCGCAATCACCTCGCTCCAGCCGGCGCCGTTGGCCCAGGCATGCACCAGACCCGTCAGTTCGGGCTCCCACCACAGTGGGAAGGCCACCTTGGCGCGCTCCTGCTGACGCTCAAGTTGGCGGCGGATCGAGCGCAAGTCGTGCAGTGCTTCCTCCACCGCCGGCGGCGGCGACCAGGCGCACCACAGATCCGGACGATTCACCTCGGTGGAGATGGCCTCCAGCGCAGCCGCCAGCTCGGCGGGGTCGAGCGCATCGAGGTGGCCACTCATCAGCGCCAGGCCCAGCCAGAGCTCGTTGTCGCCACGCAGGGCGGCCACGGTGCGGCCCACTTCTGTGGGCTCGAGGCCATCCACGCCGGCCAGGGCGCCGAAGTGGCGCAGCACCTCGATCAGCGAAAGGAAGGTGTCCCAGTGACGGTTGGAGCGGAAGTGAAGCAGGCGCTGGCGCTCCTCGATCTCCAGTTCCAGCTCCGACCTGCGGCGGTGGTGTTTCTTGAGCTGGCGGCGGTCACCCCAGCGGTGGGCGGGGTGCAGCTCCAGCTCCTCCTCCAGCTCCTGCACCAGCTGTGCCTGCTCCTGCACCTCGCCGGCCAGGTCGTATTGGGGCGTGGCCATGTCGTGGCGGCGGGCCATCGAGGCCACCGCCAGGGCGAGGCCGCCACTGGCCTGGTTGCCGTGGTGATGCTCGCCGCTGCGCTGCAGCTCAGGGGTCTCGATCTGGCTCACCTGCAGACAGCTCAGCTCGGCGTGCAGGCTCACCACGGCGCTGCAGGGCAGCAGGATCCAGAGGTTGTCGTCGGTGAGGCACTTCAGCAAGGGGAACTGGCCCGGACCCTTCACCTTCTCCACCAGCACCGCCGGCGTGATCCGCCCCTTGAGCGGCGGCGCCTTGAGGCTGAGCAGGCTGCCTTCACTGGCGAACTGCAGGGCGAGGGTGAGCGCGTGGGCCACGGTTTCCTCTGCCTGGTGCTGGAGGGTGCGCAGCAGGCGCCGCTCCTCACGCAGGCGTCCGCGCTGCTTTTCGTAGTCTTCGAAATCGTCCCAGGGCACCTCGCCGCCATCGGCCGTGCTCTCCAGGGAGGCCAGCAGCTGCTGCAGCTCGGTGATGCGGTCCTGGTCGCCTTTCAGGTCGAGGGTGGCCAGGTAACGGCCGAAGCTGCGCTCCACCAGCTCGCGCGCCTTGCCCAGGTCGTAGCGCTGCAGCAGGTTGAGCACCATGCCGTAGCTGGGCGTGAACTGGCTCACCAGCGGATCGGCCGGGGCTGTGGCCAGCTGGCCGGCCTCGCGCACCCCCTCGAAACGGCTCTGCACCGTGACCACATAGCCCTGGGAATCGAGGCCGCGGCGGCCGGCGCGGCCGGCCATCTGCAGGAACTCGCTCCCCATCAGGGGCCGGTGGCCCCGCTCGGTGCGCTTGGAGAGTGCGGAGATCACCGTGGTGCGGGCGGGCATGTTGATGCCGGCGGCCAGGGTTTCGGTGGCGAACACCACCTTGATCAGCCCCTGCTGAAACAGTTCCTCAATCAACTCCTTCCAGGCCGGCAGCACGCCGGCGTGGTGCGAGGCGATGCCGCGCTGCAGCGGTTCGTCGTGGCCCTCGCGCACCGCCTCCGGGCTGGCGGCGATGAAGGCATCCAGGCGTGCCCTGATCCGGGCCTGCTCCTGCGGGGTCACCAGGCACAGCTTGCCCAGATCGCGCACCCCTTTGTCGCAGCCGCGGCGGCTGAAGATGAAGTAGATCGCCGGCAGCATGTCGCGCTCGGCCATCTGGGCTACCACGAATCCGAGGGGCGGTGCCTCGGGCTGGGGCGGCTTGGGCGTTTTCGGCCCTTTGCGGCGGTTGCCCTTGGGGGCACGCCAGACCTTGCAGTTGGGATGCAGATCGGTGCCGGCCTCGTTGAGCAGGGGGTGCAGGCCCTTGGCGCTGCAGAAGCTGAAGGCCAGAGGTACCGGCCGGTGGTCGCTATGGACCAGGCGGGTGGGGCCGTGCACCGCCTCGATCCAGTCCGTGAGCTGCCCGGCATTGGCCACCGTGGCCGACAGGGCCACCAACTGGATCGAGGATGGACAGTGAATGATCGACTCCTCCCACACCGTGCCGCGCTGGGAGTCGTTCATGTAATGGCACTCGTCGAGCACCACCGCCTCCACGCCTTCGAGGGGGTCGTTGTCTGGGTGGTCGATCTCCGCATAGAGCATGTTGCGGAAGATCTCGGTGGTCATCACGACCACCTGGGCCTCGCGGTTGAGGCTGAGATCGCCGGTGAGCAGGCCCACTTTCTCGGTCCCGAACTGCTCTCGGAAATCGCGCAGCTTCTGGTTGCTGAGCGCTTTCAGCGGTGTTGTGTAGAAGACTTTTCGACCGTGAGCCATGGCGCGGTGAATGGCGTACTCCCCCACGAGCGTCTTACCGCTGCCGGTCGGGGCGCTCACCACCACCGAGTGGCCCTGGTTCAGGGCGTCAATTGCCTCGAGCTGGAAGGGGTCGAGGGGGAAGGGGAAGATGGTTGTGGCATTCACCATCACAGCAGCCTAAAGGCCAGCGAGGATCGCAGCCGGCCATCACCCATTGATTGCACCATCGATGGAGCCATTGGATGAACTGCTGAAAAATCCGTTGGTTGAATTGCTGAATATTTTGCTGAATGCCTTGCCGATTGCTTTACTGAATGCTTTGCTGA
>JBBASO010000001.1:78266-159657 GCA_040399265.1 Prochlorococcaceae cyanobacterium
CTGAATGCTTTGCTGATTGATTTGTTGATTAAATTGTTGAATAAAGAGCGCGTATCAATCTGCTCGGCGTATAGGTTTTGGTGCGGATCGGTTGCTTGTGCTGAGCGGGTCGGCGCATCCGCCAGTTCTCGGGTTATTGCCTAAGTCCGTGCTCAGGATGTGCGTTGCCAAGGCCGAGTCTGCATATTGAATCGTTCAGGCCGCGATGGCAGTGGTATTGTGGAATTCCCCTGATTTAAATTATTGAATAGTGCATTTGGCTTATGGTGGGGGTAAGTGATGCGATGGGGCCAGTTGCCATTCGAGGTGCCGGAGCGGCATTGCCCATTTTGAGGTGGCGCGAGCAAATGAGTCCAGTGCGATCAGTTTTTCGTGCACAAAACCGGAAGATGCAACAGGGTTGGTTGCTGAGGCTAATTCTTCAGGTTCGTAAATATTGATGAGTTTGGATAGTGATGAAAATCGTTGCCGATCAGACTGCCTCCCCTCGGCTGTATTGATTGGCCAGGCGGCAATCACGGGAATGCCCATAGCCATTGCGGGAAGTGCACAATGAAGAAGTGTGGTAATAATCAGCTTGGCTCGATTTCGATAGAGTTCCAGCAGCCTTGCGGAATTCAACATGTTGATTTTAAAGCGATCCGATCCTGAGTAGTGAGAGAGGTAAGTGTATGGTCCAAACTCACTTGGAACAAAGGAGCAGATGCGAGTATCGCGTGAGACTACAAAAGTCTCCGAAGGTATCGCCGCTGAAACTGTTCTTCTCGACAGGGTAAGAGATAGGCAGTGACTAAGATAGGCTTGAACTCCATGATCTCTGAGGAGTTGACACGTCCATTCGTCTCGACAGCCAATCGGCTCGTGCTGTTGATAATAGCGAATGGCCTCATCACTTAAGAGGGTTGGGCATTGGTGGGGGCGCATATGGAAGCCAACGAACGCAGGGAGTAGTGATGGATGGGGCGGCCACTCTGAGTGGTTTGTCTTGAACCAGCCATTCATCACAATCGGTGTGGTGGTTTGATCAAGAGATAGCCCAGCTAGGCTGGCAATCTGGTTGTCACGATCAATCTCGAATGAAGGTGCATCCCACAATCGCTTGGTGAGAATCTTGCAGGCATGAATTTGTATGTGATCACCCAGATTCTCGGTGCTGACACTTAAGCTCGCTAGAAGCGGAGAATCATTCCGCAGGCTGGGGGTGATGAGCTGAGGCTTGGGCAGAACAGGATCCGGCAGACCCTTGATAAGCCAGGAAAGCAGGCAGTTTCTTTCGAGTAGGGCTGGTTCGTGCCGGTGAGTCAGCTTGAGAACGGGTGATTCTTCAGCTTTAATCAGTTCAAGTGACGAATGACTTTCATTGGCAAGGCCAAGGGTTTGAGCCCTGTGTGGGATGTCGGCGCTTAGCTTGGGTACCTTTTCCCATGCCTGATTGAATTTACTGTTGGAGATACAGAGGTCTTCAAACAGATAGTGAAACCAGAAGTAGTCGTAGGAACGGCTGCGATTGCTCCAGTACGACAGGCAGGCTGCTCGCCATTCCTCTGCAATGTAGTGAGCCGGATTGGTGGTTGCCAGCAGCCAGCTCGATAGTGGCCTGTCTGGACCCGGGCGATTAAATGCAAAAAATCCACTTGCAACAAGTGGATCAATCCAATCATCCAGTGATTTGCGGCATAACAGAGTGGCGTCAACCCAGAGCCCACCATATTCGTGGAGTAGGCTGATGCGAGCAATATCAGAAAATGATGCTGCTGTAATTGACTTGCCAACAAATGATGGGAGGTCTATATACAGTCTGAGCAGGTCAAGGTCAATCGGCCTGACTTCCCAGTCAGGATTAAGTAGTTGCCAGCTTGACAAGCATTTTTTAGCCAAAAAAGGAGCGTGACTCCAGCCTTGGAGCCACGCTATCCATACGATTTTATTGGAAAATGTCAAACCAAGGAATCTTGAAAGTTAAGGCTTACTTTGCTGCAAGCTTAACTTTGCTCCGGAGGCGACGCGCAAAGCCAAGGGCTGCAATACCACCCACAACAGGCAAGGGCGCCGGCACATTTTCGGTTACCGTGATGGAAGACAGCCAGTAATCGACTGAGCCAAACATGCCAGATGTAATGGTGATCGGCGAATTTGCGGCAACAACAAAGGAGTCAAACTGGCTGACATAGTCAGTCAGCCTAAACGCTTGGGCTGCTGTGCCAGTGGTAGGAGCTTCATATTCAAATTGCCGTGTGGTGGTCCCATTCACCCACGTTGAGACTGCGGCCCTGACGGTGCCGGCATCATTTACATTTGTGCGAGCCGTTACATTGGCTGAATTAAGTATGACGTCCTTATTGAATGTAAGGCGAATAGAGTTAAGCTCTGCTCCAGGGGTTGCAGCGTTTCCGCAAACAGTGCCAGTTGGACGCTGGCCGCCGAGGCAGGTGCCTCCTGTTGGCAGGGTGGTTTCGCCGAGGGGTACCGACCGGGAGACTGCATTACCTCCGTTGTTGCCTGGAACGCTGAAGGTTGCGGTGATCCCGTCGCTGGTGAAGGAGTTGGTCGTCGGTAAAGTTGAAGAGCCGAAGGTGGTGTTGGTGCCCCCGGTGAAGATGATCGTTGCCGCTTCGGCTGGATTAGCCATCAGTGCGACTGAGCTTGCTGCAGCGAAAGCTGCAGTGGTAGCAAGGGTTCGGAGGCCCATGGAACTGCGTTGAAGCAACAAGAATGCCCTTACTCTGCTGATGGGGGGTCGTTCTGTCAAGCGCTGTTCCGGTTCTCTGACTGTCTTGGGTGGTTGTCCTTTGTGGCATCCGGCCTTGGCCTGTGGTTGGCTTCTGGGCGACATGACTGCCTGGCCATCCCATGACAATCCTGGTCACCGGCGGGGCTGGGTACATCGGCAGCCATGTGGTGCGAGCCCTGCAGCGGGCCGGCCAGGCGGTGCTGGTGCTCGACAACCTGGTGTACGGCCATCGCGACATCGCTGAGCGGGTGCTGCAGGTGCCCCTGGTGGTGGGCCAGCTTGGCGATCGCCCCCTGCTGGATGCCCTGCTGCGGGGGGGGCACCCCCAGCTGCCCGCCGGGCCGGTGCGCGCGGTGCTCCACTTCGCCGCCTACGCCTACGTGGGCGAGAGCGTGAGCGATCCGGCCCGCTACTACCGCAACAACCTCGGCGACACGCTGGTGCTGCTGGAGGCTCTGCGGGAGGAGAGTCAGCGCCGCGGCAGCGCCGTGCCGCTGGTGTTCAGCTCCACCTGTGCCACCTATGGCATCCCGGCCCCTGAACACCTGCCGATCCGCGAAACCACCCCCCAGCAGCCGATCAATCCCTACGGCCGCAGCAAGTGGATGGTGGAGCAGCTGCTGGCCGATTTCGGTGCCGCCTATGGCCAGCCCAGCGGGATCTTTCGCTACTTCAATGCGGCCGGTGCGGATCCGGCCGGTGACCTGGGCGAGGATCACAGCCCTGAAACCCACCTGATCCCCCTGGTGCTGGAGGCACTGGCTGGGCGACGCGACGGCATTCAGGTGTACGGCCGCGACTACCCCACACCGGATGGCACCTGCATCCGCGACTACATTCATGTGAGCGATCTGGCCAGCGCCCACGTGCTGGGACTGGAGCGACTGCTCACCACGGCTGGGCAGTTCACCTACAACCTCGGCACCGGCAGCGGCTTTTCGGTGCAGCAGGTGATCGATGCCGCCCGGCAGGTGACCGGCCGGGATCTGCGGGTGGCCGATGCACCCCGGCGTGCCGGTGATCCAGCCGAACTGATCGCCGACCCCGCCCAGGCGCAGCAGGACCTGGGCTGGCGGCCGCAGCGCTCCGATCTGCCCACCGTGCTGGCCGACGCCTGGCGCTGGCATCAGCGCCGCTGGCTCAGCAGCGCCCCCTGAGCGCGGTGGCGCCTCTGAGCAGCTGGGCCTCTGTGGCGGCGTACACCGCCTCCGCTTCGGCAGGGCTGCGACCGATGCAGGTCATCCCCAGCTTGCCGAACTCCGACAGGCAGCCCAGCAGATGGAACACGCTGCCGCGCAGCTGGGCGGGATCGAAGTGCAGACCCGCTTCGGCGACGATGTCGATCAGATCCAGGGGCAATAACCCCTGCAGATCGGGGTGCTGGAGGTTGTCGGTCGCCCGGTAAGCGAGCGTGGTGCCGGTGGGCGCGTGGTATTTGCCGCTCACGGGGTCGCAGCTGCCGCCGGTGATCGCCTCCAGGGCCATGAACGGGTGGGTGGTGCCCCCCTGGCGCAGGTTCACCTCGATCGCCTGCAGGTCCCAGCGGTCGCCGAAGCGGCGGGCGATGAAATCCACCGCATAGCGCTCCAACGCTCCGGCCTTGGCCAGGGCCTCTCCCACAGCCCGGCCGTGGCGCAGCAGCTCCTGCCGGTAGGGATCGGCGGCTGGGAACCGGCAGCCCAGATAGGTCTGGCCGCTGGGGCCGCCCAGCACCTGCTCATGGCTGGAGAGCACCTCAACCGCGCCGGTGCAGCCGCCCTGCCCTGGGTGGATCGTGCCCTGCATGCTCGGTGAGCGCAGCTCTTCGCCTCCCATCAGCCAGGCCTCCACCAGCGCCCCCTGCTCCGTCACCAGCTCCCGCCAGCGCTGCGCCGGCATCGGCAGGGTTGCGATGGCCTGGCGCAGCAGCCGACGGCGCTCAGCTGCCGAGCGAGTCGCCAGCTCCAGCGGCAGCAGCGGCAGCGGCGCGTTGCCTTCGCCGCTGAAGCCCTCGTTCAGCTTCACCACCAGCTGCTCCAGCTGTGGATGGGCTTCCCACAGGGCGGCGGCGGCCTCCGCCAGCGCATCGAGGCTGTGCACCAGCGGACTGCCGGGGGGGTGCGGCACGCCGCAACGGGCGAACAGCTCCCGGCTGCCCGCCTTGCTTCCCCAGTGGCTCAGAGCCGGATCGCAACCGAGCAGCGGCACCTGCAGCCGCTCCGAGAGCTGGCGTTCCAGATCGCTCACCACGAAGCAGCTGATGTAACTGCGGCCTGGTCGCAGCAGTTCGGCGATGCGCGCCAGCAGGGCCGGCCTCTCCAGCAGTTTGGCGGTGAGCGGTCGGCTGGAGGCGTCGTCGGCATCGAACAGGTGCAGGCGGCGGCGGGCATGGGAGGTGGGCACCCCTGGCAGCAGTTCCAGCACCGCATCCACCACCAACTCCGCCAGGGGTTTGCTGGAGGCATACACCATGCGCACGCCCGGATCGCGCAGGCGCATCAACGCGAACAGCTGGCGCTCCTCGTAGTGATGGGCACCGGTGACCAGCTCCATCTGGTTCCGGTCCATTGACAGCGAGGGCACCAGCAGCACATCCACATTCGGGCCCTGAGCCCGCGGCGCCTGCGACCACTCGGGTTGGAGCTGGGCCTGCAGCTCCTGGAAACTGAGGGGCACGGCGATCGGGCTGCCTGCACCCATCCTCTCAGTTGCTGGCGGGTTGGTGCTGGCGAACTGGTGCTAGCGGTCTGGTGCTGGAGCTCAGGCGCTGAAGGCCTTGCGCGCCGGGATCGGGTAGGGGATGCGGCGGTGGCGCATCCGCTTCCACACCCGCACAAACGCTCGGATCAGCTGCTCCAGCTCGGCGCGGCCGAGGCCACTGCTGTTCAGCTGGCCATCGCGGCGACGGGCCTCCAGGATGCGGCGCACCATCTCCGAGGCTTCCTGTTCGCTGGTGCCCGGCGGCAGGGAGCGCAGGGCCGCTTCACAGCCATCGGCCAGCATCAGGATCGCCGTTTCCGGACTGCGCGGAGTGGGCCCGCGATAGCGGAACCGTTCCTCAGGCACCGCTGGATCGCGCTCGCGCGCCTGGTGGAGGAAGTAGCCCATCTTCAGGGTGCCCTGGTGCTCGGGAATGAAATCGGCCAGCGGCCGCGGCAGGCGGTAGCGGCGCGCCAGTTTCAGGCCCTCGTCGACATGGGCCTGCAGGATCGCGGCACTGGCATGGGGATTGTCGAGGTCGTCGTGGGGGTTGACGCCGCCCTCCTGGTTCTCGATGAACCACTGCGGGCCATGCAGCTTGCCCACGTCGTGATAGAGCGCGCCGGTGCGCACCAGGTCGACATCGGCGCCGATGCTGCGGGCCCCCTCCTCCGCCAGGCCGGCGATCATCAGGGTGTGCTCGAAGGTGCCGGGCGCCTCGCACGACAGCCGCCGCAGCAGCGGCCGCTCCAGGTCGGCCAGCTCCAGCAATCGGGCCCGCGTCAGCAGGCCGAAGAAGGTTTCCACCAACGGTGCGAGCAGCAGGCCGAGCATCAGCAGGCCCGCGAGCATCAACCCTTCGCTGAGCAGATCGATCTGGCCGGGTAGGCCCCGGCCCTGCAACAGCAGCCATTGGCTGAGCACGGCCCCTGCCGGCAGCAGCACCGCCAGCTGCAGCAGGCCGGCGCGGTTGCGCTGGCGGCCTGCGGCCATCGCCGCCACCGCTCCCGTGGCGGCAGCCACCAGCAGGCGCAGGTCGGCGCCGGCGGTGCTCGCCACCGGCCAAAGCAGAGAGGCGGCGGCCAGCCAGGCCAGGCCGCAGCTGGCGCCGAGGCCTTCGGCCAGCAGCAGGGTGGGCGGCACCAGCAGCAGGATCGGGCTGGCGAGTGGTCCGAGCCACAGGGTCACCCCCTGCACGGCCAACAGGGCGGCCAGGGCGAGCAGGGCCTGCCGCGGTTCCAGGCTGGGCCGCCAGCGCCGCAGCAGCAGCAGCATCGCGGCACACACCGTCAGGGATTCCAGAAAGTGCCCCAGCCAGGCCATGGGACGGGGACGACGGTTGACCACCCCGAAGAAATCGAGAACGTCGAAGGCCTGGGGACTGATCCGTTCCCCCTGCCGCACCACCAGATCCCCTTGTTTCACCGCAATGGTCGGGATCCCCGCCTGGCTGATCAGCGCCTCGATGCGCCGCTGGCTCAGGGCAGGATCACTGCGCAGATTCGACTGGCCCTGCAGGGCGTGCACCAGCAGCCGGGCGCCCAGGCCCCGGCCGGGTTCCGCCTGCTGCTCCAGCTGCAGGGTGGCGGCCTGCAGCAGCTGCCCCTCCGCCACGCCGGGGGCCAGGCCCTGGCTGAGCATGCGCAGCTGGGCCTGGCGGATCTCCCGCTCCCAGGCGGTGCGCTGCAGAGGCGTGAGCTGCATCAGCCAGCCGCGTTCCGCTTCGCTGAGCCGCACCGGTTTCAGCAGGCCGTCGCGACTGTCGGACTGGGCTTCGATCCCCCGGATGCTGTCGTCGAGGCGCTGGCGCAGGTCCCGGTTGGCGTTTTCATCCACCACCTGCACAGTGGTGCGCGGCAGCATCTGCTGCCGCCGCTGCTCCAGGGCCGTGCTGTCCACCACCGTGGCGCTGCGGGGGGCGCGCAGGGTGAACGGAGCAACCATCCCAGGGCGCAGGTTGGGTTCGACCAGCCAGGGCCAGCTGGCCAGCAGGGCCACCAGGGCACACACCAGCAGCACGGACGCCGTGTCCTGCCCGCGCCACCAGGCCAGGGCCTGCCGGGGCTGTTCCGCCCGCAGCAGCTGCCGCCACCGGTTCCGCAGCCACTGCCGATGCATGCAGGTAACCTAGCGGGAACAGGCCGGGGCAAGCTGGGGCCAGCCCCTTTCCCCCTATGGCCATCCGCCTCGACGGCAAGCAGCTCGCCGCGGAGCTGGAAGCGCGCCTCCGGTCGTGCATCGACGCCCATCTGCCTGTCGTCGGTCGTCCCCCCGGCCTGGCGGTGCTGCGGGTGGGTGACGACCCGGCCAGCGGCGTTTATGTGGCGAACAAGGAAAAAGCCTGTGGTCGGGTCGGCATCACCAGCCTGGGCAGCCATCTGCCCGCCGACACGCCGGCGGCGGCGGTGCTGGCGGCGATCCAGGCCCTCAATGTCGACCCCGCCTGCGATGGCATCCTGCTGCAGTTGCCCCTGCCCTCCGGGCTGAAGGAGGGGCCGCTGCTGGCGGCGATCGATCCTGATAAGGACGCCGACGGACTTCACACCCTCAACCTCGGCCGGCTGCTCAAGGGTGAACCGGGGCCGCGCAGCTGCACCCCCGCCGGTGTGATGGCCCTGCTGGCCCGCCATGGTGTGGAGCTCAGCGGTCGGCGCGCCGTGGTGGTGGGCCGCAGCATCCTGGTGGGCCAGCCGATGGCGCTGATGCTGCAGGCGGCTGATGCCACGGTGAGCGTGGCCCATTCCCGCACCGCCGATCTGGCCTCACTCACCCGCAGCGCCGATGTGCTGGTGGCTGCGGCTGGCCGGCCGCGGCTGATCGGCGCCGAGCACGTGAAGGCCGGCGCGGTGGTGGTGGATGTGGGTATTCACCGCACAGAAACCGGCCTCTGCGGTGACGTGCGCCAGGAGGAAGTGGAACCGCTGGCCGCGGCGATCAGCCCGGTGCCCGGTGGGGTCGGGCCGATGACCGTGACCATGCTTCTGGTGAACACCGTGGTGGCCTGGTGCCAGCGCCATGGGCTGGCTCACGGGCTCGATGATCTGATTCCTTGACCACCTGCCAGGGGTTAGACGTTGAACAGGAACTCCATCACGTCGCCTTCGGCCACCACGTACTCCTTGCCCTCTGCCCGCAGCCAGCCCCTGTTGCGCGCCTCAACCAGGGAGCCGGCTTCCAGCAGCTGCTGGAAGCCGATGGTCTGGGCGCGGATGAAGCCACGCTCGAAATCGGTGTGAATCACACCGGCGGCCTGGGGGGCAGTCATGCCGGCCTTGATTGTCCAGGCGCGGGTTTCCTTCTCGCCTGTGGTGAAGTAAGTGCGCAGGCCCAGCAGGGCATAAGTGGCGCGGATCAGGCTCTGCAGTCCGCCCTCCTCCACCCCCAGGCCCGCCAGAAACTCGGCGCGCTCCTCCTCTGGCAGCTCGATCAGCTCGGCCTCCACCTGGGCCGAGATGCGCACCGTGCCGGCCCCCTCCTGCGCAGCGAGGGCGGCCACTTCCTCGCAGTGGGCATTGCCTGAGGCCAGATCGTCTTCGCTCACGTTGGTGGCGTAGATGATCGGCTTGGCGGTGAGCAGCCCCAGGGGCTTGACCATCGCCGCTTCCTCGTCGCTGAGGGCCACGCTGCGGGCTGCCCCCCCGGCTTCCAGCACCGCCTGGATGCGCTCGAGCGCCCCATCCTCCGACTGGGCCTCCTTGCTGGTGCGCACCTGTTTCTTCAGCCGCTCGCGTCGCTTTTCCACCTGGGCCAGGTCGGCCAGCCCCAGTTCGAGGTTGATCACCTCGGCGTCTCGGGCCGGGCCCACCGAGCCGCTCACGTGGATCACATCGTCGTTCTCAAAACAGCGCACCACATGCACGATCGCGTCGACTTCGCGGATGTTGGCCAGGAACTTGTTGCCCAGGCCCTCCCCCTGGCTGGCCCCTTGCACCAGGCCGGCGATATCCACGAACTCCACGCGCGTGGGCACGATCTCCTTGCTGGCGCTCAGGACCGCCAGCTGATCCAGCCGTTGATCAGGCACCGACACCACGCCCGAATTGGGCTCGATGGTGCAGAAGGGATAGTTGGCAGCCTCCGCCTGCGCGTTGGCTACCAGAGCGTTGAACAGGGTCGATTTGCCCACGTTGGGCAGCCCGACGATTCCGGCTTTGAGCATGGTGAGAATCTACGGGCCGCAGGTGGTGCCCCCCAGCGGCGAGACTGGATGGACTGACCGTCAGACCAATTTCCAGTTCCCCCCAGCCCGACCTCGCGCCGCACCGGCCGGCGGCCCCGCTCGCCGGGAACGGCCGCCCAACGACTGCACCGTCCACGGTGCCCGCCACGGCTGCCGGCGGCATGGCCGCGTGGCCCCTGTGGCGTCGCCGTCGTCTCTGGGCAGGGGCTCTGCTGGCGGCCCTGGCCTTCGGCGGCGTTGTGATCTGGCAGCGTCAGCGCACTGTCACTGCCCAGGCCAGCCTGGAGCCCTACACCGTGGTGGCCCGTTCCGGCGATCTGCCCGGCGTGGTGAATGTGTCTGGCGAGCTGGAGGCAGAGCAGCGGGTGAACGTGAGCCCGAAGCGCCAGGGCGTGATCGAGGAGCTCTATGTGGAGGAGGGCGACCAGGTGAGCCAGGGACAGTCCCTGGCCCGCATGGATGCCAATGATCTGCGGGAGCGCCTGGCGGAACTGCAGGCCAACCTGCGGTCTGCCGAGGCCGTGCTGGTCCGCAGCCGCAGCGAACTGGAGCGCAACGAGAGGTTGTTCCGCGAGAGCGCCATCAGCCTCAGCGACTACAACACCGTGCGCAGCACGTACCAGGTCGACCAGATGGCAGTGCGGGCTGCCCGGGAGCGTCTGGAGGCCCGGCGGGTGGAGGGGGCGGATCTGATCGTGCGGGCACCCTTCGCCGGTGTGATCACGCAGCGCTTCGCCGATCCCGGCGCCTTCGTCACCCCCACCACTACAGCCTCTGCCACCGCCGGCGCCACCAGTTCCTCGATCGTGGAGCTCTCGCGCGGGCTCGAGGTGGTGGCCAAGGTGCCCGAGAGCGACATCGGCCGGGTGCGCGAGGGACAGGAGGCAAGCGTGCGGGTTGACGCCTTCCCCGACCGCCGCTTCGCCGCCCGGGTGAAGCGGATCACACCCCGGGCTGTGAAGCTCAACAACGTCACCTCCTTCGATGTGTCGTTGCGCTTTGTCGATCCCCAGCCTGAACTGCGGATCGGCATGACTGCCGACGTGGGCTTCCAGACCGGCCGGGTGCAGGCCCAGACCCTCGTCCCCACCGTGGCGATCGTCACCGAAAACGGCCAGCCGGGAGTGCTGCTGGTGGATCGCAACCGTCAGCCCCGGTTCCAGCCGGTGGAGCTGGGGATGAGCGGTGGCAAGGACACCCAGATCATTGCCGGCATCACCTCCGGCACCCGAGTGTTCATCGACCTGCCGCCCTGGGCGAAGAAGCGGCGTTAGGGAACGGCCAGAAAGCGCTGGGCAGCGGCGACGATCCGACCGCTGGCCTGACCGTCGCCGAAGGGGTTGTGGGCCCGGGCCATGGCCTCATAGGCAGCGGCATCGCTCAGCAGCAGGCTCGCTTCGGCGAGGATGTCGGCGCTGGCAGTGCCGATCAGCCGGGCGGTGCCGGCCTCCACCGCTTCCGGGCGCTCGGTGGTGCGGCGCAGCACCAGCACCGGCTTGCCCAACGCCGGGGCCTCCTCCTGCAGGCCGCCGGAATCGGTCAGCACCAGGGTTGCGCCCCGCATCGCCGCCACCAGTTGGTCGTAGTCGAGCGGTTCGGTGAGGAAGGCGCGTGGATGGTCGCCAAGCAGGGCCTGCAGCGGCTCGCGCACCGTGGGGTTGCGATGCAGGGGCAGCAGCAGGGCCGTATCCGGGAAGCGCTCCAGCAGCTGCAGAAAGCCGGTGCCGATCTCGCCCAGCCGCTCGCCCCAGTTCTCGCGCCGGTGCACCGTGGCCAGCAGCACCCGCTGCGCGTGCCAGTCGAGCCCCGGGAGGTCGTAGGCCGGCGCCTGATCCGCCATCTGCAGCAGGGCGTCGATCACCGTGTTGCCCGTCACAAGTACGTCACCCACCACCCCCGAAGCGCGGCAGTTGGCCGCCGAGCGCTCGGTGGGGGCGAAGTGCAGCTGGGCCAACTGGGAGATCAGCCTGCGGTTGGCCTCCTCCGGGAAGGGATCGAGCAGATTGTCTGTGCGGAGCCCCGCCTCCACGTGTCCGACGGGGATCTGCTCGTAGAAAGCCGCCAGGGCCGAGGCGAAGGCGGTGGTGGTGTCGCCCTGCACCAGCACCAGGTCGGGGCGGTGGGCGGCGAACTCCTCCTTCAGCCCGCTCAGGGCGGCGCAGGTGATGTGGGTGAGGGTCTGCTTCGGTGCCATCAGGGCCAGGTCGTGGTCGGCCTGCAGGCCGAACAGCTCCATCACCTGGCTCACCATCTCCCGGTGCTGGCCGGTGAGCACCACCCGGGTGCGGAAAGCGTCGGCAGCCTGGAAGGCCCGGATCACCGGTGCCAGCTTGATCGCCTCGGGGCGGGTGCCGAGCACGATCGTGACCAGGGGCAGGGGCACCGGATGCGACGGCGAATGGTCGGATCCTACGGAGCCCCATCCGAGCTGACAGAACCCCTGCGGCCAGCGAAGCTGGTGTTGACCTGGTGGCTCCCGATGACGTCGTCGCCCATTCCTCCGCCACCCTTCTCCGCGCCACCCTTCGCCGCGACTCCCTTCCCGGCGGCTCCTTTCCCGGCGGCTCCCTTCCCCGCCGCCCCTCCGTCCTCAACCAGCGGCGGCGGCGCCTTCGGCTCTCTGCCGGAGACCCTTGAGGGAATCGTGCGGCTGGCCAATGAGCGCGGCATTTCCGACGTGCATCTGGGGGTGGGCGAGGAGCCTCGCTACCGCAGCCGTGGCGACATGCTGCGCACCGATTGGCCGGTCACCGATCAAGTCACCTTCAACCGCTGGGTCAGGGAGATGCTCAGCCCGGCGGAAGTGGATCAATTCAATCGCGACAAGGAGTTCGATGGCTCCTTCACCTTTCCGTTCGTACGGGTGCGGATCAACCTGCTGGATTCCTTCCGTGGGCCGGCGATGGTGCTTCGGCTGATTCCGCAGAAGATCTCCACGTTGGAAGACCTCAGGTTGCCGGCGGTGCTGAGCGAACTCTGCAACCGGCCCAAGGGAATGATTCTGGTCACCGGTCCGACCGGCTCCGGCAAGAGCACCACGCTGGCCGCGATGATCGACTGGATCAACAGCAACTGCCGTCGTCACATCCTCACGATCGAGGATCCGGTGGAGTTTGTGCACGAGAGCCGTCAGTCCCTGATCCGACATCGGGAGGTGGGCGAGCACACCAAGCTCTTTCACAACGCCTTGCGCGCGGCGCTGCGGGAAGATCCCGATGTGATCCTGATCGGCGAAATCCGAGACCAGGAGACGCTGGCCACCGCCATCGAGGCATCGCAGACCGGCCACCTGGTGTTTGGCACCCTCCACACCAACTCCGCCGTTAAGACGGTGGAGCGGGTGCTCGGCATGTTCCCCCCCCAGGATCAGGACAGCATCCGCCGGGCCGTGTCGGAAACGCTGCTGGCCGTGATCGCCCAGGGCCTGCTCAAAAGCTCGGATGGCAAGCGTTGCGCCTATCACGACATCCTGATCAACACCGATGCCTGCAAGGACTACATCCAGCGCGGTGAACTCGATGAAATCGAGGAGATCATGCGCCGGAGCGGATTCGACGGCATGCAGACCGCCAATCAGGCTCTGCTGCAACTCGTGCAGGATGGTCGGGTCGAGGCTGAAGATGCCCTGGCTCAGAGCCTGAGGCCCAATGAACTGGCTCAGGATCTGCGAGGTCGCGTTTAGGCAGTCGCAGCACACCTTGCCGCCGCGCGACTGAGATTGGCCGGCTTCAGGCCGTCGCCAGACGAACGATCAGCAGCACGGTCAGGCCGAGGGACAGGCCGAGCATGGCGAGCCGACCATTCCAGATTTCGGCCTGGGGGGTGAAGCCCCGGCGCCAGGCGTTCAGTTCACTGGCGGTGACAGGCGTGCCTGCAGATTCGAAGCCGTCGGACTGATCGTCTGCCCGGTGCAGTGATGGATCGGCACTCCCCGCCTCACGTTCAGCGGTCGAGACCGCTGAGGACTGTTCCGCCGTCGCGGGCATCGGCCTTGGATCGGAAGCGGCCATGGCGAAGCAGGGCGGTCGCAGACAATGTAAGACGCTTAAAAAGTAAGACGCCTAAAAAGCGGCGGGCGTCTGGTACAGACGGCCCGCCTGATCCAGGGGCAGTCGGGCCGCCACCCCCAGGTCGAGCGGGCTGCTCAGCCCCGCGTTCAGGCGATTGCAGGCCGCCACGCCGATCATCGCCGCGTTGTCGGTGCAGTAGGCCAACGGCGCGATCCGCAGCTCCAGCCCGTCGCGACGGCAACCGATCGCCATCTGCTCCCGCAAACGCCTGTTGGCAGCCACCCCACCGACCAGCACCAGGGTGCTGAGACCGTGATCGCGGGCGCAGCGGCAGCTCCGTTCCACCAGCACCTCGGCCACCACCCGCTCAAAGCTGGCTGCCAGATCAGCCACCGGCAGGGGCTCGCTGCCTGCTGCCAGCTGCTGCTCCAGGGCGCGCACCTGGCGCAGCAGCGCAGTCTTCAGACCGCTGAAGCTGAAGTCATAGGGGTGAAATCCCCCTTCCGGCAACGAGATCCGGCCCTTGGGCAGCTGGTAGCGGTTGCCGTCGCCGCCCGCCGCTGCCGCCTGGATCGCCGGACCGCCGGGGTAGGCCAGCCCCAGCAGGCGAGCTGCCTTGTCGAAGGCCTCGCCAGCGGCGTCATCGTGGCTGCGCCCCAGGCGCAGGTACTGCCCAGGTCCGTCGACCCGCACCAGCTCGGTGTGCCCGCCGCTGACCAGCAGCACCAGGCTCGGCCCTGGCGGTAGGGGCTCCCCCAGTTGCACGGATGCCAGATGACCCTCCAGATGGTGGATGCCCAGAAACGGTTTGGCGTGCAGGCGCGCCAGGGTTCGACCCGTGACGGAAGCGACCAGCAGCGCTCCCACCAGCCCCGGGGCCACCGTGGCCGCCACCGCATCCACCGCCTCCACCGGCAGATCGCTTTCGGTGCAGACCCGCTCAAGCAACAGCGGCAGGGCTTCCACATGCCGGCGTGACGCGATCTCCGGCACCACCCCACCCCAGCGGGCGTGCTCCTCCACCTGGGACGCCACCGCGGCGGCGAGCACCTCGCCGTCCCGCACGAGGGCGGCCGCCGACTCGTCACAACTTGTTTCGAGGGCCAGAACCGTTGTCATGTGCCCGCAGGGGCGCCCCTACTGTCCGCTGGTGACATCCTGCACCGCGATGCGCCGTCTCTTCCCCCGCCTGTGCGCGGTTTTGCTCTCTGCCTTCCTGCTGTTCGGCTTCGCGCCCGTGGCCAGGGCGGATGCGTCGGTTGCCGGCCTCACCCCCTGCGCCGAAAGCCCCCGTTTCCAGCAGCGCGCCGCCGCCGCCAAGACCGACCAGGCCAAGGCCCGCTTTCAGATGTACAGCCAGGCCCTCTGCGGCACCGATGGCCTGCCCCACCTGATCGTGGATGGCCGCTGGAGCCACGCCGGTGATTTCATCATCCCCGGCATCGCTTTCCTGTACATCGCTGGCTGCATCGGCTGGGCCGGCCGCACCTACCTGATGGCGATCCGCGGTAGCAAGGACGCCACCATGAAGGAGATCCAGATCGATCTGCCGCTGGCCTTCAAGAGCACTCTGGCAGCAGCCACCTGGCCTCTGGCCGCCTTCGGCGAGTTGACCGGCAACAAACTCACCGAGGCCGACGACAAGATCACCGTTTCGCCCCGCTGATCCCTTCCATTCCCGCACCCCTCTCACGACTGCCACGACGATGAAAAAATTCCTGACCACCGCTCCAGTCTTTTCAGCGATCTGGTTCACGATCACGGCCGGCATCCTGATTGAGTTCAATCGGTTTTTCCCCGATCTGCTCTTTCACCCGATGTGAGCGGCTCTGGCCTGCGTCAGCACTCATGTCCGGCGGCCCACCAGGGCCGCTTTTGCTTTGGGTGGGCAGGGCTGTTCGGTTGGTCGAGGCTGTTCGGTTGGTCATGGCTGAATCGGCTGTTGCTGCTGAGCAGGCAGCAGCGGTTCTCAGGCCAGCGCCATCCTCCGTTCCAGTTCGGCCAGCGCCTCCTCCAGATCACCGTTCACCAGCGCGGCATCGAATTCCGATTCCGCGGCCAGCTCCACATGGGCCCGTTCCAGCCGCCGCTGGATGGCCTCCTCACTATCGGTACCCCGCGCGCGGATGCGTCGTTCCAGTTCCAGGAAGCTGGGCGGTTTGATGAACAGCTGAAAGGCGCCTGGAAAGGTTTTGCGCACCTGGCGGGCACCCTCCAGCTCGATCTCCAGCAGCACCGGCCTGTCCTCGGCTAGGTGCGCCTCCACCGGCTGCCGGGGGGTGCCGTAGAGGTTGCCGGCGAACTCCGCCCATTCCAGGAAACCCCCGGCCGCCACCTGCTGTTCGAAGGCGTCCCGGGTGAGAAAGAAATAGCTCTGGCCTTCCAGCTCCCCGCTGCGCGGTGCGCGCGTGGTGGCCGACACCGAAAGCCAGACCCGCGGATGGCGGGCGAGCAGGCGGTTCACCAGGGTGCCCTTGCCCACGCCGCTGGGACCGGTGATCACGGTGAGACAGGCCATCGCTGCGATCGAGGCTGGGATGGGCTGCAGAGTAGGAACTCCCTATCGCTTTCCCTGGAGCTCCGTGTCAGCCACCTTCCGGCTGCAACCGATGGATCTCACCAGCCTGCGGGCGGTGCTGGCTGAGTGGCGCACACTGCTGCTGCCCAGTCGCTTCGAGAAGGCGCAGCAGGGAGATGGCCAGACCGTGCAGCTGGCCCTGCGCCACCTGCACGGTGTTCAGTGGCTGGAGCTGAGCTGGCAGGCCGAAGCTGCCCGGGTTGTGGCCGTTGATCCTCCCCCTCGCCAGGGAGAGGGCAGCACGCTCGCTCAGCAGCTTCAGCACGGCTTGCGAGGTCTGGCTCTCACGGCGATCGAGCAGCCCAGCTGGGAGCGGGTGGTGCGCCTGGCGTTTGCCCGTCGCCCAGGGGATCAGCCGGAGCGCTGCCTGGTGATCGAGCTGATGGGCCGGCGCAGCAACCTGTTTCTGCTCGACGCTGAGGAGAGGGTGATCGCGATCGCCCGTCAGGTGAAGCCCGGTCAATCCCGGTTGCGACCGATCGGCACCGGCGATCCTTTTCAACCAGCGCCGCCGCTTCCCGGTCGCCTTCCGAGTCGCACCGAATCGTTCCTCAGCTGGCGGCAACAGGTGCAGCTGCTGCCGCTGCCGCTGGAGCAGGCCCTGCGCGACGCCTACCAGGGGGTCAGCCCGGCCCTCTGCCGCCAGCTGGCACCAGCCGCCTGGCTCGTCCAGCCGGTGGACCGTTTCAGCCCAGACCAGTGGCAGCAGCTGTGGAGCGCCTGGCAGGGCTGGCTCGAGGCCCTGGAGCAGCAGCGATTCCACTGGCGCGCCGACAACGACGGCGGCTATTCCTGTTGGCAGATCGGCTGCTGGCAGTCCGGCATTGGGCAGTCCGGCAATCCTTGCGAGGCGGAAGAGGGGCAGCCGTTGCCGATCAACCGGGCGCTCTCTGGTTACTTCCACGCCCATCTGCAGCGGCGTCGCCTGCTGGAGCTGCGTCAGCAGCTCCAGCAGCAGCTGATGCGCCAGGCGGAGCGCGAGGCGCACCAGGCCGCAGAGCAGCAGCGTTTGCTGGAGGCGGCCACCGGCAGTGAGGCGCTGCAGCGTCAGGCCGATGCCCTGCTCTGTCAGCGCCAGCCCAGCCGCAGCTGTATCGACGCCGCTCAGAAGCTGTACCGCCAGGCCCGCAAGCTGCGCCGCTCCGTCGATGCGATCACGCCGCGACTGGCGTTGCACCGCGAGCGGGGACTGGCGATCGAGGCCAGCCTCACCTACCTCGACCAGGCTGGCAGTCCGGCCGAACTCGAGGCGATCCGCCAGGAGCTGGAGGAGCTGCTGGGGCCGGCCGGCCGGCAGGGGCGCCGACCCCGTCGTGCGGCCGAACCCCCGCCGGGCCAGCCCCTCCCCTTGGAGGTGCGTTCCGGTCGGGGCCTGCTCCTGCAGGTGGGCCGCAACCACCGCCAGAACGAGTGGATCTCCTTTCGCCAGGCCCGTCGCGGTGATCTGTGGTTCCACGCTCAGGAACTGCCCGGCAGTCATGTGGTGCTGAAGAGCTCGGCGATGCAGGCCGAAGCCGCCGATCTGCAGGCGGCGGCTGATCTGGCCGCCCATTTCAGTCGGGGTCGGGCCAATGGCCGGGTGCCGGTGGTGATGGTGCCCACCGATGAGCTGCAGCGGATTCCCGGCGCCGCCGCCGGCACCGTGCGCCACCGCGGTGGCACGGTGCTGTGGGGAATTCCGGAGCAGGCCCTTAGCCTGCTGCCAGCGCGTCAATCATGAGCAGCACAACGCCCACCCCCGGTGCGGGGGCTCCGCCGCCGATCCGGATCCCCCGCAGCGCCGAGGCACCATCCACCGACCGGCTCCCGGCCGATCAGTTCCCAGCGGAAGTGGAAATGAGCCTGGTGGATCACCTCGAGGAGCTGCGCCGTCGGGTCCTGCGCAGCCTGCTGGCGGTGGTGCTGGCTGCCGCCGGCTGCCTGGTGTTCGTCAAGCCCCTGGTGCGGCTGCTGGAGATGCCGGCTGATGGCATCCGCTTTCTGCAGCTGGCCCCGGGTGAGTTCCTGTTCGTGTCCGTGAAGGTGGCGGGCTACGCCGGTCTCTGCCTGGCTCTGCCCTGGGTGCTCTACGAGAGTCTGGCCTTCGTGCTGCCCGGGCTCACCCGGCGGGAGCGGCGCCTGGTGGCTCCGGCTGTGGCCGGTTCGGCCGTGCTGTTCGTCGCTGGCCTGGCCTTCGCCTGGTGGGCTCTGGTGCCGGCTGCCCTGCGTTTCCTGGTGAGCTACGGCGCCGATGTGGTGGAGCCGAGCTGGTCGATCGAGCGCTACCTCGACTTCGTGCTGCTCCTGATGGTGGCCACCGCCCTGGCCTTCCAGCTGCCGGTGCTGCAGTTGATCCTTGGTGCTCTCGGCCTGATCCGGGCCCGCACCATGCTGGCGGCCTGGCGCTGGGTGTTGCTGGCAGCCGCGGTCGCGGGCGCTGTGCTTACCCCTTCCACCGACCCGGTGACCATGCTGCTCCTGGGCGGCGCGATCACGGGCCTGTATCTGGTGGGGGTAGCGCTGGTGGCCCTCAGCGAACGGCTCCGCCCCGCCCCAGTTTCCTCTGCCCAGGCCGGTTAGATCAGGTATTCCGCCCGCCGCTCTGGGGGTGGCTCCAGGGCCAGCCCCAGGGCCCGCCCCAGCCGGGGCTTGTCGGTGGTGGTGCTCAGCCAGTGGCGCACCTGGCCGGCCACGCCCATGCCATTCAGCATCCCGGCCACCTCCTCCAGCCTGGCGGCATAGGCCTCGGGCGAGAGCGGAAACGACTGCTGCTCCAGGTAGGCCCACATCACCTGCAGGTAGAGGCGGCCGCGCCGCTGCACCAGCTGCAGGTCGTAGGAGGCCTGCCAGCGCCGGCGCAGCAGGCCCAGAAGCTCCGCCCCGCTGAGCGGCGACGAGGGGGCAGACGGGGGAATGGTGGGCGGCAAGACGGAGAGGGCGAACCGGAACAGGACGCCAAGACGACCCCTAGCAGCAAAGGAGTGTCGCGGCACGGCGGCGCTCCCACGCACAACAGCTTGTTGCAGTGGGGCGGGACCTCCCCACTGCCGCGGCGGTGTGGGGAGGGCAGGACTTAATGTGGCCGCCACGTTGCACCGGCTACACCGGCACGTTGTTCATGACCCAGATCCCAGCCAGCGCGAGTGGTGATGTGCCCGGAATGGGTCGTCGGCAATTCATGAATCTGCTCACCTTCGGGTCGGTCACCGGCGTGGCCCTCGGGGCCCTGTATCCGGTGGTCAACTACTTCATTCCCCCCAGGGCGGCCGGCTCTGGTGGCGGCACCACCGCCAAGGATGAGCTGGGCAACACGGTCACTGCCAGCGGTTGGCTGAGCAGCCACAAGGAGGGCGACCGCAGCCTGGTTCAGGGCCTGAAAGGTGATCCCACCTACCTGATCGTGGAGGGCGACGACGCCATCGGCAGCTATGGCATTAACGCCATCTGCACCCATCTCGGCTGCGTGGTGCCCTGGAACAGCGGTGCCAACAAGTTCATGTGCCCTTGCCACGGCTCCCAGTACGACGCCACCGGCAAGGTGGTGCGCGGTCCGGCGCCTCTCTCTCTGGCCCTGGCCCACGTGTCCGTCGACAACGACAACGTCTTTGTGAGCCAGTGGACGGAGACCGACTTCCGCACCGGCGACAAGCCCTGGTGGGTCTGACGCGACAGATCCTTCCCCTCCCGTCGTCCCACTTCCACATCCGATGCGCCGCTCCCTCTCCTCCCTGCTCGCTTCCCTGATCGGCTCCAGCCTGGCTCTGGCCGTGATCCTGGGGGCTGCGAGCCCCAGCTGGGCCTATCCCTTCTGGGCGCAGCAGAACTACGCCAGCCCCCGCGAAGCCACCGGCAAGATCGTCTGCGCCAATTGCCACCTCGCCAAGAAGGCCACCCGGGTGGAAGTGCCCCAAGCCGTGTTCCCCGACACGGTGTTCAAGGCTGTGGTGGAGATCCCCTACGACACCTCCGTGCAGCAGGTCGCCGGTGACGGCAGCAGCACCGGTCTGAATGTGGGTGCGGTGGTGATGCTTCCCGACGGCTTCACGCTCGCCCCCCAGGACCGGCTGACTGAGGAGCTGAAAGAGGAGACCGCCGGTGTGTATTTCACCCAGTACTCCGAAGACCAACCCAACATCCTGCTGGTCGGTCCTCTGCCTGGTGACAATCATCAGGAGATCGTCTTCCCGCTGCTCTCCCCCGATCCGGGAGCCGACAGCAACATCCACTTCGGCAAGTACCAACTTCACGTGGGTGGCAACCGTGGTCGCGGTCAGGTGTATCCCACCGGTGAGAAGAGCAACAACGGCGTCTACAACGCTTCTGTGGCCGGCACCATCGCCGCCATCACCCCCGCGGACAATGGTGGGTCAACGGTCGAGATCACCACGGTCGATGGCACTTCCGTATCTGATGCCATCCCTGCTGGCCCTGTTCTGACCGTTGCCGTCGGCGATAGTGTTGTGGCCGGCGCTGCCCTCACCAACGACCCGAATGTGGGCGGTTTCGGACAGGTTGATGCCGAGATCGTGCTGCAGAACCCCGTGCGCATCTACGGCCTTCTGGCTTTCTTCGCTGCCATTGCTCTTGCCCAGATCATGCTGGTGCTGAAGAAGCGTCAGGTCGAGAAGGTGCAGGCTGCCGAAGGCATCGTCTGACCTTGATTGCGTGAGTGGCCCGATTCTCTGTTCCATGCTTGCCACCTTCACTTCCCCGGGGCCCCTGGTCTTCCAGTTGGGCCCTTTTTCCCTGCGCTGGTACGGCCTGCTGATCGCGATCGCTGTGCTGGCGGGCCTTGCCCTGGCTACCAGGCTGGGCCGAGCCAGAGGGATCGAACCTGTCCTGATCGCTGATCTGCTGCCCTTGTTGGTACTGGGTGCCGTGATCGGGGCACGCATCTATTACGTCGCGCTCGAATGGCGTCAGTACGCCAACAATCCGGTGGACGCTCTGGCCATCTGGCGGGGTGGCATCGCCATCCACGGCGCCCTGATCGGCGGCGTGCTCACCACGGTCGTCTACTGCCGTTGGCGTCGGCAGCGCTTCTGGCCGCTCCTGGATGTGCTGATGCCGGCGGTGGCCCTAGGCCAGGCCATCGGTCGCTGGGGAAATTTCTTCAACTCCGAAGCATTCGGTGTGCCGACCGACCTGCCCTGGAGGCTCAAGATTCCAGCGGCCAATCGGCCGCCTGAATTTCTTGATCAGCTCTACTTTCATCCCACTTTTCTCTATGAGTCCATCTGGAATGTTGGGGTCCTTGTCTTGCTGCTGGTGTTGTTCCGTCTGGCCAGCCGCGGTCGGATCAATTTGCCTGCAGGCGCACTCAGCTGCGTCTATCTGATGGCCTACAGCGCAGGCCGGTTCTGGATCGAGGGTCTGCGCATCGATCCACTCTGTCTGTTCGCCCAGCCTCCCTTTTGTGAAGGTGGCATTCGCATGGCCCAGTTGGTGAGCCTGCTGTTGATTGCCCTGGGTGCAACCGGTCTGTGGTGGCTGCTTGCCCGTCGTCGGCCGTTGCCCGATCCCGCCGGAGTGCCTCATTGAGCGATTCCGTTCATCCAGCCGCTGAGCCGGTGCCCGAAGCACGCGTGTGGATTGTCGGGGCCGGGCCAGGTGCTCCTGATCTGCTCACCCTCCGAGCCGCCCGGGCGATTGAGCGGGCTGAGGTGCTGGTGGTGACCGACTCGCTGGTCAGTCCCCAGATCATCGCCCTCGCTCCCGCAGGTTGCGAGTGCATCCGCACCAGCACACTCACGCTTGAGGAGCTGATGGCTCTGATCGTGGAGCGGGCCAGGGCCGGCCTCCGAGTGGTGCGCCTGCATGACGGCGATCCCTGCCTGTACGGGGCGCTGGCGGAGCAGATCTGTTGTCTCGCCGATGCCGGCATCGGCGTTGACGTGGTGCCGGGAATCAGTGCCTATCAGGCCACCGCCGCTGCGCTGCAGGCGGAACTGACGGTGCCAGGACTGGTGCAGACGATCGTGCTGTCCCGAGCCGGAGGGCGCACCGGCGTGCCCGCGTCTGAATCCCTGGCCCGATTGGCTTCCTTGCGCGCCTCGCTCTGTCTGTATCTGTCGGCACGCCACGTGGAGGAGGTGCAGGCTGAACTGTTGCGTCACTATTCAGCCGATACCCCGGTGGCAATCGGCTATCGGGTGAGCTGGCCAGATCAATGGCTCACCGTCGTGCCTCTCTCTGAGATGGCGCAGGTGAGCCGCGAGCGTGCGCTGATCCGCACCACGCTCTATGTGGTGAGCCCTGCATTGGCGCCCCCCGAGCAGACCCGCTCCAGGCTCTATTCGGCCAGCCACCGCCATCTGTTCCGCGGTGGCGCACCCGAGGACGAAGCTCCAGTCAGGTCTGTTTCTGCCGGCATGGCCCCGCCGGCAGAGCAGCAAGCGGATTGAGCCGCTGATTGATGGAGGCCGCTGATTCAGCTGCAGGCGACGGCTTCCCCGTACAGCTCACAGGCCAGGCGATCTCTGTCGAAACGGCAGCCGAGTCGGTCGGCAATCGCCTCCAGATCCCTGGCCGCATTGCCCAGGCAGCAGGTGCCACCCGGCGACGGCGTGACGTTGAACACCAGTCCTGGCAGGGCGGGGATGCTGGCCTCGCCCAGCATCAGCTTGCGATTCCGCTTGTCGATCAGCTGGGGCCGTACGCCGCCGTAGCCCTCGGCGAAACGCAGATCGGCCAGCTTCATGCCAGGCACGATCTTGCGGGCATCGGCCAGAAACAGCCGCCGCCGCAGCCAGGGCACCTCAAACAGGAGGTTCTTGAAGATGTAGTTCCGGATGTCGGCGATGCGCAGCAACTGCCAGAACACCGTCAGCACGGCCCAGTCGAGCCGCAGCACCTTCAGAAATTCCCAGAAGGAAGCAGGCCTGTAACGCTCCAGCAAGGGCAGCAGCAGGGCGGTGGGGCCGAAGCGGGTCTTGCCGGGGGCGCGCACGTCGGGGTCGCCATGGATGGCGGCGAAGGGCAGCTTGTCGTTCTGCACTGTGTACACCTTGCCCTTGAGCAGATCGGGGGTGAAGTAAAAACTGCCCGCCACCGGCAGACAGGAGTAGTCCAGGCCGAAGCCCATCTGCTGGGCCATCAGCAGGCTGTGGGCGCCGGCATTCACCACCACGTGGCGTACCAGCAGTTCACGGTGTGCCGATGCTGTGCCGTCGGCAGCCAGCCCGGATCGGCAGCCTGGGGTGGGGGCCAGCGTCACCCGGAACAACTCCCCCTCTGGGATGATCGTCGTCACCGTGGTGCCGAGCTGCAGCTCAAGGCGGCGGCGGTTGTCGCCCGCAGCGATCGCCACCCGGGCCTGATCCACAAACGACTGAGAAAGTTCCTCGTAGTCGACAGCGGTGTAGGTGCTGCGGATGCCGATCGCGACCAGCTCCTCGGGTCGCAGCTGACCAGCCACCAAGGCCACATTCGGTTCCCAAGCGGCGATCTGCTGTTTCTCCAGCAGCTCCATCGCCGGGAAGTGGGGCGAGAAGCGCGCAAAGCGCTCGCGCAGGCCAGCGCACTCGTTCTCCCCCACGGCCAGCACCATCTTTGGGGTGCGGAACACGCACCGCTGCCGCTGCTCAGGGGGCAGCAGCTCGGCATAGTGCACGATCATTTCGGCCGTGCGCTTCACCTTCACCGCCTTCTCGAGCGTGTAGTTGGTCTCGATGTCGCCGCAGTGGATCGTCTGGCTGTTGTTGGTGGCCCTGGAGTTCACCCGCGCCAGCTCGTCGTAGCGCTCCACCAGGACGATCCGGCTCAGATCGGTGTAGCGGGCCAGTTCGAACAACAGGGCAGTGCCGCAGACGCCGCCCCCCACGATCAACACGTCGATCGGCGTAGCAGTGGCTTCCGCCGTCCCCTGGGGCAGTGCTCCGGGGGCGGAATCGTGGCTGGTCACGTTGCTGGGGAGGTTGTCGATCGTCTTGTGGGTTCCGTCGGCGGCGGCAGCGGGCGCGTTAGTGGAAGAGCCTGGGGCGGTGGGCAAGGCCGGAACGGTGGTTGCTCTCCCATGGTGAAGGATGGCGCCACGACCCTGTTTTGCGGCTTTTTGTCAGGGGGCATAGGCAACGCGGCTATGGGTTACGATCAGAACACAGTCATCCGACCCACAGGCGTCCGGCATCAGCCCGTCCGGCACTAGGCCGTCCGGCATTTTGCTGTAGCCAGCACTCGCTGTCGACCCGTTCGGCGCGGCAGCAGCAGGGACATCGATCGGCGATGACAACAATGGGCGATTAGCACAGCGGTAGCGCACTTCCTTCACACGGAAGGGGTCACTGGTTCGAATCCAGTATCGCCCATCAATTTTTCCGGAAATCCGGTCTGCAATTCCACTCTCAGGCATCTGGCTCGGAGAACCTGCTTCAGACACGCAGCTTTCATTGCTCTGACCGCATTGCTCTAGCTGTGACTGGCAGGCCAGCTTCTGTCAGCTTCAGCAGAGGGGGGGCAGATCAGAGGCAAACCGTGAGCCTGAGCGTGTCATCCCGTTCTGGAGCCCAGCGCTTCGCTGATCACCGCTGGTGACAGGCCCAATGCACGGTCTGGACAGGGGCTTCACAATGCGCTGGATCCGCCTCGCAGGCTTGCCACTGCCGGGTTTGTGCCATCGGAGCCTTGAACGCAGCGCAGAGTCCGGAACTTCAACGGCTTGGTCAGTCCCTTGAGCAGGCCCGCCTGGCCAGGGGAGTGACGCGCGAGCAGATGGCGGCTCGACTGCACATGGGGGTTGAGCAGTTGCGCGCCCTGGAAGAGGGGGATGGGCAAGCTCTGCCGGAACCGGTGTTCGTGGTGGCTCAGGCCCGTCGGGTCGCCGCCAGCCTCGGACTGAACATCGATGCGGATATCGCCGCTCTCCGGTCCGGGCAGGCCGGGCTGGCCCGCCCCGCACCCGTTGCGCACGCCGAGCTCACCAGTCCGCCCGCGGCCGCTGCCTCCGGGCGCGCCCGGCTGACGCTCACCTTGATCAGTGCCATTGCCGCTGTTGCTGCCATTGGCCTGGGTGCGGCAGGCCTCTGGGGTGTGGTTCAGGGGTGGGGCAGGGGGCGGAACCAGCCGCAGCCGCCGGTGCCGGCCAAGGCCGGCGCTCCTGCAACGAATCGACCGGTCGCAGCCAGGCAGCCCGAACTGGTGCTCCAGGCCAGGGAGCCCAGCTGGCTGGAGGTGCGTCGCGGCGATGACACCGTGCTGTTCCGCGGTACTTTCCTCGGTGAACGTCGTTTTCCCCTCACCGGCGAGCTGCAGGTGCTTGCCGGCCGACCTGATCTGGTGATCGTCAGCCCCAGCGGCGAGGCTCCCAGACCGCTCGGGACGATCGAATCGGTGGCCTGGAGCCGCTTCAGCCCCCCCCTCAGCCAGGCTCGCCCGTCGGTTCCAGCACCCTGAGCTGGAGACCGCTGGCTTCCATCACCACCTCGCTGCAGGCCCCGAGGCTCCACCGCTCCAGGCTGAGGTCCACGGCCGGTTCACCAGGGGCTCCTTGGCGGGGCACCAGCTCCACCTCCAGGCCGCGATCACTGCCGCTCTCGATCGGTCGCACCCGGATCGCCGCGATCCCATCGGCCGGCCGGCGGTCTAGGGCGGCGGCCAGCCGCAGCAGCAGCGCCATCGCCGCCACGCAGCGGCGCTGCTCCCGGCCCGTGATCAGCTGCCACGCCTCGTGCCGCTTCTTGGGCAGGCTGCGGCGGTGGTAGCGGGCAATTGCCGCCACCATCAGGTGTTCCATGTGCGAGTACCCCAGCAGCTCGCCGTGCCGGATCAGGTACCAGCTGTGTTTGTGGTAGGCGGAGATGTTGATGCTCTTGCCGCAGGTGTGCAGCTGGGCTGCGGCCCAGAGCAGCTGGCGCCCCTCCTCACCGCAGCCATCGTCGTTGTCGTCGTCGTGGAGCAGGCCCCGGGTTTGGTCGTAGAGGCTCAGGGCGTAGCCGGCCACCCGGTCTGCCTTGGTCAGGTCCACCCCGAAGCTGCGGGCCAGATGCAGCACCGTGCGCTCCCGGATCGTGCTCTGAAACGAGAAGCGGTCGCCCAGGAGCTGGTTGCGCAGCATCCAGTCAACGATCAACCCCTCTCGCAGGGCCCGATCGCACACCACCAGATCGCGCGCCCCCAGCATCGCCATCGTGGTCTGCAGGATCAGGGCACCGGGCACGATGATCTCGGCCCGTCTGTCGTTGATCGCCGTGAGGGCCCGCCGCTGCTCCGGCGTCATGGTCACCAGGCGCTCGACCAGTTGGTCGACGCGCTCGCGGCTGAGCCGGAAGCCCTGGAGCTTCAGGGGCGGTGCCTGGTCCTCAGCGGCCGCGAGAGCCGCCAGGGCCATCGCCGTGCCGCTGGTGCCCACAAGCTGGGGGATCTCCCCAGGGGTGAGGGCCCGTTTCAGTTCGGCCACCGCCGGATCCATCGCCCCCTGGATGTAGGCCTGCAGGAATCCGCGGCGCTCCGCTGGGATCGGATCGGGCTGGCAGAACTCGCGCTGCAGCCGCACGGCGCCGATGCGGGTGCTGGTGAGCACGCGGGCGTCGGAACCATCGGCCAGCACCAGTTCAGTGGAACCGCCGCCGATGTCGATGATCGTGTGCGGCCGGTCTCCGAAGCTCATGCCGGAGAGCACGCCCAGATAGATCAGCCGGGCTTCCTCCGGGCCGCTCACAAGATCGACTTCAAGCCCGAGCTGGTCCTGCAGGGCCTGGAGAAAGTCGCGGCCGTTCGGCGCCTCGCGCACGGCGCTGGTGGCGGCGGTGACGATCTGCTCCACCCCATGGCTCTCCGCCAGCTGGCGGTCGTGCCGGAGAGTGCGAAAGGCGCGCTCGATGGCATCGGCGCTGAGATCGCCGCTGTCGGGATCCCGTTCGCCCAGGCGGGTGGTGGCTTTTTCGGCCAGCAGCACGGAGAAGCTGCGCAGCTGTTCGTCGACCTCGGCGATCAGCAGGTGGATCGAATTGGTGCCGATGTCGATGGCCGCCACGCGCCGCCGATCAGCCTGCAGGGGCGGGGGGGCCTGATCCATGGGGCCGGATTGGAACAAGGCCGCGCCACTTTGCCACCCCCTGGCACCCCCTAGCCTGCACCGCACCCGGACACAAGCCTTGACAGGCTCGCCCACCGTTGCAGTGCCCCGCTGGCGCCTCTGGCTGGAGCTGGTGCGTTGGCACAAGCCGAGCGGCCGATTGATCCTGCTGATTCCTGCCGGCTGGAGCCTGTGGCTGCTGCCGAGCGTGCCGCCGCCGCTGGCCCTGGTGGGCTGGATCGCGCTGGGCGGTCTGGCGGTGAGCGCTGCTGGTTGCATCGCCAATGACCTCTGGGATCGCCGCATCGACCCCTTGGTGGAGCGCACGCGCCGCCGGCCGCTCGCCGCGGGCCGGTTGGGGACTATCGAAGCGGGGGGGCTGCTGCTGGGCTGCCTGGGGCTGGCCCTGGTGGTGGTGGTGTTCGGTCTGCCCGAGGCTCAGCGGGGTCTGTGCCTGCTGCTGGCGCTGGCATGCCTGCCACCGGTGCTCCTCTATCCATCTGCCAAGCGTTGGTTCGCGTACCCCCAGCTGGTGCTGGCCTTCTGCTGGGGCTTCGCCGTGCTGATCCCCTGGGCTGCTGCCAGCGGTTCCCTCGTCGGCGGTTGGCCGCTGGCGCTCACCTGGCTGGCCACTCTGCTCTGGACCTTCGGTTTCGACACGGTCTATGCAATGGCCGACCGGGCTGATGACCGCCGCATCGGGGTGCGCAGCAGTGCGCTCAGCCTCGGCCGTCATGCGCCCTTGGCGGTGACCCTCTGCTATCTGGGTACGGTCCTCTGCCTCGGTCTGGCGGCCGGCCTGCGCGGTCTCAACCCATTGGGCTGGTTGCTGGGGCTGCCGGGGGCTATGGCAATGCTCGCTCAGGGGCTGTTGCTGATGCGTTGGCAGCGTCGCGGAGCCGAGCCCACCCCGGCGGCCTGCGCCCGCCACTTCAGCCGTCAGGTTCAGCTCGGTGCCCTGCTGCTGCTGGCCCTGGTGCTGGGGCGCCTGCCATGACGAGCGCCCAGGCCCTGCGCTGGCCGCGGCCGTTGCGGCCTGGCGATCGGGTCGGGCTGGCGGCCGCCAGTTCCGCCCTCGCCGATCCGGCCGCGCTGGAACGGTTGGATGCGGGGATCGCCGTTCTCGAGGAATGGGGCCTGGCGGTGGAGCGGCGCCCGATCCACAGGCGCGTGTGGGGCTATCTGGCCGGATCGGACCAGGATCGGCGTGCTGATCTGGAGCGACCGGACCAGCACGCTGCGGCGCTGCTGGCCTGCCTGCGCGGCGGCTGGGGTTCGGCGCGGCTGCTGGAGCAGCCAATCACCTTGCCGCCCCGCTGGTTGCTCGGCTTCAGCGATGTGACCTCCCTGCTCTGGGCCCAGCTGGCTCAGGGCAGCGGCGGCGCCGTGCATGGTCCGCTGCTCACCACCCTGGCTGCCGAGCCCGCCTGGAGCCGTGAGAGGCTGCGGCAGCTGCTGTTCGGTGAGTCGCTGCCCGCTCTGCCGGGGGAGTGCTGGAGCGAAGGCGTGGCCTCAGGGCCGCTGTTGGTGGCCAATCTCACCGTCGCAACCCACCTGCTCGGCACAGCCCACCTGCCCGCTCTGGCGGGCGCGATCCTGGTGCTTGAGGATGTCGGAGAGGCTCCCTATCGCCTCGATCGGATGCTCACCCACTGGCGCCTGGCCGGTGCCCTGGGCCAGCTCGCCGGGATCGGCTTCGGGGCGTTCACCGATTGCGACGACTCTGACGATGACCCGTGCGACCTCGGCGATCAGGCCGTGGCTGGGCAGGCCTTGGTCCATCGGCGGCTGGAGCAGGTGCTGCGTGAGCGCACGGCTGATCTGGGGATCCCTGTGCTGGCGCGGCTGCCGGTGGGGCACCGCTGCGGCAACGCGGCGCTCCCGCTCGGCGCGATGGCCCGGCTCGACGCCACGGCAGGCCTGCTTGAGCTTCAGCTGCCCTGACCACCAGCGCTGATCGGCAGCGCTGATCGGCAGCCCTGATCGCCAGAGGAAAGCCCTCAGCCGCTCCCGGCCAGCAGGGCGGCCGCCACGGTGAGGTCGAAGGGTGTGGTGAGCTTGATGTTGGAGGCGGGCGCTTCCAGCACCTGCACCGGCCAGCCGAGTCGCTCAAAGAGGGCCGCATCGTCGGTCACACTCCAGCCGGCCGCTTCGGCCCGGGCGTGGGCCTGGCGCAGGCGCCCCACCGCAAACCCCTGGGGTGTCTGGGCTGCCCAGAGGCCGCTGCGCTCTGGCGTGGCGGTGATGGTGCCCTGGCCATCCACCTGCTTGATCGTGTCGGTGACGGGAGTGGCGGCGATCACGGCCATACCGGCGGCAACGGCTTCAGCGCAGCGGTCGAACAGGGAGGGCTGCACCAGGCAGCGGGCGCCATCGTGGATCAGAACCCCTTCCGCCTCCGCAGGCAGCGCGGCCAGGCCCCGGCGCACCGACTCTTGCCGGGTGTCGCCACCAACGATCCACTGCACGGGCCGGTCCGCCGCGGCAGCCGTCACGATCGCGGCGATCGGATCGGCATCCACCGGCTGCCCGACGATGCCGATCCAGTGCACGCTCCGCGAGGCAAGGGCGGCTTCAAGGGTCCAGGCCAGCACGGGCCGGCCGGCCACCTCGAGCAGCAATTTGTTGCCGGCCGCCCCCATGCGGCGGCCGCTGCCGGCGGCGGCGATCAGCAGATGCACAGACAACCTCCCCCCGCTGGGCCAGGACAGACAGGCTCCATACAATCAGGCCACCGTGCCCGATCGACTGCGATGCGCGCCCTGTTTCTGATCCCGGGCGACAGCAGCCGTCAGCTCCAGGCTTTCCCGGCTGTGGCCGCTGTGGCCGATCAGCTCCGGGCGGAGGTGCAGGTGGTGTGTGCGGCCGGTGCCGCCCCTATCTGGAGTCTCCACCCGTCGCGGGTGAAGCCGATCCTGTTTGCCTTCGACGGCGGCACACTGGCCGACTGGGCCAACCTGCTCGGCACGGTGCGCGAGCCCGATTTCCAGCTCTGCATCAACCGGGCCAGCGGTCGCCAGGTGGATCTGATGCTCTCGATGAGCCACATTCCCACCCGCCTCGCCACCGGTGGCTTCTCGGCTACCGAGCGGGTCGGCGCGGCCACCGGTGGCTGGCCCAACCAGGCCGACTGGCAGGCTTTCCTCAGACCGATCGGTGTGAGTCTCGACGCTGATACCTTCCGGCTCACCATGCCTCAGGCCGATCTGGCTGAGGCGGCGCCGGCCATTCCCGCTGGCGATGGCCCCCTGCTGCTGCTGGCCCCGCTCGGTGGCCCGGCTGACTGGCCCGCTGAGCGCTGGCAGGCCCTGCCTGAGCGCATCCGCAGGACGCTGCCCGGCCTGCGCACCATCGATCCGGGCGCAGGCTCCCTCCGTCAGCGGGCGGCTCGCATCGCCCTGGCCGATGTGGTGCTGGCCAGCGATCCGCTGGTGATCGAGCTGGCCCTGTTGTTCGGTCTGCCCCTGGTGGCGCTTGGCCGTGATGCCGCCCAGCTGCCCGAGCGCGCTGCTGTGCAGGTGCTCGGGTCGGCTGGCCAGCTGGCCAGCCTCGACCTCGAGGCGGTGCTGGCGGGCCTGGGTCTGGCCTGAACCAGCGGCCATCCGCGGCCATACGATTCGGGCCCGTTCCGTCTGCTGCTCCATGGCCCCACTCACCCCGCTCGCCGGCCAGGTCGCCCTCGTCACCGGGGCCAGCCGGGGTATCGGCGCGGCCATCGCCGCCGAACTCGCCGCTGCCGGTGCCACCGTGGTGGTGAACTACGCCAGCTCGCCGGTTGCCGCCGAGTCCGTGGTGGCCGCCATTCAGACGGCCGGCGGTCAGGCCTGGGCTCACCGGGCCAACGTGGCCGAGGAGGAGCAGGTGGAGGCGATGGTGAAGGCGGTGCTGGACAAGGAGGGGCGCCTGGATGTGCTGGTGAACAACGCCGGCATCACCCGCGATGGCCTGCTGATGCGGATGAAGAGCGCCGACTGGCAGAGCGTGATCGATCTCAACCTTTCCGGCGTGTTCCTGTGCACCCGCGCCGTGAGCCGCTCGATGCTGAAGGCCCGCAGTGGCCGGATCATCAACATCACCTCGGTGGTGGGGCTGATGGGCAATCCCGGCCAGGCCAACTACAGCGCCGCCAAGGCCGGCGTGATCGGCCTCACCCGCAGCACTGCCGCGGAATTCGCCAGCCGTGGCGTCACTGTGAATGCTGTGGCACCCGGCTTCATCGAGAGCGACATGACCGCCGCGCTCGATAAGGAGCCGATCCTCAAGGCGATTCCCCTGGGCCGCATGGGTCAGCCCACCGAGGTGGCCGGCGCTGTGCGGTTTCTCGCTGCCGACCCCGCCGCTGCCTACATGACCGGCCAGGTGTTGCAGGTGGATGGCGGCATGGTGATGCGCTGAGCCTGCGGCGGTTCAGGTGCTGCCCACCGGTTTCCCCAGCTCCTCCCGCAACTGGCGGATGCGCTGCAACAACCGCAACCGGCGGCTCCGCGCAGTGACGGTCAGAAACAGCCGCAGCGGCACGTAGATCACTGCCATGGCCACCCCCAGCAGGGTGATCAGGGCAAAGATCATGGCATTGGCGCTGGTGGTCGGATCTAGCACCACCGGAGCGACGGCGCTGTCGAGGGCCGATTCCATGGCGGACTGCAGCAGGTCGTCCATAGGGCCGCCAGTTATGGCGTTATACCGGCACGGTTTGGGGCGCACCCTATCGAGTCCCGCCCGCGGCTTCAGGCGCTGATTCGGCTTTCCCCACCGCGGTGTGCCGGGGCGGCATGGGAGCCTGGGGGGCCCGTTCATCAGCTCAAACAATGGCCAAGCTGGTCAGCTTTTCCGATGAGTCCCGCGCCGCCCTTGAGAGGGGTGTGAACGCCCTGGCGGATGCGGTGAAGGTGACGATTGGTCCCAAAGGTCGCAACGTGGTGCTGGAGAAGTCGTTCGGTGCGCCCGACATTGTCAATGACGGCGTCACCATCGCCAAGGAGATCGAGCTGGAGGATCCCTTCGAAAACGTGGGTGCCAAGTTGATGCAGCAGGTGGCCACCAAGACGAAGGACTCCGCTGGCGACGGCACCACCACCGCCACCGTCCTGGCCCAGGCGATGGTGCATGAGGGCCTGCGCAATGTGGCCGCCGGCGCCAATCCTGTAGGCCTGCGCCGGGGCATGGAGAAGGCCGCGGCCCAGGTGGTGGCTGGCATTTCCGAACGGGCTCTGCCGGTGGGTGATGACGCCATCCGACAGGTGGCCACCGTGAGCTCCGGCAACGATGAGGAGATCGGTCGGATGATCGCCGAGGCGATGGAGAAGGTGAGCGCCGATGGGGTGATCACCGTGGAGGAATCCAATTCCCTGGCAACCGAACTGGAGGTCACCGAGGGAATGGCCTTCGATCGCGGCTACGCCTCGCCCTATTTCGTCACCGACCAGGACCGCCGCGAATGCGTGTTCGAGACCCCGCTGGTTCTGGTGACCGATCGCAAGGTCAGTGCTATCGCCGATCTGGTGCCGGTGCTGGAAGCTGTGAGCCGTTCTGGCCGGCCGCTGTTGATCATCGCTGAGGACGTGGATGGTGAGGCCCTGGCCACCCTGGTGGTCAATAAAAACCGTGGTGTGCTGCAGGTCGCCGCCGTCAAGGCGCCCGGCTTCGGCGATCGCCGCAAGGCCATGCTCGGCGACATTGCCGTGCTCACTGGCGCCACGCTGGTGAGCGAGGACCAGGCGATGACTCTGGAGAAGGTGAGCCTGGCGGAGCTGGGCAGTGCCAGGCGCATCACCATCACCAAAGACGACACCACGATCGTGGCCAGTGGTGACCACCAGCAGGCTGTTTCCGACCGGGTCGGTGCGATCCGCCGTGAGCTCGATCGCACCGATTCCGATTACGACCGCGAGAAGCTGCAGGAACGCATCGCCAAGTTGGCCGGCGGCGTGGCCGTGATCAAGGTGGGCGCCCCCACCGAAACCGAACTGAAGAACCGCAAGCTGCGCATCGAGGATGCCCTCAATGCCACCCGGGCGGCGGTGGAGGAGGGCATCGTCGCCGGCGGTGGCACCACCCTGCTCCAGCTCGCCGAAGGCCTGGGTGAACTCTCCGCCGCCAGCACCGGCGATGAGCGCACCGGTGTCGAGATTGTGCGTCGGGCTCTGGCGGCGCCTCTCCAGCAGATTGCTGCCAATGCCGGTGCCGACGGGGCGGTGGTGTGTGCTGAGATCCTGCGGCGTGGACAAGGCTTCAATGCCCTCAGCGGCAGTTACGAAGATCTGCTGGCTGCAGGCATCATCGATGCTGCCAAGGTCACCCGCCTGGCTCTGCAGGATGCGGTTTCGATTGCGGCGATGCTGATCACCACCGAGGCCGTCATCGCCGACAAGCCAGAACCTCCCGCGCCGGCTGGCGGGGGTGACATGGGTGGAATGGGCGGTATGGGTGGAATGGGCGGTATGGGCGGTATGGGCATGCCCGGCATGATGTGATCCGCCGGACTGAGCTCGTTAGGCGGCGCTTTTCACAGCGAACGCACAAGCTTGGCGTGGATACGGCAAACGCTCAGGGCCTCGCGGGGCGGGCTGGCGCAGAGCCGGCCCAGCTCCCGGTTCAGAGCCTGCATCTGATTGAGATGGAAGCTGGACAAAGGCATGCCAAGCAGCACGGTGCTCATCAGAAGAAGCCCGGTGCGAGTGCGGTTTCCAGCCCGGTTGCCGGTCATTGTTTCTGCCTGCAGCCACAACACTGTTTCCAGTGTGTGAGTGCGGCTGCCCTCCCCTCCGGACCGCTTAGGAAAATTTTCACCTCCTTGATCGGGGTTCCCACCGCAGCCGGCGGATCCCTAGTCGCTCAGCTCAGCTCAGGGCCCGGCAGTAGGTGGCCACCTGCAGATCCACTCCTGTGATCGCAGTGCCTACCACCACCGCATCAGCGCCCAGATCGAGGGCTTGCCGGGCCTGCTCGGCAGAAGCCACCCCGCCTTCACAGACGAGCGCCACCTCTGCAGGTAACTGGGCCCGCAGTTCTGCCAGCACACCCCAGGCCGGCGGACGGTACCTGCTGGTGGCTTCGGTATAGCCGTAAAGCGTTGTACCCACCCAGTCACAGCCCAGGGCTGCGGCCTGAAGGCCGTTGGCGAGCGAATCCACATCCGCCATCAGCGTGGCCCCCAGTTCGCTGCGGGCGCGTTGCACCAGCTCCGCCAGCAGCTGGCCGTCAGGCCTGGGCCGGTTGGTGGCATCCAGTGCCACCACATCGGCACCCGCAGCCCAGACAGCCTGGATCTCGTCCCAACCGGGTGTGATGTAAACCGGGCTGTCTGGAAAGTTGCGCTTCCACAGGCCAACGATCAGGGCTTTGGGGCATCGCCGCCGCACCGCGCCGATGTGTTCAGGACTCTCCAGGCGCACTCCCGTGGCCCCGTTGCGCAGGCTCGCCTCGGCCATGGCGGCGATCACCTCGGGCTGGCGCATCGGCGAGCCCTCGGGTGCCTGCACCGACACGATCAGGCCGCTGGCCATCGCGATGGGTCGGGCGGCAGTTTCGCTGGTCATGACGGCGGCGTTGATTCAGAGAGGTGATCGGAGCACAGAGACTGGGCGGCGCTCAGCTGAGTTTTCGATCCAGCAGGGGCCGGATCAGCAGGAACAGGCCCAGGGCCAGCAGCACGAGCACCGTGAGGCAGTTGGCGATGCTGAGCTGGCCGTAGGGCGCCTCCAGCACGACGGTGGAGAGGGAGAGCTGCCCCGCATAGGCGGCGCGGATCGGCTCGATCGCAAAGGTGAGGGGATTAAGGGCCGCCAGCCAGCCCAGCCAGGCCGGCATGAAGGAGAGCGGTGCCAGGGCCGTGCTGGCGAACAGCAGGGGCAGGTTGGCGACGAAGATCACGGCAATCAGCTCAATGTGGCCGGGCAGGGCGAAGGCGAGGCCGAGACTGAGGGCGGTGACGGCAAAGACCAGCAGGAGCAGGGTGAGCAGAACCAGCCCAAGCCCTGCCAGGCCGGGCCAGCCGTAGCCGAGCAGGGCCGCTGTGACGATGATCGCCACGCTCTGCACCAGGCTCATCACGGTGATGTACAGCACCGAGGCCAGCACGATCGAACTGCGCGAGCGCAGGGGAGCCACCAGCAACCTGTTGAGAAAGCCGAATTCCCGGTCGAACATCACTGGCAGACCGGCGTTGAGGGCGCCGCTGAAGGCGGTGAACACGATCACGCCGGCACCGAGGAAGCGTCCGTAACTGCCGCCTCCAGGTAGCAGGCCCTCGGGGGCCTTGGCGAACAGGGCTCCGAACAGCACCAGCCAGATCAGCGGTTGGAGCACCCCTGCGATCAACGTGGACGGGCGTCGTTGCAGCTGCACGAACAGGCGCCTGGTCAGGGCCAGGGTTTCCTGGCTGATCTCTGCCAGGGCGGACGCTTCAGGTGATCGGACCGGGAGAACAGGGCTGGCGGTGGTCATGGTTGCTGGTTCGGGCTGGGGTGTCTCGGTTGTTGCTTCGGTGGAGCGGGGCTCAGCGCATGCTCTGTTTGCGCTCTGCCTTGGGGTCACGACTGCCAGCCACCGCCAGCTCCGCATCCATCAGCGTGCGGCCGGTCGCCTGCAGGTAGACGTCGTCGAGGCTGGGGCGGCTCTGGGCCAGGGCAAACACGGGCAGCTCCGCATCCGCCAGCTGGCGCCGCAGCCGCTCGACCACGTCCTGACCATCCACCACCAGGTTGAGGGAGAACCCCTGAGCCTGGTTCACCACCACCTGCCGCACTCCCTGGCAGGCCTGCAGCAGGGTCTGCACCCGCTCTGCCTCGGCGGCGTCGCTGAATTCACGCACCCGTAGGGTGACGCGGTCGCCTCCGAGCGCCTGCTTGAGAGTGGCCGGCGAACCTTCGGCGATCACCTTGCCCGCATCGATGATTGCCAGGCGGTCAGCCAGGGCATCCACCTCCTCAAGGTAGTGGCTGCTGAGCAGCACGGTGGTGCCGGAGTTGCAGAGCTGGCGCAGCACCTGCCAGATCACCGAACGGCTCTCGATGTCCAGCCCAACGGTGGGCTCGTCGAGCACGAGCAGACGGGGGCTGTGCAGCAGGCCTGATGCCAGATCGAGGCGGCGACGCATGCCGCCCGAGTAGCTGCCGCAGCGGCGGTCGATCCAGTCGCCCATGCCGAGCAGCTCCTCCAGTTCGGCGATCCGTCGCTGCCGCACGTTCCGATCGAGATGGTAAAGATCACCCTGGAGCTCCAGCAGTTCCCGGCCCGTGAGAATCTTGTCGATCGCCACCTCCTGGGCCACATAGCCAAGTAGTCGCCGCACCGCTCTGGGCTCGGCCAGGGCGTCGATCCCCGCCACCTGCACCGTGCCGCGATCGGGTGCAAGCAGGGTGCAGAGGATGCGCAGGGTCGTGGTCTTGCCGGCCCCGTTCGGCCCCAGCAGGCCGTAGAGGCAACCGCTTGGCACTGTGAGATCAAGACCAGCAAGGGCGTGTACCGCCCGCTTGCCCTTGCCGTAGCTCCTGTGCAGATCACGGAGCTGGATGACCGCTTCGCTGCCTGGCAGAGAAGCCCCGCCGCTGTGCGCCTGATCGGCCATCGGAGCCGTCGCCTCGGGAATCAGGCCGCCAATGTAGGCAGAGCAACCGGCGGTGGCGTTGCCAGAGGGGGAAGGGTGATCGCTTCGGCCAGTGGCAACCGGGCGAGCAGCAGCAGCAGACAGATGCCGAACAGATAGAGAATGGACCAGCGGAACATGGCCCTGGCACGCTGTGGATCCTCCGGATTGCATCCCAACCGGTGGCTGAGTTGCAGCAGGCGGCCGTTGAACGGCAGAACGAGCAGGGCGTAAAACAATCCCCCCGCGGGCAGCACCCAGGCACCGGCAAGGCTGAGCAGCACGGTGGCCCAGGCGTAACGGCCGATCGCCCGGGCCGTCACGGTGACGCCGCGCACGACCGGCAGCATCGGGATGCCCACCTCGCGATAGTCGTCCCGAAGCAGCAGGGCAAGGGCCCAGAAGTGAGCGGGCGTCCAGACCATCACCAGCCAGAACAGCCACCAGCTGCCCCAGCCGGGACTGCCGGCAAGGGCAGCGGCACCAACCAGTGGCGGAATCGCGCCGGCGACTCCCCCGATCACGATATTGCGGGTGGTGCGTGGCTTCAGCAGCACCGTGTAGAGCAGCACATAGCTGCACAGGCCCAGCAGCGCCAGAGACGCCGCCAGGGCATTCACGCCGAGCACCAGCACCACCACGGCTGCGCTGGTGAGCAGGGCTGCCAGGCCGAGCGCCTGGGTTTGATCAAGCCGTCCGGCGGGCAGGGCTCGCCTGCTGGTGCGGGTCATGCGACTGTCGAGGTCCTGTTCCCAGATGCAGTTCAGAACGCCTGCCGCGGCAGATGCCAGGCTGCCGCCGAGCAGGGTGCAGAGCACGGTGAGGGCCAGGGGCCAGCCCTGCAGGGCGCTCGGGGTGAGGGCCATGCCGCCGGCGGTGGTGGCCAGCAACAGCGGGATCAGGCGCGGCTTGACGATCTCCAGCCAGGCGGGAAGCTGCCGGCGTGACGACGACGGGGCTGGGGTGCTTTGGGTCAGGCCTGGGGCGTGACCGTTGGCAGTGGGTGCGGCGCTAACCATGGACAACCTCCAAGGGGTCTGGCACGGAGCTGGAGGCCATGCGGGCTGGGGCGAACGAATCGGAAATTGAGGTGACAACGGCACCGGGCGCCGCGAGGGTGCGTCCCAGACAGCCGGCTAGGAGGGCCACAAGCAGAGCGGCACCGGCCTGATGGGCGATGGTCACCGCCGGCACAGCGAGGCTGAGGCGCAGGGTGGCGATGCCGAGACCGATCTGGAGCATCACCAGGAGAGCGGCAGCCAGTGCGCCCCGGCGGAGCCAGCCGCGACAGCCGCTCACCGCAAGACTCGCCGGAAACAGCAGCAGCACAACCAGGGATGCAGCGCGGGCGCCCAGGCGATGGCGCAGTAGCTGGCCGCAGCCATCGGCGGCAGCGAGACAGCGCTCGGCCGCCCAGGTGCTGGCCAGGCTGCCGCCGAGCAGACACTGGCCGAACAGCAGCAGCAGGGCCGCGGCCACCAGGGCGGTCCACCAGCGAGGCAGGGCTGCAAGCTCGCTGGGTTGGCTGGCGACAGAAACGGTGAGGGCCTGATGAACGGCGCTCAGCAGAGCCACCAGCAGCAAGGCCGTGGCCAGATGCGCCGTGACCAGCGGAGCGGCCAGCAGGCGGGTGACGGTGAGGGCTCCAAGCGCCCCTTGAACAGCCACCAGCAGCAGGGCGATGCCAGCGGTGAACGGCAGCCAGCGAGGCAGGGATCGGCGCTCCCAGAGGCTGGCGGAAGTCAGCACCAACAGGGCCACTCCCACCACGAAGGCGTCGAGGCGGTGAAACCACTCCAGAAAGACCTGCACATTCAGTTGACCGCCGGGCAGCCACTGGCCGTAGCAGAGCGGCCAGTCCGGACAGGCGAGCCCGGCCTGCATGACCCGGGTTGCCCCGCCGATCACGATCAGCGCGATCAGAGCCACCACAAGATGGCCCGAGAGGGCGGCAAGTCGGAAGGCGCTTGGGGCCGAGCTTTGAGCCACGTTCCCTCCGATGCGGTCGTGCGGACGCTAGCCGGGTTGGCTGGGCTGAGCCTGATTGCAACAGAGGTGCAGTAAGGATTTCAAGACATGGGCTGTTCCATCGATGCGTTTCCGCCGTGCGGCTTTGCAGGCCTTGGAGCACTGCAGGCACTCGCCAGCAGCGGTGCGGCGTTAACCGCATGGGGCATGTTCCAACGGGGATTTCACAACACAAGCTCCCGGCCGACGCCACTCACTGGCCAGCGCCCATAGGCTGATCAACAGCCATGTCGGAATCGTGCAGATCCGCACTGCCGTCACCACCGCCTTGGCGGCCACCGCTCTCATCGCCACCGGCCTGCTGGTGGGGACACAGGTCAACCTGCTGCCTGCCGATGCCAGTAGCAACGCAGCCGCCTATGACAGTTTGTTCAAGGTGCTGTTCAGCATCGGCACGATTCTGTTCGCCGGCATCTTGATTGTGCTGGTTTACAGCCTTGTGCGCTTCCGACGCCGCGAAGGCGATGGAGCGGATGGTCCGCCCCTGGAGGGAAATCTGCCTTTGGAGATCGTCTGGACCGCCATTCCGGCCGTGGTTATTCTCTTTATTGGCATCTACAGCTACGACATCTACGAGCGAATGGGGGGGATGGGCCCACTAGACCACGATGCGATGCATCACCAGGCTAGTGGGATGATTGAGGCTTCAATGCAATCTGGCGAGGACCAGAGCAGTGGAGAAAGGGTTTGGGGGGGGATTCGTCCCGCCGATGGCAACGTGTTGCCTGTGGATGTAACGGCCATGCAGTTTGCCTTCATCTTTCATTATCCCGAAGGGGAGATCACCAGTGGTGAGCTGCACGTGCCCCTTGGTCGGCCAGTGGAGCTGCGCATGAAGGCCCTCGACGTGATTCATGCCTTCTGGGTGCCCCAGTTCCGCCTCAAGCAGGACATCATCCCTGGCCAGCCCACCGTGCTCACGTTCACACCAACCCGCGCCGGTACCTATCCGGTGATCTGTGCCGAACTCTGTGGTCCTTATCACGGCGGCATGCGTACGTCCGTCGTGGTGCACGAGCCAGACGACTACCTGAACTGGGTTCAGACCAACAGCCCCGCTCTCACCAACACCTGAATGCGATGACCGTTGCCACCCCCCGGGATCTTGAGCCCCAACTGCAGGAACCGCTGCAACCTGCAGGTTGGCTTCGCTACTTCAGTTTCAGCCTTGATCACAAGGTGATCGGCCTGCAGTATCTGGTATGCGGCTTCTTCTTCTATCTGGTCGGCGGCCTGCTGGCCGGCGCCATCCGCACCGAGCTGGCTACGCCCTTATCAGATTTCATGCCGCGTGATACGTACAACGAGGTCCTCACGCTTCACGGCACGGTGATGATCTTTCTTTGGATTGTGCCAGTGGTGAATGGGGCCTTCGGTAATTATTTGATTCCTTTTTATGTAGGCGCTCGCGATATGGCCTTTCCGCGTTTGAATGCGGTTGCCTTCTGGATGATACCTCCCGCTGGACTGCTTTTGATCAGCAGCTACTTTCTGGCAGGAGCCGCCGCCCAATCCGGTTGGACGGCCTATCCACCTCTTAGTCTTACCACCCCTGCAGCCGGTCAGGTGGTTTGGATTCTGAGTGTGTTGCTGCTGGGGGGCAGTTCAATCTTCGGGGCTGTGAATTTCATCGCCACGGTGTTGAAGCTTCGGCGTCCCGGACTCAAGTTGATGCAGCTGCCGATGTACTGCTGGGCAATGCTTGGCACAAGCCTTCTGGTGGTTCTATCCACGCCGGTTCTCGCAGGGGTGTTGATCTTGCTCAGTTTTGATATCATAGCTCATACCGGCTTTTTTAATCCAGCTCTAGGCGGCAACGTGGTGGTATATCAGCATCTTTTTTGGTTTTACTCTCATCCGGCGGTTTATATTATGGTGCTACCTGCTTTCGGGCTGGTTAGTGAAATTCTGCCGGTTCATTCGCGTAAGCCATTGTTTGGCTACACCACGATGGTGTATTCAATCATGGCTATTGTGTTTCTTGGGTTGATCGTGTGGGCCCACCACATGTTTACCAGTGGCACGCCACCGTGGATGAGGCTGTTCTTCACGATTGCCACCTCCTTTATCGCAGTGCCCACCGGTATTAAATTCTTTAACTGGCTTGCCACTCTCTGGGGCGGCAAAATCGCCCTGAATTCGGCGATGTTGTTTTCCTGCGGTTTTATCCTCAACTTTGTCTTCGGCGGGATCACTGGCATCACCTTGGCCCAGGTGCCCTTCGATATTCATGTTCACGATACCTATTACGTTGTCGGTCATTTCCACTACATCGTCTACGGCGGTACAGTCTTCGTGATCTTTGCCTCCCTTTATCACTGGTATCCCAAGTTCACTGGACGCATGCTCAACGAAGACCTTGGCCGGCTGCACTTCGTTCTCACTTTCATCGGTTTCAATCTCTGTTTTCTTCCCCAGCACTGGCTTGGTCTCAATGGCATGCCACGGCGCGTAGCCGAATACGACCCCACCTTCAGCACGCTCAACCAGGTGAGCAGCGTCGGGGCATTGATCATGGCGATCAGCACTCTGCCCCTGCTGATCAACGTGGTGGTCACTGCGCTTTATGGCAAGCCTGCGGGCGACAACCCCTGGAACGCACTCACCCCGGAATGGCTCACCAGTTCGCCGCCCCCGGTGGAGAACTGGAAAGGTGAACCGCCGCTGGTCACTGAGCCCTACGGCTACGGCCAACATCACTCCGATGCCTCGTCATCCCTCCCTGTCACCCCTGCAGCCGGATGACGTCCATCTCCTCCGCCTCCTCCGCCAAGGTCGACACCTCGCAGAGCGATGGTGCCGAACACCATGCCACCCTCGATCCGGCCAACTCTCACCGCGATGCCCGGATGTTCGGCCTGGCCACCTTTCTGGTGGCAGATGGCATGACATTCGCTGGGTTCTTCGCTGCCTATCTCACCTTCCGCGCCGTCAATCCGCTGCCGGAGGGGAGCACCTATGAGCTGGAGCTACTGCTGCCCACGATCAACACCGTGCTGCTGCTGGTGAGCAGCTTCACCTTCCATCGTGCCGGCAAGGCATGCCGTGCCGATCAACTCGGCAAGGCCCGCCGCTGGCTGCTGATAACCGGCGGCCTGGGGCTGGCTTTCCTGGCCGGACAGATGTTCGAGTACTTCACCCTTCCCTTCGGCCTCACCGACAACCTGTTCGCCAGCACCTTCTACGCCCTCACCGGCTTCCACGGGCTGCATGTCACCCTCGGGGCGATCTGCATTGGAATCGTTGCCCTGCAGACCCGACCCGGGGGTGCGAACACCGCCAGCAGCCACTTCGGTCTGGAGGCAGCGGAGCTGTACTGGCACTTCGTGGATGGGATCTGGGTTGTGCTGTACGGCATTCTTTACCTGTTGTAAGGCCCTCTCTCACCGCTCGACGCCCGGCTGCAGTGGCGACCCCGTCAGGTGGTCTCCTCAGCCAGCTTGCCGTTGATCGCTTTGATTCGGCATGATTTCGGTAGTGAACCGACGAGAGATCGTCTCCCATGGCAGCAGGCGTCGGCTCCTCTCCAGGCGAAATGCTTCAGGGCAAGGCCCTGCTCGATAAAGCCCGTTCCCTGAGCAACAGGCCAGAGGATCAAATCGCCCGGGCCTGCGGCTATGTCGGCCCAAGCGGTCGAGTCCTTCGTAAAAGCTTTTACCGGGCTTTGGTGGCGGCCAAGGGCTATGCCCTTCCCACCGGTGTTCCCGCTGCTGGATCGATCAGCAAGGGCCGGCAAGCCGAGTTCCGCACCCGGGTTCACGGCAACGGCAACCTACTGATCGGCAACGCTTACACCCGTCGCCTGGGCCTGGAGCCTGGTCAGGAGTTCCGGATTGAGTTGCACCCGGATACCGGGTCGATCTGGCTGCAGCCCCTGGATCCGGGTCAGGCTTGCAGCGACGTCCCGCCGGACGCAGAGTGAGTCCCTGTCTGACGTTCAGGTCAGGTGTCATGAAAGCTGGCACTGAAGCTGAATAGATCGACTGCGCTGAACAGGAAGCTCACGCCCACCAGCAGGCCGATCACGTTCAGCAGAGCCGCCGGCCCCATGCTGAGGATCAGCAGACCGAGAGCCAGGGTCACCAGACCGTTCATCAGCCCCCAGGCCCAGCCCCGAATCCGGCGATGGCTCAACGACACCCCGAGGCACACGAGACCCTCGAGCACGAACACCACCCCGATCGCGAGCGCCAGGTTCGCCACAGGTGCTCCGGCGACGGGGGAGCCGGAGCCGAGTTGGCTGATCATGGTGCCACCCGCCAGCAGAAACAGGCTGGAGATCACCAGTCGCCAGAACGTCAGCCAGCGGCCGAGCAGGGCTGAGCGCATCAGGTTGTTGAGCCAACCCATGATCCCGCCCACCAGGAAGGCCACGGCCACCATCGCCGTGACCCACTTTGAGGCGATGGTCGGGAAGAGCAGGGCCAGGATCCCCAGCACCAGTGTCAGAACCCCTTCGAACAGGGTGAGGTTCCGCAGACCCGCGGCGCGTTGGCGTGCGGTTGACAGCTCAGGAGGCGGCTGAGAGGGCGGCGCGGAGTCCATCGGCAGGCATCTAAGGCACGCTGCTGCGACGCTAGGCAGTCCAGCCGTGCTCGGCCAGCCACTGCTGATCGAGGCTTGAGGCCGGAGCAGACGTCACCCCAGCTTTCAGCAGCCGTTCGGTGTATTTAGCCAGCAGATCGGCCTCCAGATTCACGGCCCCTCCTGGTCGCAGGGTTTCCAGGGTGGTCTCGGCCCAGGTGTGGGGAATCACCGCAATCCAGAACCGCTCGCCGCCCTCGCTGCAGCCGGCCACCGTGAGGCTGATGCCGTCCACCGCCACGCTCGCCTTTTCACACACGTACCGCCCATAGGCGGGATCGTGCCAGGTCAGCTCCAGGTGCCAGGACGCCGGCCGCCGTTCGACCGCCTGCACCTGCCCCAGTCCGTCGACATGGCCGCTCACCAGATGGCCGCCGAGCCGGTCGGCCAGCCGCAGGGCGGGCTCCAGGTTCACCCAGCCCCGGCGTTCCGCCTTGGCGGCCAGGGTGGTGCGTTGGAGGGTCTCTTCGCTCACATCGGCGCGGAAGCCATCGCTGAGCCGCTCAGCCACGGTGAGGCATACCCCATCCACGGCCACGCTCTCCCCCAGCTCCAGAGCAGCTGGATCCCAGCCACCGGCTCCCATCTGCCAGCGCAGCCGCACGCCGCCGCCGCTGCGCTCGATCACCCCCTTGGCTCGCACCAGACCGGTGAACATCCCCCCTCCCAGGCTCAGCAGCCGTGACTCCTGGTCATAATCGGCCAGACGGCCTATCGGAGCGCAGCCGGCCATGGTGGAAATGCGCGTCGCCGGCATCGCCCTGGATGCGGCCAGCCGCAGCCCGATCGTGTTGCTGCGGGATCCCTCCGGCCGGCGCCAGGTACCGATCTGGATCGACCAGGCCCAGGCTCAGAACATCCTCGCCGGCCTCAGTGAGGCGCGTCCGCCGCGGCCCCTCAGCCACGACCTGATGGTGGCGCTGCTGGATGCCGGCGATCTGACCCTGGCGAGGGTGATCATTCACGCGATCGAGGACAACACCTTCCGGGCGGTGCTCAAGCTCGATCAGGCCGATGGCGAGACCATCGAACTTGATGCCCGCCCCAGCGACGCGATCGCCCTGGCGGTGCGCACCGCGAGTCCGATCTGGATGCTGGAGGAGGTGGTCGCCGACGCCTCGATCCCGGTCGATGCGGAGGCTGACGCGAAGGATCAGGACCAGTTCCGCCGCTTTCTCGATTCGGTGAGCCCGGCGGAGTTGGTGCGCCAGCGCAACCGGGCCCGGCCCGAATCCGATCCGTCGCCATCGGATCAGCAGCCACCGGGTCAGGACGATGATGGCGATGAGGAGCCCGGCGGTGGCGAGGCCACCGGGTGACCGCAGCGATCGCGCGACGGTTCGGCCGCGGGCCCGCGGTCTCGCCCTTCACTCTCGGCACGATGCGCGCCCTTGCCAGCCCGGGCCAGATGGAGGCGGTGTTGCGCGCTGCCTTCGCTGCCGGCATCAATCATCTCGAGACTGCGCCCGCCTATGGCCCGGCCGAAGCGTTCCTGGGCCGGGCCCTGGCGGCGCTGAAGCGCGATGGTCAGGAGCCTGAGGGGGGGTGGCGGATCACCAGCAAACTGCTGCCTGGCTGCACAGCTGCGTCGGGCCGGGAGCAGCTGCGGGCGATCCTGGAACGGCTGGGGGTGGAGCGGCTCACCACTCTGGCGGTGCATGGCCTCAACCGGCCTGAGCACCTGGCGTGGGTCAGCGAAGGGCCAGGCGCCGAGCTGCTGGCCTGGGCCCTCGCTGAGGGGTTGGTGGACCAGGTGGGCTTCAGCAGCCATGGCAGCAACGAGCTGATTGAGGCAGCCCTGGCGACGGGGCGCTTCACGGCCTGCAGCCTGCATCTCCATCTCTTCGACCAGAGCCGCCTGCCGATCGCGCGCGCGGCACTGGCTGAGGGGATCGGCGTCCTGGCCATATCCCCGGCCGACAAGGGCGGTCGCCTCTACGACCCGCCCCCCGAGTTGCTGGCTGCCTGCACTCCGTTCCACCCCCTGGAGCTGGCCTATCGCTTTCTGCTCGATCAGGGGATCTCCACCTTGAGCGTGGGGGCTGCGCAGCCTGGGGATCTGGCCTGGGCCGCCGCCATCGGCGGGCCCTCGCCCTGGCTGAGTGCCGCCCATCGCTCGGCCCTGGTGCGCCTGGGTGCTGCCGCTGACATCCGCCTCGGCAGCGAGCGCTGTGGCCAGTGCCGCGCTTGTCTGCCCTGCCCGAACGGGGTGCCGATCCCGGAGCTGCTGCGCCTGCGCAACCTGGCCGTGGGCCAGGGCATGACGGTGTTCGCTGCGGAGCGCTACAACCTCATCGGTCGCGCCGGTCATTGGTGGGAGGAGCTGAACGCGACGGCGTGTGGCCGCTGCGGCGCTTGCCTGCCCCGCTGCCCGCTCCAGTTGTCGATTCCTGATCTGCTGGCTGACACCCATCGCCGCCTGGCGGCGGCGCCGCGCCGGCGGCTGTGGGGGTGAAGGCTCAGGGAGCGGCCCCGGCAGCGGCATCCCACACCGTCTGGTAGGCGAGGCGTTGTGGGGTGCTCAGGGGTGGCAGATTCCAGCAGCGCTGCAGCACCGGCTCCGGCGGCAGCAGCAAGGCGGCCTGGGCTTCAGGTAGTTGCCGCAGCAGTGGTGCCAGCACAGGGCGGGGCAGGGGGGGCACCCAGCCTGCTAGCAGCAGCTGTTCCAGCAGGGGCTGCTTCAGGGCCTCGCCGATCCAGGGCTCCGGCAGGGGAGCTGGGCTGCGGGCTGGTCGCAGCAGCAGCTGCCAGCTGAGGGGAGCGCCCCGTTCGGGCAGCACCACACTCAGGCGAGGATCGCGCCGCAGCAGCGGGATCAGCCGGCGCAACGGCAGCACCGCCGCTGCCGCCTTGCCGCTGAGCAGCAGGTTGAGGCCGTTGCGATCGTCGTGGGCCAGGGCCTGCCGGCGCAGGGCGGCGATGCGGTCGAAATCCCGATCCATCAGCTCCATGCACAGGCGCGGACTGGACGGCAGCACCAGCCGCCCGCGCAGGCTGGGATCGAGCAGCAGGCCCCACCCCTCGGCGCGCCGGGCCGCCAGCTCCGGCCGGGAGCGCAGGGCCAGCACCCAGGGGCTGAAGGCCCAGGGGAAGGCCAGGGCCGGCGCGGTGGCGGCGGCGAACAGGCGGCTGGCCGGCTGGGCCCAGGGCGCTAAGCGAGCCAGCAGGGCCGGGGCCTGCAGTGGCTGCCAGTTGCTGCGGGGGCTGGAGCCGGCCCAGCCATCGCCCAGTGTCACCAGGCTGGGCGATGGTGTGGGGGGTGACAGGCGGTCGATCACGGCGCCTGGATCGCTGAGGGCCTGGGCCCGCCAACCAGCCGGCAGCCGCCGCAGCCAGGCGGCCGGCAGCTCCCCCTCGGCGAATAGCAGTGATTGGCTGTCGCCACGGCGGCAGCCGCCCAGCCCGGCGGGCAGTGCCAGCACCGCCCCGGCCTCCAGGCCAAGCCGCAGGACATCGCGGCGACGCAGCTGGGGATGCCGCTCGTTCATCGTTCGACCCTAAGCACCGGGTTCCGCCAGCAGCTCAGCGCAGGCGGCCTCGCAGGCCCTGGCCAGGTTCGCTGGTTCCCCGCCCCGGCACTGCCACAGCCAGGCCAGCCCGCCAGCCCCCACACCTTCCTTCACGAAGCCGCGCTCGTAATCGGCCAGGGCCCCGCAGCTGGAGCCTTGAAAGCGCAGGCCGGCAACCTCAAGTCGGGGGAGCACCTGCCAGCGCTCATCGATCAGGGCCAGCAGGCGGCTCAGGTCGCTGTCTGCTTCCTCCACCACCCAGGCGGTGGTGGCCAACCGCACCTGGCTGGCAAGGCAAGGCCGCTGTTCCGGAGCGGTCAGGGCAAGGGCCAGGGCGAACACCGCCGCCATCTGGCTGCCGCCGGCCAGCAGCACCGGTACCCCCCGCACGGTGGCTGCGGCCAGCAGGCCTGCCGCCAGTGCCTGCATCGGGTCTCCCACCGCCGCCAGCACCTGGAGGGGCGAACACTGGCCAGCGCTCAGGGCCGCGGCAGCGAGGCCTGCGCTCACCAGGCCCGCCTTGAGGCCGTGGGCGCTGTGGCGCAGGCTGCCGCTCACCAGGCCGTCGGCCGCCAGGCCCAGGCCCCGCAGCACCGCCAGGGCGGTGCTGGTGCCGCCGGGAACGCATTCGGCCAGCACCAGCGGTCGGGTCGGATCGAGCGCGGCGGCCCAGCGGCGGCCCCGCTCCAGCAGCGCCGTCACCCGCTCCGGCACCAGGGCCGCGCCTGAGCTGAGGCAGCGCGCCGGTCCTGCGGATTCCAGCCCCGGCAGACGCAGGTGCGGCACGGCGGGTGCCTGGTGGCAGCCCAGATCCACCACCTGCAGGCGCTCCAGCCAGCCCAGCTCGCGCAGCACCACATGGCTGATCAGAGCGGGGCTCACCCCCGCCGGTAGTGGTGGCAGAGCGTGGGGGCGGCGGTGGCCCGGCCCCCACACCAGCAACTCCGCATCGGCAGCGGCGGTGGCCAGACGAGAGTTGGGCGTGGCACCGGCGGCCGAGATGCCGGGCACAGCTGCCGTCGCGGTGGCGGCAAGCAGCAGCAGCACCCGACTCTGGCCCCAGTCGGGATCCTTCGTGCTGCCGAAGTCAGGGGGCGGGCCGCAGAGAGGTGGCACCGCCGTCAGAGCGGATCCATGGCCACCAGCGCCCGCAGCGCCGCCGGGGGCTCACTGATCGGCGCCTGCAGGCGGGGGAAGATCCAGTAGGCAACAGCATGAATGGCCAGAACCACGATCACGTTCTGTACCCACACCAGCAGCACCGCCGCCACCTGCACCTGTTCGATCTGGATCGCCGATGCCAGGCCCACGCCACCGGCGAGCCGCTCCAGCAGCCCTGCCGCTGCGGTGGTGATCACAACCCAGAGGTTTTCGCCCACCATTACCGACAGCACCGCCACCCGCACCAGAAACCCCAGGGCACCGATCAGACTGCCCACCCCCCAGCTCAGCCACCAGCTGCAGCGATGGCGCCAGCACCAGCCAAGCCACAGGGCCAGCAATCCGTAGGGGAATACCACCAGCGGGCCCCGGATCGGCCCCATCAGGGCAACCAACAGCAGGGTCGTCACCACCAGCCCCTCAAGGGCGCAGCGCCAGCCATGGCGAAGCTGCAGCAGGGTGAGGGGCAGGGGTAGAGCCAGACGAAACAGGGGGCTGCCCACCGGCAGGTAGTAGAGGGCCAGCCAGAGCAGGCCTGTGGCAGAGGCCAGGTAGGCGGTGTCCAGGAGTTGATGGGCCTGGCGGACGCTGAGGCGCTGGGGGCGGGGACGGATCATCAGCGGGGCGTTGGCGCTGGAGCAGCGGTGGGAGCTGCCGGTGGGCTGCCAGGCGATGGCTCCATCACCCGCTCGATCCGTTCCACCTCAAAGCGCAGTCCAGCGGCCCGCAGGGCCTGGGTGACAGCCTCGGCAGGAGCTGCGGGATCGGCCGCGGGCAGTTGCAGGGTGAGGCGATAGGGTGCCGGTGGCGACGCCGTGGCAGGGAGCTTGGTCGCTGGAGTCGACGGTTTTGCAGAAGCAGGCGGTTTTGCAGAAGCAGGCGGTTTTGCAGAAGCAGGCTTCTTGGCAGACGCAGGCGGTTTTGCAGGCACAGGTGGCTTTGCAGGCGCGGGCGTCTGGTCCTCTCTGGGGGCTGGGGGCCTAGGCGATGCTGGCGTGGCAGGAGCGGGTGCCGGCGCAGCGGTGGGATCGGAGAAACTGCGGCTGAGCTGATCGCCGAACGGACTGCCGTTGCAGCCTGCGCTGCCCAGCACTAACGCCGCCGCCAGCCAGGCAGCGGCCCGTCGGGGCAGGGCTTCACACGACTGTTTGCCGGAACCGGCTGCCATCAGCTCTCGGCGGGCTTGATCACCCGCACGGCGCTGGCGCGCAGGCGACCGGTCTTGGTGGTGGCTGGCGCCTTCCTGGCGGCTGGAGCTTTGGCCGCCGCCTTGGCGGTGGCAGGGACTTTGGCAGAACTGGCTTTGGTCGTGGTCTTGCGGCCCGTACCCTTGGCCTTGCCGGAGGTGGCTTTGGCAGCCAGTAGCTCCACGGCCTGCTCCAGGCTGATCGTGTCGGCGGTGGTGCCTTCCGGCAGCGACGCGTTCACCTTGCCCTGCTTCACGTAGAGGCCGTAGGGGCCGTCAAACAGCTGCACGGCTTCATCGGCGCCATCCGGGGTGCCCAGATCCTTGAGGGCAGTGCGGCCGCCGCGGCCCTTCTTCGGCATGGCCAGCAGCTCCAGAGCCCTGCTGATGCCGACGTCCAGCACGTCATCCTCTGCCTTGAGGGAGCGGTAGTCCTTCTCTCCTTTGCCCTTGTGGTGCACCACGTAGGGGCCGAAGCGGCCTAGACCGGCCTCAATCCTGCCGCCGTCGGGGTGCTCGCCCAGCTGACGCGGCAGGCGCAGCAGCCCGAGGGCATCCTCCAGCTTCAGGTCCTCCGGTTTGACGCCCTTCGGCAGGGAGGCCCGCTTCGGCTTGGGGTTGTCGTCGCTCACCTGGCCCAGCTGCAGATAGGGCCCGTACTGGCCGAACAGCAGATAGATCAATTCCCCGGTTTCAGGATCTTCGCCCAGGGCTTCAGGGCCATCGGCCTTCTGCTTGAGAATCAGTTCAGCCTTCTCGGCGTCCAGATCGGCCGGCGTGATCTCCTGGGGCAGGGTGGCCTTGAGCAGCTCTTCGCTGCCGTCGTCGGCGACGCGCTTGGTTTCGAGATAAGCGCCGAAGCGGCCGATGCGCACTACGCAGGGCAGACCCTCCAGCTCCACGGTGCGCGATACCCCTGGGTCGATGTCGCCTTCGCGCTGCGCCACCTGGGTTTCCAGGCCCTGGGCCCCCTTATAAAAGCTCTCCAGGTAGGGCAGCCACTGCACCTGGCCGTGGGAGATCTCATCGAGGGTGTTCTCCATCCGGGCGGTGAAGCTGGTGTCCACCAGATCCGGGAAGTGCTCCTCCAGCAGGGCCGTCACCGCGAAGGCTGTGAAGCTGGGGGTGAGGGCGTTGTTGGCGAGGGTGGCGTAGCCGCGGTCCACGATCGTGCCGATGATCGAGGCATAGGTGGAGGGGCGGCCGATGCCCTCCTTTTCCAGCATCTTCACCAGGGCGGCCTCGCTGTAGCGGGCCGGCGGCTGGGTCTGGTGGCCGAGGGCCTCCACCGCCTTGCAGGTGGGCTTGTCGCCGGCCTTGAGGGCCGGCAGCAGCACCTCCTGGCCCTCCAGGGCGGCGTCGGGGTCGTCGGAGCCCTCCACGTAGGCGCGGAAGAAGCCGGGAAAATCGATGCGCTTGCCGCTGGCGCGGAAGCTGGCCAGCCCCAGCTCGCCGCCATCCACCTCCAGATCCACGCTGAGCATGGTGAGCTTGGCGTCGGCCATCTGGGACGCAACAGTGCGCTTCCAGATCAGCTCATACAGCGCCAGATCGCGGCCATCGAGGCCGGTGGCACTGGGATCGCGGAAGCTCTCGCCGGCCGGGCGGATCGCCTCGTGGGCCTCCTGGGCGTTGCGGGCCTTGGTGGAGAATTGGCGGGGCGCTGGGCTGAGGTAATTGTTGCCGTATTTGGCGCCCACACAGCTGCGGGCGGCGCTGATCGCCTGCTCGCTCAGGTGCACCGAGTCGGTGCGCATGTAAGTGATGAAGCCACGCTCGTAGAGCGCCTGGGCCGTGCGCATCGTTTCGCGGGCTGAGAGCCGCAGCTTGCGGTTGGCCTCCTGCTGCAGGGTGCTGGTGGTGAAGGGAGCCACCGGCTTGCGCACCGTGGGCTTCTCCTCCACCGCCGCCACGCTCCAGGGGGCCGCCAGCACTGTCTCCCTCAGCTGGCGGGCCTCTGGCTCTGCAAGCAGGCGCACCTTGCTGCCGGCCTTGAGGCCGCCGGTGCTCTCATCGAAGTCGCTGCCGCCGGCGATCTTCACGCCGCCCAGCTGGCTGAGCCTGGCCTCAAAGCCGCTGCCGGCCTGCTCCAGCCGGGCCTTGAGGTCCCAGTAGCTGCCGCTGCGGAAGGCCCGGCGGGCCCGCTCACGCTGCACGAGCAGGCGCACCGCCACCGACTGCACGCGACCGGCGCTCAGCCCCCAGGCCACCTTCTTCCACAGCAGCGGCGAGAGGGTGTAGCCCACCAGCCGGTCGAGGATGCGACGGGTCTCCTGGGCGTGCACCAGCTCCATGTCGAGCTCGCGGGTCTGCTCCAGGGCCCGGCCGATCGCCTCCTTGGTGATCTCGTGGAACACCATCCGCTTCACCGGCACCTTGGGGCCCAGCAGCTGCAGCAGGTGCCAGCTGATCGATTCCCCCTCCCGGTCTTCGTCCGTGGCCAGCAGCAGCTGATCGGCTCCCTTGAGTGCGTCCTTCAGTTCCTTCACCACCTTTTTCTTGTCCTTCGGCACCACGTAGAGGGGCTCGAAGGCGTTGGCGGTGTTGACGCCGAGGTTGGCCCACTTCTCGCCCTTGTGGGCCGCCGGGATCTCGCTGGCGTTGTTGGGCAGGTCGCGCACGTGGCCCATGGAGGCTTCCACCCGGAAGTCCTTGGGCAGGAAGCCGCGGATGGTTCGGGCCTTGGTGGGGCTCTCGACGATGACCAGGGTGTGACCCACAGGCAGGTGGACGACCGCTTCCCTCTTTATCGCACCGCCGTCCAGAGCGGTGCGAACAGCGCCGCTACAGTCGGCGACAGCAAACCCGGCCTGAGACCCGCTGTGACGCTCCTGGCGCCGTTCCTGGCGACGCTCCTGCCTGGCGCTCTCCTCAGCGCGGCTACCCCGGCAGCGACCGCGGCGGCCAACCCGGCGCTTGACGCCATCAGCGGCGGCGCAGGGGTTTCGTCCCTGGCCGCCCAGCTCAACGCCGCCGCCATCGCTCCGGAAGGGGCGGTGCTGATCGCCCTGCTGGCCTGCCTGTTGGTGGACTTGGCCGGTGAGCAGGCCGCGAGCCGCTGGGTCCCGCCATTCAGCTATGCAGGTCTCGGTGGAGCCCTGGTGTTGCTGGCCCTGCAGTGGAACAGTGCCGATCTGGCACCGAGCTTTCTGGGCAGCTTTCTGGCCGACAACCTGGCGATCGCTTTCCGGGCCGTGGTGGCCGCCTCCACCTTGATCACCTTGATGCTCAGCTGGCGTTACGTGGAGCGCAGCGGCACGCCGGTGGGCGAGTACGCGGCGATCCTGCTGGCCGCCACCCTCGGCGCGATGGTCCTGTGTGGAGCCACCGATCTGGTGAGCATCTTCGTGTCGCTCGAAACCCTTTCGGTGGCCAGTTATCTGCTGGCCGGTTACATGAAGCGTGACGCCCGAAGCTCTGAGGCGGCTCTCAAATATCTGCTGGTGGGCTCCGCCGCCGCTGCGGTGTTTCTCTACGGCGCCTCGCTTCTCTACGGCCTCACCGGTGGAGCCACCAGCCTCGAGGCCGTGGGCCTTGCCCTGCAGACCAGTGCCAGCCCGATCGCCGCCCTCTCCCTGGTGTTCGTGCTGGCGACCGTGGCCTTCAAGATTGCCGCTGTTCCCTTCCACCAGTGGACCCCGGACGTCTACGAAGGGTCACCAACCCCTGTGGTGGCCTTCCTTTCGGTGGGCTCCAAGGCAGCTGGTTTTGCACTGGCGATGCGCATTCTCGTGGGCTGCTTCGGCAGTTTTGACACCCAGTGGAAACTGCTGTTCACCGTGTTGGCGGTGCTGAGCATGGTGCTGGGCAACGTGGTCGCCCTGGCCCAGACATCAATGAAGCGGATGCTGGCCTACAGCTCGATCGGCCAGGCGGGCTTCGTGATGATCGGCCTCGTGTGCGGCACCGAGGACGGCTATGCCGCCATGGTGCTCTACATGGCCGCCTACCTGTTCATGAATTTGGGCGCCTTCGCCTGCATCATTCTGTTCTCCCTGCGCACTGGCAGTGACCGCATCAGCGACTACGCCGGCCTCTATCAGAAGGATCCCCTGATCACCCTGGGTTTGAGCCTCTGCCTGCTCTCGCTGGGTGGGATCCCGCCGATGCTGGGCTTCTTCGGCAAGATCTATCTCTTCTTCGCTGGCTGGGCCGATGGCCAGTATCTGCTGGTGGTGGTGGGCCTGATCACCTCGGTTGTTTCGATCTATTACTACATCTCGGTGATCAAGATGATGGTGGTGAAGGAGCCGCAGGAGGCCTCTGATGTGGTGAAGGCCTACCCGGCGCTGACGTGGTCTCTGCCAGGGCTGCCGGCGCTGCGGGCAGGCCTGGTGGGCTGTGTGATCGTTACCGCTGTGGGCGGCATTCTGTCCAGTCCGTTGTTCACCTGGGCCAGCCAGGCCGTATCCGGTACGCCCATGCTTCAGGCCGCACTGGGCTGATGGCGGTCGTCGGCTTTGAGCCCGTCGCCGAGCTGATCGGAGTCGAGAAGGTCTACGGCAGCGGAGATGCAGAGGTGCGTGCTCTCGATGGCCTGAACCTGCGCGTCAACCAGGGTGATTACCTGGCCGTCATGGGTGCCTCCGGTTCGGGCAAGAGCACGGCCATGAACATTCTCGGCTGCCTCGACCGCCCCAGTGCCGGCAGTTACCGACTCAATGGCATCCCGATCGAGAGTCTGGACGACGACGCCCTGGCGGATCTACGCAACCGGCAGCTTGGTTTTGTGTTTCAGCAGTTTCATCTGCTGTCCCAGCTGAGCGCTCTGGAGAACGTGATGCTGCCGATGGTGTACGCGGGTGTCCCCCACGCGCAGCGTCGTCAGCGGGCTGTGGCGGCGCTTGAGCGCGTTGGGCTGGGACAACGCTTGTACAACAGGCCGAACCAGCTGTCTGGAGGTCAGCAGCAGCGGGTGGCGATCGCTCGGGCCATCATCAATCAGCCGGCGCTGCTGCTGGCGGATGAGCCCACCGGCGCACTCGATTCACGCACCACCGAGGAGGTGCTTGCCATCTTTGATGAGCTGCACCGCAGCGGCATCACCCTCGTGATGGTGACCCACGAAGATGATGTCGCGGCTCGGGCTGAACAGGTGGTGCAGTTCCGCGATGGGCGCATCACTGCTTGATCACGGCTTGGTCGGTTGCAGCCGAAGCATTGGTTGGGGCTGCAACTGCGGCTTCTTGAGGATCTGTTCCTGACGCGTGGATGCGCTGCCGGCACGGGCTTGCAGGGGTGCCTTTGGGCGCTCCAGGCGTTGGAGTAGCTGACCCATCAGCGTGGCGATCGCATCGCTGCCCGTCGCGGCGCTACCTGGGTCGAGGTCGCCAGGGTCGACGGCCACCCAGCCGCCATCACCGGGCTGGCGAAGTTCAAAGTGCAGGTGAGGTCCGGTGCTGAGGCCCGTGCTGCCGACACGACCGATCACTTCGCCCTGACGGACCCGTTCACCCGCTTTCACATACAGCTCGCTCAGGTGGCCGTACAGGGTGCGGCGGCGGGGATTGTCGTGCTCAACTTCGATCGCCAGGCCATAACCGCCTGCCAGACCACTGCTCACCACCCGTCCGGAGAGGGCCGCCACCACCGGCGTGCCCTCAGGCGCCGCCAGGTCTTTGCCAGCATGCATGAGCCAGCTGCCGAGCACCGGGTGCAACCGGTAGCCGAATTCGCTGGAGGTGACCGCCGATCCAATCAGTGGAAACAACAGGCGTCGGTTGCCGTTGCCATTGGTCGGCGCCGGCCTAGGAGTGCGGCCGAATACGCTGGCCAGGCTGAAGCTGCCGCCCTCTCCAGCCAGCAGGGCTGACACTGGCACGGTGAGCGGTGTGGTGAGCGGGGCGCCGATGGGGGTGCCGAGTGCTGTCGCCTGCGACCAGGGGGAGGTTGGAAGGCCGCCTGGGGCGGTGCCGTCGCCCTCAAGCAGATCCCGCGCGTTCAGCTGATCGGTCTGGCTCTGGCTGCGGCCACGGAACTGCACCACAACGCCACCGGCACATTCCCGGGCACTGATGGCGCCTTGTTTGCAGGCTTCACTGAAGGCAGGTTGCTGGCTGGGCGAGACCTTCGCCCCGCTGAAACCTCCCCGTTTCCGCTCCGACGGCGTGATGGCTCCTTCGCGTTCCAGTTGATCGAGCGATTGATCGAAACCTGACCCGGGTTGATCGGGGCGGAGTGTCTGTGTAGGCAGATTCCCTGCTGGTGGGCGCAGGGGTTGCGGCTGGGGCAGCGACTCCGGAGGTGACTGGCCCACGGCAGGGCCGGTCGGTGGAGTGGGCAGCGGCGTCGCCGCTGCTGGGGCCGGTGGAGCGGCGCTGTCGCCGGCTTCGCCGGCAGCCAGTGCCACCAGCATCGGGGTTGACGCCAGGCTCAGGCCGATTGCCGACAGCAGTGAGCCGGCAACGATCAGCCCCGGCCGCTGCCGGCTGCGGGGCTGGGTCGGGACAGAACCGATCGATGGACGCGGCGCCATGCAGGACAGGGAGGCAGAGCGAATCAATCTGGTGGCGAGTGTAGGCAGCTGGCGCCGCTCAGAAGCGGCGCTGCACCCGGCATATCTCGGAGCCCCGCCGCAGGCGCAGGGCTCCATCCCGTTCCAGGCCATCGATCTGCCAGCGGCAGCCGGCCAGGTCGAACCCTTCGGCCGGCCGCCACAGCCGTTGCTCGGCCAGCAGGCATACCCACTCCGGCCGGCTGGAGCTGGCCATCGCCCAGTTGAGCGCGGCCAGCACCCGCTGCTCCAGTCGCCGCGGGCTGGCCTGGGGATGCCAGGGCGAGAGGCGGCGCTGCCCGGCGACCCTCAGCGCAGCCGCCAGGCTGATCGCACCGGCTGGCACCCGGTTCACCCCATTCACGCCGATGCCCACCCGGGCCCAGCGCACCCGGTCGCCCCGCAGCCGTAGCCGTGGCAGCAGACCAGCCAGCTTGCGTCCGTGCACCAGCAGGTCATTGGGCCATTTGAGCCGCGGTTCAAGGCCCAGGTCCTCAAGTTGGAGGGCCAGACCTACCGCCACCGCCAGGCCGAGGGCGGCTCCGTCTTGGACGGGCCAGGGCAGGGCAGCGCTCAGCCAGACCCCACCCTGCGGGGCGTGCCAGATGCGCCCTTGCTGGCCATGGCCATGGCGCTGCCGCTCGGCCCGCACCGCCAGGGGCAGGGCGGCGGCGGGTTCGCTCCGCTCGGGGATGGCGAGAGCGCTCAACCAGCGGTCTAGTTCACGCTCGGTGCTGCCACACACCGGCAGCCGGCGTAGGCGCCAGGGCCGCGGCGGCGCCTCAGGCCGGATCACTGCTCCGCCAGCCAGGCTCTGATCCTTGCCGCTCCCGCTTCCAGTTCAGCCTCGGGATGGACCAGGGCCAGCCGTGCCCAGCCCTCTCCGCCGGCCCCGAAGCCGTTGCCGGGCGTCAGCGCCACGCCGGTGGCCTCCAACAGGGCGGCGCAGAAGCTCTCGGAGTCATGTCCCCGGGCCTGTGGCGGCAACTGCAGCCACAGGTAGAGAGCCATCGAGGGGAGCCGCACCGGCCAGCCGGCGGCTTCGAGGGCAGCGGCCATCCGATCGCGGCGGCGGCGGTACACCTGCCGCAAGCCGGCGGGCCAGTCCGGAGCCTGCTCGATCGCCGCAATCGCACCGGCCTGCAGGGCCAGGGACTGGTTGAAATCCACCACACCCTTGAGCTGGCGCAGGGCCGTGATCAGCCATTCAGCACCGATCGCGAAGGCCAGGCGGAAGCCCCCCAGGCACCAGCTCTTGGACAACGAAAAGAATTCGATGCCGCAGGCGCGCCAGGCCGGATTGCGCAGCAGGGCCGGCGCCTCGCCGTCGAGGGCCAGATCCACGTAAGGGTTGTCGTGGGCCAGCACGAGGCCGTGGGCCAGGGCCTTCTCCACCGCCGCATCGAGCCAGGCCTGTTCGCCGGTGGTGGCGGTGGGATTGTGGGGGAAACCCAGCACCATCAGGCGCAGCTGCTCCCATTGCTGGGCGGTGATCCGCTCGAAGTCGGGCCGCCAGCCCGCCGCCGGATCGAGGGGCAGCAACTGCGGCCGGGCGGAGGCCAGGTGCAGCCCACCCAGATGCGAGGGGTAGTAGGGATCGAGCAGCAGGGCTCCATCCCCGGGGTTCAGCACCGCCAGGGGCAGATGGGCAGTGCCTTCCTGGGAGCCCACCAGAAGCAGCACTTCCGTTTCGGGATCCACCGCTGCTCCGAAGCGGCGACCGGCCCAGGCCGCCACACAACGGCGCAGGGGTTCGGTGGCGGCATGCAGGCAGTAGGCAGCGCTCTCCGGTCTGCCGATCTGCTCCACCATCGCCGCGATCGCCGCTGGTGGGGGTTGCAGGTCGGTGGAGCCCAGAGAGAGATCGAGCAGGGGGCACTTCCCGGCGGTGGGATCGGCCGCGAGGCGTCTGTAGGCGGCCTTGCGGCGGTCGTTGCGGGCGAATACGCCGCTCCCCAGCCTGGAAAGCCGTTCAGAGATGGGCATCCAGGAATGCCTTCAGCTGGGGCTTGGCCATGGCGCCCTCATGACGGGCCAACTCCTCACCGGCGCGGAACAGCACCAAGGTGGGCAGTCCCTGCACCTCCAGCCGGTCACGACTGGCTGGATTGGGGTCGGCCTCCAGCTTGCCCACGGCCAGGCGGCCGGCATATTCGGCTGCAACCCAATCCATCAGCGGCGCCATCAGACGGCAGGGGCCGCACCACTGGGCCCACACATCAACGAGCACCGCTGTGGCAGCGTGCAGCACCTCAGACTCGAAGTTGGCATCGGTGAGCTGGACGACAGACACAGCTGCTTTGAAGCGAATGGCCCGATTGTATGGAGCAGCTGACTGACGCGGCCGGCTGCCCCTGAATGGCTCTTCAGAGCTTGTCGATCGAGCGCTTGAGGTCCTCCAGTTCCGCATCCACCTCCGCCACCTTCACCGGCTCCAGCTGCGGGGTGGGCCCCCCCTCGGCAGGAAGAGCGATCGGCTCCTGGTTGGGCGCCAGCTGATTGGTCTCGAGCCGGCTGCGCAGGGCTGCCAGTTCGTCATCCACATCGGTGCTCTGAAGAGCGGCGAACTGGCTCTCGAGGTCGGCACCGGCGAGCTCGGCGGCTGCCTGGCTGCGGGCCTCCAGGGACTGCACCTTCTCCTCCATGCGCTCGAAGGCCGCCATGGCGTTGTCGGTGCCCAGGCCGGTCACGGCGCTCTGCAGTTGCTCCTGGGCCTGGGCCGCCTGGGCGCGGGCCTTGAGCATGTCCTTCTTGGTCTTGGCCTCGGAGATCTTGCTCTCCAGCTGCAGCAGGCTCTTCTTGAGCTGATCCACCTGGCTCGACTGGGTCTGCAGCTGGGTGTTCAGGGCCGTGGCGGTGTCCTGGTAGGTCTTGCGGCGAGTGAGCGCTTCGCGCGCCAGATCCTCCTCACCTTTCTTCAGGGCCAGTTCGGCGCGCTCGTACCAGGTCTTTGACTGACTCTCCGCCTGTTCTGCTTGATTCTGGATCCGTTTCTGGCTGGCGATGGCGGTGGCCACGGCCTGGCGCAGTTTCACCAGGTCGCGCTGCATGTCATCCACCGACTGGTCGAGGATCTTGGACGGATCCTCCATGCTGCTGATCACCGCGTTGGCGTTGGCGCGGAACAGACGGCTGAGGCGTTCAAAGAAGCCCATGGACGGGGTCGCTCTTGCTGGATTGGGGGCCACTGGCCGCCAGCTGGTGGCCCGGGCGATGCTGGCAAGCTAATCATGATCTGGGCTGTTGATCTGCCGCAGTCAACACTCCGATCATCAGCCGAGCACCCAGTCGGCCCTCGGACGCTTTTTCAGACACTCCCCTCGAACCGATTGCCGATGTCGTCAACCCGGCTCCGCCGCCAGCCGCCGCAGGGTCGGGGGCCAGCCAGGGTTCCAGCCGGCTGGAGGGAGCAGCGGCTTGGTGCCATGGCGGTGCTGGCACCGGTCGAGCGATCACCTGCCACGGCGGTGGATCAATGCCTGCAGGCTCTGCAGGCCCAGTGGCGGCAGGAGGGGCATCTGGCAGCTCTCTGGCAGCGCTGGCCGAGCCTGGCCGGCCCCCAGCTCGCTCCCCACTGCCGACCGCTGCGGATGCAGGGTTCCCTGCTCACCGTTGGCGCGTCGCCCGGCCCATGGCTGCTCGCCCTGCAGTATCACCGCCACCAACTGCTGGCAGCCCTGCGGGGTGCGGGGTTTGCGGTTCGGGACCTGCGGGTGGAGCAGCACCATTCAGTCCCTCTGGCTCGGCCGGCCGCCGAGGAGAGTCGCAGCGATTGGGCCCGCCATCCCAGCCGGGTGGACGTGCATGGTCTGGCAGCCTGTCCCCGCTGCGGCAGCCCTGCCCCCGCCGGGGAGATGGCCCGCTGGGGCCACTGCAGTTTCTGCCGGCGGCGGGAGCTGGCCGCGCCGGTGTCGCTTCAGTAGCGCTCGGGTCGCGGATCCCGCCAGCTGGAGTTCACCCCTGAGGCGCGCAGGGCCTTGGCCCGCCGCTCCAGCTGGTCGCGCTCAAGCCGCCAGAGCTGATAAATGCCGGCTTGATCGAGGATTCGTGGAGCAAGGCCGCGCCAGTGGGGCTGGGTGGCTGTTGAGCGATCAATCACCAGCAGCAGGCTGTTGCCGGTGGCCGGGGCCGGCTGCTGGCCGCTGCGTCGTTCGCTGGCGAGTCGCTCCGCCAGGTTGAGCAACCCGGCGGGGCCAGCCTCTTCAAACACCACCACCTGCCGGCTGTAGAAGTGCAGTGAAGGTTTGAGCATCCCCACCATTGCCAGCTGGGCCGGGGCCGCTGTGGGAGCTTTGGCCGCAGCCGAGTCGTGCTGGTGGCGCCGGGCCATGGCGGCGAGGCGCCGCACCGGTTCAGCGCGCAGCCGATCGCCGAGCTCCGCCAGGGGCAGCAGCACCAGGGGCACGAAGGCCACCAGCGGCAGCTGCACGGCCAGCAGGCGCGCGGGAGTGCCGCGCCGCCAGCCGGTGAGACCGGCTGTGGCCGCCAGGGCAAAGCAGCCGGCCGCCAGCGGCAGGCGCCCGCTCGCCAGCAGCTCGGCCGGCAGGGAGGGCATTTCAGGGGTGACGATCGCGGGCACCCACAGGGGAGCGGCCGCCAGGCCGACGCCCAGCAGCGCTGCCAGCCCCAGCATCAGTCGCCAGGCCAGCCAGGCACCGCGTTGGGCGGCCAGGGCCACCAGCAGCCCCGCTGCCGGGGTGGCGGGCAGCCAGTAGCTGGGCAACTTGGTGGCGGCCAGCGAAAAGAACAGCAGCACAGCTATCAGCCAGCAGGCGGCGAACCGCTGCAGCGACAGCGGCGCCGGCAAAGGTCCCCCCCGCAGGCCCCGCACCAGCCCGAGGATCAGCAGGGGCGTCGCCGGCATGCTGGCCAGCACCAGCATCAGGCCGAAGAACCACCAGGGAGCCTGATGGTTGTTCACCACTGAGGTGAATCGCTGCAGGTTGTGATACCCGAAGAAGCTGCGCCAGAAGGGCTTTCCTTCCCGCAGCAGGGCGAGGCCGTACCAAGGCAGGGCCAGCGCCGTCGTGAGCAGCAGCCCCCGCAGAGGACACAACCGGCGGGCCAGGCCGCTCCAGTCCCGCTGCAGCCAGCCGAAGACCGCCAGGGTGAGGGCTGCCAGCACCAGGGCCACCGGCCCCTTGGTGAGCACGGCCAGGGCCAGTAGGCACCAGCCTGCCCACCAGCGCCGGCCGTCACTGGCATAGCTGGTCCAGAGCAGCAGCAGCCCGATCGCCAGGCAGCCGCTGAACAGGGCATCGCTGACCGCGATCCGGCCCCAGACCAGCACCAGGGGCGAGAGGGCAAAGGCCAGGGCGGCGCTGAGCGCCGTCAAGGCGGGGCTGCGCCGGGCTTGCGGCCAGCGAAGCAGGGTGCACACCAAGGTCAGCATCACCGCCAGGCAGGCCAGGGCGGAGGGGAGCCGGGCTGCCCAGGTGCCGAGAGGATCCCAGAACGCATGGCCGGGCAGGCTGTAGATCAGCCCCATGCCCCAGTAGACCAACGGCGGCTTGTCGTATCGCGGCAGGCCGTTCACCCGGGGGATCAGCCAGTCGCCCGTTTCGGCCATCGCCCGGGCGGAGGCAGCGAACAGCGGTGGCGTCTCATCGACCAGACCGGTGTCGCCCAACTGCCACACGAACAGCAGCAGCCCCAGGGCCAGGGCTGTCAAACCCACAAGTCGGCTCTTGGTGGAGGGGACAGCACTGATGGCCGGGTCTGTGCTCCGGGGCGGGACGGATGGGGTCGACACAGGCATCCCTGGGGCGGGGCCTGACGTTATCGGCCCCGTGTCCAGGCTTCGATCACTGACTCCAGCCAGGTTTCAATCCGGCCGGCGAATGCCTGCTGGGAACAGTGTTCTTCCACCCAGCTGCGGCACTGCGACCGGGGGACGGCCTGGGCACGGCGCACGGCTGCCGTCAGCGAATCCAGGTCGTCTGGGCTGGCCAGGGCGCCGGTGCGGCCCTCCTGCACAAGTTCGGCCGGACCGCCACGGGCATAGGCGGCCACCGGCACGCCACAGGCCATCGCCTCCACCACCACATTGCCGAAGGCCTCATTCCACTTGGGTGTGTTCAGCAGCACGGCGCAAAGGCCGAGTTCGGCCTGGAGCTCCTCTGTGGGCAGGAAGCCACGCCACTGCAGGGTGCCGGCGGGCACGGATGTTTCGACGCGGCGGGCGTAGGTGGGGTCTTCCTCCAGTCCCCACACCGCCAGGGGCAGCCCGATCCGGGCGGCGACCTGCGCCGCATCTTCCAGACCCTTCTCCGGGGCGATGCGGCCGGCCCAGCCCAGCAAGGGTTGCGGGTGATCCTGAACGTGGTAGCGCTCCAGCGCGAAGCCGTTGCCCACCAGCACCGGGCTGGTGCAAAGGTTGAAATCCGCCGCCTGGGCGGCGGTGTGGAAGGCCAGGTGGCCGGGATGGCTCCGATCGACTTCAGCGATCACCGCATCGATCGCCGTCGCCACCGAACCCATGCTCACCAGGTGCACCAGGGGGGTGGCCGTGTGGGGCGTCAGCCAGAGGGGCAACCAGTCGTAGCCGAGGTTCAGGATCACGTCGAAGCGCGCCTGCTCGCACAGGGCCCGTCGCCAGAGCCGTGCCAGTAGAGCATCGGCCGGCAGCTCCACCGCCGCCTCGCGGGGGCGGTGCTGCCAGCTCGGCTGGTCGCTGCCGCGCTCGCACCACAGGCTGGCGGCGGCGCAGCCGGAGGGCAGGCGCGAGCCCTCCCCGGCCAGCACCGTGAGCAGGTGGCCGCGCTCCAGCAGGCCGGCCACCAGGGCCGTTGCCGTCAGTTCCACCCCACCGCCGCGGCCGCTGCCCAGGGTTCCGACCGGTGTGCTGACCACAAGCACGCGCATCACGGTTGCTCCTGCGGATGGGGTTGGACCGGGGCGGGCTGCCAGAGCTGGGCGCGGCGATTGATCAGCAGCACCGATCCAAGCGCCAGCCCCGCCCCGAGCCACTGCAGCGGTCGCAGCTGCTCGCCAAGCCAGAGCACGCCGCAGAGCAGGGCGAACACGGGTGTGAGGAAGGTGAGGGCGGTGAAGCCTGTGAGGTCACCGCTGCTTGCGAACCAGAAGAACAGCCCGTAGGCCACGGCGCTGCCGAGCAGGGTGGCGTAGGCCATCAGGGCCCATTCGCCGGCCGTCCAGTCGGGCAGCCAGGCAGCCCCTGCCCGCACTGGCAGTTCAGCCAGCACCAGCAGCGGCAGCCCGCCGAGCAGCATGTGCCAGCCGGTCACGGCCACCGGATCGCTGTGGCGGCTGGCGTAGCGGCAGAGCACCGTGCCCACGGCCATCGAGGCCGCCGCCCCGAGCATCCAGAGCTCCCCGTGGCTCCAGGGCCGCGCGCCGATGGCGCTGGGGCCCTCCAGCCACCAGTGGCGCAGCACCGCTTCCGGCAGCCCCAGGCAGAGGATGCCGACGAGGCCGAGCACCAGTCCCAGCCAGCCCACCGGATTGATCGCCTCGCCGAACAGATTGCGGGCGAGCAGGGCCACAAGCAGGGGCTGGGAATCGATCAGCACCGAGCCCAGGCCCGCGCCGGTCTGGCTGAGGCCGCGGGCCAGCAGGCCCTGGAACAGGCTCGCATCCACCAGGGTGAAGGCCAGCAGCCAGGGCCAGTCGCGGCGATCCACCGCCACAGGCCGGCGCAGCAGCAGCGCGGCCAGCAGCAGCAGGGATCCCGCCGGCAGCAGCCGCAGGCAGGCCACCTGGAGGGGGCTGCCCTGCTCCAGCAGGGGCTTCATCGCTGCCATCGCCGTGCCCCAGAGGGCGAACGGCAGCAGCATCAATAAGGGCTTCAGTGGCGTCGAGGGGCTCGGCAGCGGGCGGGGCGGAACGGGAGTCATCGGCACCGCCGGGGTCGGAAAGACAGGGCCGGGGGCCGGCAGGACCACAGCGCTGCTTGTTTTTAAGATCCGATCATCTCAACAGCTCGTGCATGGCCTGGCCCTGGCGCCGCAAGTCTCGCCGCACCCTGGCTCGTATCGCCATCGAGGGGCCCATCGCCGGGGGGACCCGCAAGCGGGTGCTCCGGGCTCTGCGGCAGGTGGAGGAACGGGAGTGCCCTGCCCTGCTGCTGCGCATTGACAGCCCCGGCGGCACCGTGGGCGACAGCCAGGAGATCCATGCCGCCCTGCTGCGGCTGCGGCAGAAAGGCTGTCGGGTTGTGGCCAGTTTCGGCAACATCTCGGCCTCCGGCGGGGTGTATGTCGGTGTGGCGGCCGAGCGGATCGTCGCGAACCCGGGCACCATCACCGGCTCGATCGGCGTGATCCTCCGGGGCAACAACCTCTCCCGGTTGCTGGAGCGGATCGGCATCAGTTTCGAAACCGTGAAGAGCGGGCTCTACAAGGACATCCTGTCGCCGGACCGGGCCCTCACTGACGCCGAACGGGAGCTGCTGCAGGGCCTGATCGATTCGAGCTATGGCCAGTTCGTCGCGGCTGTCGCCACCGGGCGGGGGCTGGAGGACTCCCAGGTGCGCGCCTTCGCCGATGGTCGGGTGTTCAGCGGTGCCCAGGCCCTCGATCACGGACTCGTCGATGAGCTGGGCGACGAGGACCATGCCCGCCGCCTGCTGGCCGGCCTGGCGGGCCTCGATCCCGAGAAGGCCAGACCCTGTGAGTTCGGCGCCGCTCCAAGGCGCTTCGCCGGCCTGTTGCCCGGCCGTTCCGCCCTGCGCAGTCTCGTCGAAGTGTTCAGCCTGGAACTGGCCTGGTCTGGCCAGCCCCTCTGGCTGTGGCGGCCATGAGCGGCGCTCTGCAGCTGCGCGCGCTGCGTGGTGCCACCACGGCCGACGCCAACACGGCCGAGGCGATCACCGCCGCTGTGGCCGAGCTGGTCGATGTGCTGGTGAGCCGCAACGGGCTGGAGGGTGAGCGGCTGGTGTCGGTGACCTTCTCGGTGACCGCCGATCTGAATGCCGTCTTTCCGGCGGCCATCGCCCGCCGCCGCAATGGTTGGGAGCAGGTGGCCCTGCTCGACTGCCAGCAGATGGCGGTGGCCGGTGATCTGCCCCGCTGCATCCGGCTGCTGGCCCATGCCTGGCTTGAGCCCGCGCACGAGCCCTGCCATCCCTACCTGCGTGAAGCCAGCCGGCTGCGGCCGGATCGCGCCAGCTCAGCCGCCGACCACTGAAACCGGCTCCCGTCCATCTCTCCTGCTGAGAATCAACATCTCTGGAGCTTGCCTCGATGCGCTTGTCCCCATTCCCGCGGCGTGCTCTGCTTGCTCTCACTGCCGCCGCCGGCCTCACCGCTGCCGCTGCCAGCCTGCCGATCACCGGCGCCGGCGTGCCGGCTGCATCCGGTTCAGCTCGCTCGGCCCTCCCCGACCTGATCAGCGCACCCGCCAGGGCCCAGGGCACGCCAGGGCTGATGGAATTTCGCTGGGACAACAGCAAGGATTACAGAAAGCTCTACTTCTTCATGACCAACACCCAGCGCCTCAAGCGCTCGGAGTGGTACCTGATTCTGAGGCCGAAGGACCGCAAGACCGCGATCCTCAAGCTGAGTGTCACCATCCCCAAGAGCTTTGATGCCACCATCGATCCCAAGCGGGTGAAGCTGTGTCGGATGAGTGAGGGGGGCATGATGGCGCGTACGCGCTGCCTGGAGCAGATTCCCGCCACCATCGAGATCCCCGAAAACGGCGGTGCCATCGAGATATTCCCGGACACCCCCGTTTCCGACAAAGGCACCATTGGCGTGTACCTGCTTCTGTTCAATCCTTACAACGACGGCATGTACCAGTTCAATGCCCTGGCCCAGGCCCCCGGTGATGTGCCGATCTCCGGCTACCTCGGCAGCTGGTTGATCCAGATCGATCCACCCAACTGATCTGGAACCGCCAGGCGGCCTGATAGGTTGGCTCTTCAGTCCACGAACGACGAGCAGAGGGGAGCCAGCCACCGGCCATGACCAAGCGCACTCTTGAAGGAACCAGCCGTAAGCGCAAGCGTGTTTCAGGCTTTCGGGTGCGCATGCGCACCCATACAGGCCGTCGTGTGATTCGGTCCCGTCGCCGTCGAGGCCGCTCCCGGCTGGCGGTCTGACGCATCCACGTTCTCCCGACTTTCCCATCTGATGGCCCTGCCGCAACGGCATCGGCTCAAGGGTCAATCCATTTTTGCCAAGCTCTACCGGAGGGGTCGTGCCATTCACGGCCCCTTTTTGATGCTGCGGTGGCTGCCAGCCCACTCCGAACGGCTTCCCCCCAGCCAGCGCGGCCGCGTTCAGCCCTCTTGGCGTTGCGGTGTCGTGGTGAGCGCGAAGGTGCATAAGCGTGCCGTGCGTCGCAATCGCCTGCGCCGCCTGCTGCATCAGGGACTGCTGACGCTGCCGATCGGTCGGCCGGAGGGGCCGGTGTGGTTGCTGCTCAGTCTTCGCCCCGGCAGCGCCGAACGCAGTGGGGCCGAGCTGCTGGGAGAATGCCTGGAACTCCTCCAGCGCGCCGGCCTGATTCATGAGCAAGCCAGCCTCCCCTGAAATCCAGGAAACCGTGTTCTACGAAGGGGGGCCTGCACGGGGCGACCTGTTCCTCAACCTGCTCTTGGGCCTCACCCTGATCGGTATCCCCTTTGCTGTGGGGGCGATCACGCGCGCCCTCTGGCTGCGCTTCCGCATCACCAGCCGCAGGATCGAGGTCAACGGGGGCTGGCTTGGTCGCGACCGCACCCAGGTGGTTTACAGCCAGATCCGGGAGGTGCGCAGTGTGCCGCGGGGCTTCGGCGCCTGGGGCGACATGGTGCTGGTGCTCAATGACGGGGCCCGGCTGGAAATGCGCTCGGTGCCCCGCTTCCGGGAGCTGGAGACCTTCATTGAGGAACGGCGCGGGGCGGCTGCCATGAGGGCGCCTCGCGCCAAGGGCATCGCCGCCTGACACACCCTCAGGCACACTGAGCCACGCTGACCCCCACACCTCTGCACCCCCAGCGCCGTGATCGGCTACATCTCCGACAACCTGCTGATCCCGATCCTCGATTTCTTCTACGGATTGGTGCCCAGTTACGGCCTAGCGATCATCGCCCTCACCGTGGTGATCCGCCTGGCCCTGTTCCCCCTGAGCGCCGGTTCGATCCGCAACGCGCGGCGGATGCGCATCGCCCAGCCGGTGATGCAGCAGCGGCAGGCGGAGATCCGCGCCAAGTACGCCAGCAATCCCCAGAAGCAGCAGGAGGAGCTCGGCAAATTGATGAAGGAGTTCGGCAGTCCTCTGGCCGGCTGTCTGCCCCTGCTGGTGCAGATGCCGATTCTCTTTGCACTGTTCGCGACACTGCGGGGGTCGCCGTTCGCCGATGTCCCCTACACCTTCAATGTCAAGGTTCTTCCCGCTGATCAGATCGCTGCGGTCGAACCCAAGCCGTTCAACACCCCCAGCCACGCCATCTTCCTGAGCAGCAGCAACCACGTGCCGGTGATCGGCACCCTGGAGGCCGGCACGAGGATCGGGGTCGGCGATCGGCAGACCGTGAGCCTGCACACCAGAGACGGGGACGCCTTCACCAGCGTGCTCAGTGCTGCCGAGAACGGCAGCCAATTTCAGCCCACCTGGAGCGTCACCAAGGGTGATGGCGTGGTGAGCGTTGATCAGAACGGCACGATCACGGCGATTGGTGCGGGTGATGCCACGGTCGAGGCCAAGGTGCCCGGCCTGGCGGCCCGCTCCGGTTTCCTGTTCATCCAGGCCCTCGGTCAGGTGGGCTTCATGGGCGATGGGGGCGTGAACTGGGACATCGCCATCCTGGTGGCAGCTTTCGGCGCTTCGCTCTTCCTCTCCCAGATCCTTTCCGGGAGCGGTATGCCCGCCAATCCCCAGCAGGCCACCGCCAACAAGATCACGCCGGTGATGATCACGGCCATGTTCCTGTTTTTCCCCCTGCCCGCCGGCGTGCTGCTCTACATGGTGGTGGCGAACGTGTTTCAGGCCCTGCAAACCTTCCTGCTCACCCGTGAGGCCCTGCCGGACAATCTCCAGAAGATTCTCGATCAGCAGCTCGCCCAGCAGGCGGTCACCGTCTCGGCGTCAGCGGGTGCTGGCTCCGGGGATCCGGCCGGAAGGCTCCCGTTCGAGCCGAAAGGCCGGAAGTGATTGCCGGAGAACCTGAGCTCCCCGCATCCCGTGGATGACCTCCGACCGGTTTCGATCCAGGAACTGGCAGGCCTGGCCGAGGGATGCTGCTGGGATCTCGATCAGCACCTCGCTGGTCTCGACAGCCTCACTCCCGTGCGGGGCCATGTGCATGCCTTGCACCGCGGCAACCTGCTGGAGGTGGAAGGAGAAGCGGCCACGATCCTCACCCGCTGCTGTGATCGCTGCCTGCAGCACTTCAATCAGCCCCTCAGCTTCCGCATCCGCGACTTGATCTGGCTGGGCGAAGCGGCCCGCGACGGGGAGCCGGAGACCTGGCAGATCGAGGCAGGTGAGGCGGTGCTCGATCTCGATCCGGATGCGCTGAGCGAAAGCATCGATCCGGCCGGCAGCTTCGATCCTGCCCACTGGACCTTCGAACAGCTCAGCCTGCGCATCCCGGCAGTGAGCTGTTGCGGCGCCGCCTGCCCCGGTCCCGCCAGCTGGGGCACAGGTGATCCCGGCGGAGATCCTCGCTGGGCGACCCTGGCCCGTCTGGTCGAGCCGCCCCCTTCGCCATGACGGCCCCCCCCTGGGAGGATCAGCTGGATCTGCTGATCCGGGCTCGCACCCCCATCCTCTGGATCCGCAGCCTGGAGGAGGAACGGGTGCAGCGGCTGATGGTGCAGGCGGCCCAGCGCTTGGGCAATCGCACCCTGCTCAGCTGGGATTTCATCGCCGGACTCAGCGGCGCCCCCAACCGTGACGGGGAGGCAGCCCGCAATCCCCTGGCGGCCCTGGGAAGCCTCGATCCGTTGCCGCCCGAGCAGGGCGCGATCCTGCTGCTGCGCGATTTCCACCGCTACTGCGAGGACGCCGGTATCTGTCGGCGCCTCCGCAATCTGGCCACGGCCTTGCGGCAGGTTCCCCGCACCTTGGTGATCACAGCCCCGGCCTGGCAGCTGCCGCCCGAGCTCGACGACTGTGTCACCGTTCTGGAACTGCCCCTGCCGGATGCGGCCGAGATCGGCCAGCTGCTCGGGGCGATTGCCCAGGCCAGCGGCAAGCCCCTGGCGCCCGTCGTGCTCGACCAGCTCACCACCGCCTGCCACGGTCTGAGCGAGCAGCGGGTGCGCCAGCTGGCCGCCCGGGCACTGGCCCGCCGCGGACACCTCGGCGAGGAGGACCTCGCCGAGGTCCTGGAGGAGAAACGCCAGGCGATCGCCAAGACCGAACTGCTGGAGTACTGCCCCAGTGAGGCCACCCCTGCCGACATCGGCGGTCTGGAGGCCCTTAAACACTGGCTCGAGCAGCGGCGAATGGCGTTCACGGAGGAAGCACGCCGCTATGGCTTGCCCTTGCCCCGCGGCGTGCTGCTGGTGGGGCCCCAGGGCACGGGCAAGTCCCTCACGGCCAAGGCGATTGCCCACAGCTGGGCGATGCCGCTGTTGCGGCTCGATCTGGGGCGCCTGTTCGCCGGCCTGGTGGGGGCCAGCGAGGCCCGCACCCGCGAGATGATCCAGCGGGCCGAGGCGATGGCGCCCTGCGTTCTGTGGATCGACGAGATCGACAAGGGCTTCGGTGGTGACAGCCGCAGCGACGGCGGCACCAGCCAGCGGGTGTTGGGCACGGTGCTCACCTGGATGGCTGAGAAGACCAGCGCCGTGTTCGTGGTGGCCACCGCCAACGGCGTGGAGCGTCTGCCGGCTGAGCTGCTGCGCAAGGGGCGGTTCGATGAGATTTTTCTGCTCGATCTGCCTAGCGGCGAGGAGCGGCGCGCCATCCTCGATCTGCAGTTGCGGCGGCGCCGGCCAGGTCATTCCATCCCGCTTGAGGTGCTCGTGGATCGCACCAGCGGCTTCTCCGGTGCCGAGCTGGAGCAGACCGTGATCGAAGCGATGCATCTGGCCTTCGCAGAGGGGCGCGATTTCGCCGAAGCCGATCTGGTGGCGGCGGCCAGCCAGGTTGTGCCGTTGTCACGCACCGCTCGCGAACAGCTGGAGCAGCTGCAGGCATGGGCCCTGGGCGGCCGGGCCCGGCCCGCCTCCAGGTTGCGCGGTGTGACGAACTCCGACGCGGCGTAACAAGCCCGCCAGCACGGCCTGGCGCCGCTGATCGCAGCCTCTACGGTCCGGTTCAGCCGTCTCTGCCGCCGTGACCCCCAGCCCCACTCCCCGTGACCGCAGCGAACTGGTGAGCCAGTTGTCTGTCGCCAGTCTCGGGGCGGGAATCGTGACCACCCTGGCCGTTGCCCAGGGCCAGAACCCGCTCACCGCCCTCGGCATCACCCTGTTCTCGGCCCTGGCGGCTGTGCTTGTGGCGCAGGTGCTCTGAAGCAGGCGTGTTGCGCCTGGCCTGCACGCGAGTCACATCCGGTCATAACTCCGGTCCGACCAGTTGGACTTCTGACAGATTCGGCCGGCACCATGAATGGTGACACCGTCTGAATCCATCAGGCGGGCTTTCTGTTCCTTTGATCCGACTTCCGATGATGAGGTTTCACCGCTCTCCCGAGCGGCCCAGCAGCTCTCCGGCCCTCCCGTCTGGCTTGCCCTCGCTGGCGACCGTGATGGCCGTGGTGATGGCCAGCACTGGTCCCCTGCCGGTTCTGGCAGCGGGTCGCAACCTGGCGACCACCGGTCCGACATCGGCGCCGATGACCCGGCTTGACGCTGCTACCGCCGATCTGCTGGCCAATCAGGACGACAGCAAGACCAAGAACAAGAACAAGGACAAGGACGCGAAGAAGAAAAACCAACAACAGAAAAACCAGCATTCGGGTTCTGGCAGTTCGTCTCACACGAAGGATTCTGGTCACAGCGATCAGAAGCAGAACCTCAACAAGAAGCAGCGGGAGCGTATCTACGAGAAGGGCTACGAAGAAGGAAAAGACAAGGGCCTGAACCGGGGCTACAACAAGGGTAATGAGGCTGGTTACCAGGAAGGGTTCCAGAAGGGCAAGGACAAGGGGCTCGAAAAGGGCTATGACAAGGGTTGGGATGATCGCAAGGCCCGTGATAAGGATCGCTGGAAGGATTGGGACACCAACCGTTGGCGTGATTACAACCGCCGCAACCGCAATATCTGGACAAAACGGGTCGTGATCAACAACAATTATGGTGCCTACCCGGGCTGGGCCCGCAGATCCGGTTGGTATAACAACAGGCCTTGGGGTGGTAGCTGGTATGGCGGCTGGAGTTCACCGCCATGGGGCTGGTGGGCTGGTCAGTCGATTGTGTGGGGTGTCAGCGCGTTGACTACGGCAGCAATCATCAACAACGCCATGAATCGTGCCATCAGTCAGCGTCAGACTGCGATCGCGGTTCCGAACTCCAATTGGCAGCTGTATTACGGCACCGTTCAGCCGATTCAGAGCAATGGTGTGAGTTTCGCTGTCAACAACGGATACGGCACCTTCCAAATGGAGGCCGACTGTGAGCAGGGCCTGCTCAACGGGGATGTGCCCAGCACAGCCGCCGAGGCCCAGCTGATTAACGCCGCCTGTCAAGTCACCTACGGACGCGGCGCCTGAATCAGGACCCGATCAGCACAGCACAGCGTCGCTGAGCCGATCAGGCCGCACCCCAGAGACTCTGGAGTGCGGTCAGATCGGTTTGGGTGAACCCAGTATTGCGAGTCTCGTTGTAGGACATGATCGTGTCCTTGGTGTCGTAGCGCGTTGACCATGGTTTTCCGTACGGGTGGTCAAGCCCAAGCGCGTGGCCGATCTCGTGGACGATTGTGGATTTTTCACTGCCGTTCATTCCCTCGCCACTCTTATTCTTCCAGGTGATCTCAAACCAGCTTTTGCGTCTGGTGGTTTGCCCTATCAGGCTCCTGGATTTGTAACGAGGAACTTTGTAGAAGTCGATCTCGGAGGGGCCGCGACGTTGTTTTTCCACCAGGCTCAACCCCGTGAGCGCATCGACACGGCTGAATGTTTCCCGTATGAAATCCGCTTCCGCGGCAGAGATGGGATCGGCTTTGGTTCCATTGCCCAGCCTTTGCTCCTTGATGTTCAGCCAGTAGTGCACCGTGGTGCCGCCGGCGAAGCGCTTCAGGCTGCGGGCCCAGCCAGGACTGATGATGGCGTCGATGGGCAGACTCATGGAACAGGGGAGTGATGCCGGCAGCCGCAGCGACAAGGGCGCCGACCTTGGTGATTTGCACCATACCCAGGTCTCAAAGGGGTCACCGGGTGACCTGGCTTTTGCCTCGCACGGGGCATGCCTGAGGGCCCAGATGCCTGCCCTGGCGAACAAGACCTACTTCAACTACGGCGGCCAGGGGCCTCTGCCATCCCAATCGTTGGAGGCGATCGTTGCCAGCTGGCGCACCATTCAGGAGCTGGGTCCATTCACCACCGCCGTCTGGCCGGCGGTGGAGGCCACGGTGGCCAGGCTGCGGCAGCGCCTGTCCCAATGGCTGGGAGTGCCCACAGCTCGGCTCAGCTTCACTGAGAACGTCACCTCCGGCTGTGTGCTGCCCCTGTGGGGGTTGCCCTGGCAGGAGGGCGACATCCTGCTGCTCAGCGACTGTGAGCATCCGGGCGTGGTGGCCGCCTGCCGGGAGCTGGCCCGCCGCCACCGGCTTGCGTTGCAGTGGTTGCCGGTGGCCGACCTCAGAGGTTCGGTGGGTCAGGCCGAAGCAAGGCTACTGGAGCGGCTGGAGCAGCAGCTCCAGCCCCGCACCCGCCTTGTGGTGCTGTCGCACCTGCTCTGGAACACCGGCCAGCTGATGCCGATCGGGCGGGTGGCCGAGCGGCTCGCCTTGCAGGCCACTCCCCCCTGGCTGCTGGTGGATGGGGCGCAGAGTCTGGGCTCGATTCCGGTGGCGGAGGCGGCCGCAGCCGCCGACATCTACGCCTGCACCGGCCACAAGTGGTGCTGCGGGCCCGAGGGGCTGGGGGTGGTGGCGTTGTCGGAGCGGCTGCTGGCAGAAGCCCAGCCCACCCTGATCGGCTGGCGCAGCCTGCGGCAGGAAAATGATGGCGCTGGCAGCTTTCACACCGATGGGCGCCGCTTCGAGGTGGCCACCTCCTGCATCCCCCTGTTTGCGGGGTTGGATTGCTCCCTGCAGCTGCTGGAGGCCGCCGGATCCGCTGTCGAGCGCCTCGCGACTATCCGCGAACATGCCTCCAGCCTTTGGCACGGACTGCAGGAACTCCCCGCACTGGAGTGCCTTCTCAGCGTGCCGCCTCCGGCCGGACTGGTGAGTTTCCGCGTACGGCCAGGCTCCTCTCTGGAGAGCCCGGCACGGCTGGTGGAGCGACTGGGGAGCGAGGGCATCTGGCTGCGCAGCCTCGATGATCCGAGCTGTCTGCGGGCCTGCACCCACATCGTCACGACAGCGTCGGAGCCCGATCAGCTGTTGGGTGCGCTCAGAGCACTGCCCGCAGGCTGAGGCAGCCGATGGCTGGCATGCAGCCCTGCCCAATCAAAAAAACCCTCCCCGCCAGTGGGGAGGGCATTGGAGAGAAGCGGAGCCGCTTGCCTGAGTGCACCTGGTAGCTCAGGCAGCGGTGCGGTCCTGCAGCAGGTTGCGGTAGACCCAGCCGGCGAGCAGGGCCCCGGCAATTGGCGCAATCCAGAACATCCACAGCTGAGCGATGTGCTCGCTGCCGGCCCACACGGCAACACCGGTGCTGCGCGCCGGATTCACCGAGGTGTTGGTGACAGGGATGCTGATCAGGTGGATCAGGGTGAGGGCCAGGCCGATCGGCACCCCGGCGAAGCCGCTGGGGGCCAGGCGGTCGGTGGCGCCGAGGATCACCAGCAGGAAGAAAAAGGAGAGCAGCACCTCGATCACCAGGGCCGCATAAAAGCCGTAGCCGCCTGGGGAATGGGCACCCCAGCCGTTGGTCGCCAGAGGGTTGCTGCCGGTGAGGGCAAAGCCGTCGCGGCCGCTGGCAATCAGATAGATGAAGCCGCCGGCGATGATGGCGCCGAGCACCTGGGCGACCACATAGGTCACCATCTGGGAGCCGGGGAAGCGTCCGCCGGCCCAGAGCCCGAAGCTCACTGCTGGGTTGATGTGGCAACCGGAGATGTGCCCGATCGCGTAGGCCATGGTGAGCAGGGTGAGGCCGAACGCCAGGGAAACACCCAGAAACCCAAGGCCGAATGGGTTCGTTGTCGCTTCGCTATAGGGGAAAGCCGCTGCAAGCACCGCGCTGCCGCAACCTCCGAAGACAAGCCAGAACGTGCCGAACAGCTCGGCGAGAAATTTCTTGGCCAAGGATGGACTGGAAGCCATTCACATCGGTGGAAAGCCGATCCATGGTGCCAGCCGATCGGGACTTGTCCATCGATTGCTAGCAAATCGAAGCAGCCACTGCGCCAAGATCTGGTCGAGGACCGAGCATCGACGCAATCAGCCGGGAGGCTGCGCCGAAGTTGACAGATTGCGAGCTGAAAATGGCAATCGTGTTGCGTTTGTCGGGGGATCCACCTGTGCTCTGATCGGAGTGGATGTTGGGGTTGTAATTCGACGTCTGGCTGTGCCCGGCGAGGTGATGGTTAACAGAATGCGCTGATCTTGCGGCGGCTGTTGTTGCCATTTCCGCAGTCATGCATACGTTGTGTCTGCCGGGTCCGGTCTGTCCGTCCTGGATGCCCTCCCGGGGCGCGAAGGAGTCCTTTCCCTTTTCCTACTGAGCAAACCATGAACCAGGTGAACCATGCTGGCCTGCGTCGCGGGCTGGTCGCCGCCACCACGGGCTTTGTGCTGTGCTTTGGCGCTGATGCCGTGCGTGCAGCCTCCTCCGACGCGATGCTGGAGACCGCCAAAGCTGCCTGCCTGCAAACGGCGGGCAGCCAGGGCTGGCAGACCGATTCGGCCAAGGTGATCTCCAGCAAGGCGATCGATGCCGATCGGGTCGAGATCGTCTTCGATCTCACCAAGGATGGCGTCAACACCGCCCGCCTCACCTGCCCCTACAGCGCCAAGCAGGGTGTGCTGGGCAAGCTCGGGAGCATCACAGGTGAAAAGGTCAATCGCAAGGATTTCGGTAAGGACTTCAGCCGTTCCCTGGCCACGGCCGCCGATGAAAGTGATGCTGTCGAACGCTCACGTGGCTGGTGGCTGCTGCTGCCGATCGCTCTGGCCGGGCTGAGCTGGGCGGCTTTGCGGGGACGCCAGGAAGGCAGCGGCGTTGATGTCACGACGGGCGCGACCCAGCAGCCCACCTTTGGCGGCCGCGTTGGCGACGCGTTCGTGGCCGAGGCCCGAGGTGTGGACGGCCGCGTTCGTATCCATGAGCTGGCCGACGGCAGCTCCCTGGTGCGCAGGGATGTGAGCAATGGCCAGATGATCTCGCTCACAGGCCGTCGCTCCGACGGCTGGGTGGAGGTGGAGGGTGGCGGCTGGGTGCATGAGGGGGACCTCATCAACAGCCCGATGAGCATGGCCCGGGGCAGCACCCGCTGAGATCGAGCCTGCAAAGGTCAGCGGGCCCTGCGGATCAGCGCACCAGGCGCAGCCGCAGGGCTTTTTCTGCCTCCTCCCGGTCGTCAAAATGGATCTTGGTGGTGCCGAGGATCTGGTAATCCTCATGCCCCTTGCCGGCGATCAGCACCAGATCCTCGGGCTTGGCCGCAGCCACGGCGGCGGCGATTGCGCTGGCGCGATCCCCCTCCACCCGCAGGTCCGTGCCGGCGGGGATGCCGGCCACCACATCGTTGAGGATGCGTTCGGGATCTTCGGTGCGCGGATTGTCGGAGGTCACCACCACCTGATCCGCCAACCGGGCCGCGATCGCTCCCATCTGGGGGCGCTTGCTGCGGTCACGGTCGCCGCCGCAGCCGAACACGCAGATCAGTCGGCCAGCGGTGAACGGCCGGCAGGCCGCCAGGGCATTCTCGAGGCCGTCGGGGGTGTGGGCGTAGTCCACCAGCACGGCGGGCAGACCGGAGCGAGCGCCCACCTGCACCCGTTCCATCCGTCCCGGCACCCCGCGGAATGTGGCGAGCCCCTCGAGCAACGGCGCCAGCGGCACGCCCTGCTGCAGCAGCACACCCACCGCCTGGAGCAGATTCATCAGGTTGAAGCGGCCCACCAGCGGTGAGCGGAACATCCCTGCTCCAGCCGGACTCACCAGCCGGCCGCGCACGCCGTCGCTGCCCAGCTCCAGGTCTGTGATCGTCAGCTCGGCATCGGGCGTCTGCAGCGAACTCCGCCAGCAGGGGCCGGCGCCAGCGGCGGCGAGCCGCTCGGCCAGGCGAGCTCCCCAGGTGTCGTCCACGTTCACCACCGCGCCCCCAGCCAGCAGCGGCGGGACGAACAGCTGCGCCTTGGCTTCGAAGTAGGCCTCCATCGACGGGTGGTAATCGAGGTGGTCCTGGGTGAGGTTGGTGAACACGGCTCCGGCGAACCGACAACCCGCCACGCGGTGCTGATCGAGGGCATGGGAGCTCACTTCCATGGCGGCGATGCCCGCTCCTGCTTCAGCGGCCTGGGCTAGCTGGGCCTGCAGCAGATCAGCAAAGGCGGTGGTGTGCTGGGCGGTGACGCTGTGTCCCGGCCAGCGGTTCATCAGGGTGCCGAACAGGGCCGAGGGGCGGCCGGCGGCGGCGGCCAGGTGCTCGATCAGGTGGGTGGTGGTGGTTTTGCCGTTCGTGCCGGTCACCCCGATCAGAGCGAGACGCTGACTGGGCTGTGACCAGAGGGCGGCGGCGAGCAGTCCGGCCCAGCGCGCCACGGGCTCGCTCACCACCAGCACGGGATCCGCCTCACCCGGCGGGGCGGCGGCGGCAGCGGCGGGGCCGATCAGGGCCGCCACGGCCCCATCCGCCAGCGCTTGCCGCCAATGGGTTCCCCCATCCACCCGGGTGCCGGGCAGCCCCACGAACAGGCTGCCCTCTCCGAGCCTCCGCGAGTCGCAGCTCAGCAGCCGTACCTCAGTGTTGGGCAGCGACGCGGTCACCGGTAACCCCACCTGTTGCAGCAGGGGATGGAGCAGGCAGGTCATCTCCGGATCGGGCGAATCGGCCCTGTTCTAAGTGGGATCGCTGCCGCCATCGTTTCCAGCGGACGAAACCTGATCCGCCGCGCCTTGCTCAGGCCTCCAGATCCTGGCTGGCCAGCCACTGGGCCAGCTGGGTGCCGGCAAGACGGGGTGAGACCCGGGGCAGACGCACCAGGCCCGCCCCAGTGCGGGCAACCAGCACGGGTACCTCAAGCCCGTAGCGGGCCTGCAGCTGCGGATCGCCGTCCACATCAACCAGCTCCAGGCAGGGGGGGCGATCCAGTGCCCGCAACTTCTCCTCCAGCCCTTCGCACAGGCAGCAGCCCCGGCGGGTGTAGAGCACCAGAACAACCATCAGTCGGGCACCGGATCGCAGCCGCAGGCGCTGAAGGGGTGGCAGCGCAGCAGCCGTTGCAGGGTGAGCCAGCCGCCGCGCCAGGGGCCGTGCCGACTGATCGCCTCCAGGCCATAGGCGCTGCAGCTGGGGATGAAGCGGCAGCGGGGCCCCAGCAGGGGCGAGAGCCAGCGGCGGTAGGCGGTGATCAACAGCAGCAGCAGCGAGGCCACGGCGCTGGTGACAGCCCCCCCCGCCGTGGCGGGAGCGCCCATGCCCGGCCGCGGGGCGAAGCCGAGGGCCTCGGGGCCAACGGATAGGATGGATGGTTGGCGCTGCATCCTGAAGCCGCTGGGGAGATGTTCCCAGCATGGCCCAGCTGGTGGCGTCGCTGTCCTTTGAACGTTCTCCATGTCTCGCTACCGCGGCCCTCGCCTGAGGATCACGCGGCGCTTGGGAGACCTCCCCGGTCTCACCCGTAAGTCCGCCAAGCGGTCTTATCCCCCCGGTCAGCACGGCCAAGCCCGTCGCAAGCGCTCCGAATACGCCATCCGCCTGGAAGAGAAGCAGAAGCTTCGCTTCAACTACGGCATCTCCGAGCGTCAGCTCGTGCGCTACGTGAAGAAAGCGCGCGCCCAGGAGGGTTCCACCGGAACCAACCTGCTGAAGCTGCTTGAGAACCGCCTCGACAATGTGTGCTTCCGCCTTGGTTTCGGCCCCACCGTTCCCGGTGCCCGCCAGTTCGTGAATCACGGCCACATCACCGTGAACGGTCGAGTGGTCGATATCCCCAGCTATCAGTGCAGGGCTGGCGATGTGATCGCTGTGCGGGAGCGGAAGGCCAGCCGCAAACTGGCGGAAACCAACATGGAGTTCCCCGGCCTGGCCAACATCCCGCCCCATCTGGAGTTCGACAAGAGCAAATTCACCGCCAAGGTGGGTGGTCGCTGTGAACGCGAATGGGTTGCGCTTGAGATCAACGAACTGCTGGTGGTGGAGTTCTACTCCCGCAAGGTCTGATCTGCTCTGCCATCAGCCCTGGCCCCGACACCATCGCGGTGCCGGGGTTTTTTCATGCGCGGCCCGTCCTGCTGGTTTGTCCGCTCAGGCTGCCGGCAGCATGGCCTGGGCCAGCCAGTGGTAGGCCCAAGTCCCTCAACAGGCCGCTGGCGATCCGGCGCAGGGCCCGCCGCCCCAGCCCCCGGTAAGGCAGTTCACCGCCGAGCAGCTGTGCGGCCAGGGGGGTGGCCTGGGGCCTGGTCACGCCATGGCGGTAGCTGAGGCCTGGCAGGGTGTAAAAGATTCGGGCAAGTCTTCGGGCGGCTTCAAGGTCGGCGGCGACCAGATCATGCAGCCGGGCGGTGTGGCTGCAGGGGGCCCCGGCCAGCAGCGCCTCAGCCGCCAGCCGGCCGCTGCGAATCGCCTGGAACAGCCCATCACCGAACAGGGGATTGATCAGCCCGGCGGCGTCGCCCACCAGCAGTACCCGACCGTCCGGTGTGTGCAGCGGCTCCGGCCCATCCCAGATGGGCAACGGGTGGGCGTGGGCGCGCAACCCAGCCAGTCGCTCCGCACCGATGCCGAGCGACTGGCCATAGGCCCGGATGGCGTTCTGGATCTGCCCCCGGGCGGCGGGATCGCGACGCACGTCACGGTGGCGGGCACGAAACAGACCGGCGCCGATGTTGAGATGGTTGGCCTTCGGGAAAATCCAGGCGTAGCCGCGTTTGAGCACCCCGTAGTCCAGGTGAAGCAGGTCGGGCCGCAGCAGTCGATCATCGGCATCCCAGCGATGGGGAACCTCCTGTTCGATCGCCAGCGCAATCCGCGGTGCGGGGCGCAGCCCCACACTGGCCGCCACGGCGCCGGCGGCTCCGTCGGCACCGATCACGTGGTCGGCTCGCAGGTTGAGCGATGCGGCGGGCTGATCCGGGCTGCTGGCCCGGCGCAGCCACAGCGTCGCGCCAGCGGCATCGCGCTCCAGGCCGAGGCAGGCGGTGCCCTCCAGCACCTGAGCCCCGGCCGCCACCGCCGCCTGCACGAGCGCCTGATCGAAGTGAGGACGCTGCACCATCCACAGCCCCTGGGACGCCGATGGCGCTGTGCCAGGGGAATCGATCGATGCCTCCACCGCCTCCGCGAAGCGCCAGCTGTGCCGCATCCAGCACACGCGGGTGTCGATCACCGCTTCTGGCAAGAGGTGGCGCAGTTCGGCTTGAACCGGGGCGGGCATGCCGCCGCCGCAGGGCTTGTGCCGCGGCAACCGTCGCTTTTCAACCAGCGCCACCCGCAGCCCTGCGGCCGCGGCTGTAGCGGCGGCAACAGCCCCGGCCGGTCCACCGCCGACCACCACCAGATCGAAGCTGCTGACCGGGCTCGCTAGTGCGTCCATCAACCGCCGATCAGCGTCTCCAGGGCTTCGGTCACATCGTGCTGGCGCATCAGGGATTCACCCACCAGCACGGCATCGGCGCCGGCGCTCTGCACCCGATCGAGGTCGTCGCGGGTGAACAGGCCCGATTCACTCACCAGCAGGCAGCCCCGCGCCCGGATCCGTTCCCCGAAGCGGGAGGTGAGCTGCTCGGTGATGGCCAGATCGGTGTGGAAGGTGGCCAGATCCCGGTTGTTGATGCCGATCAGCATGGAACCGGCATTCAGCCCGTCGAGGGCCAGCACCCGCTCCAGCTCCTCGGCGTTGTGCACCTCCAGCAGCACCGCCAGCCCCAGGGCGCGGGCCACCTTGAGCAGATAGGCCAGGTCGGCATCGCTGAGGATGGCGGCGATCAGCAGGGCCGCATCGGCGCCGGCGGCGCGGGCCTGAAACAGCTGGTAGGGGCTGAGGATGAAGTCTTTGCAGAGCAGCGGCAGCTCCACCACCTGGCGCACCTGCACCAGCACCTCAAAGCCGCCCTGGAAGAACTGCTTATCCGTGAGCACCGAAAGGCAGCTGGCGCCGCCGGCGGCGTAGCCGCGGGCGATCGCCTCGGAATCGAAATCCTCGCGGATCACGCCTTTGCTGGGGCTGGCCTTTTTCACCTCGGCGATCACCGCCGGCTTGCGGCAGCAGGCCCGCAGGGCCGCCACGAAATCCCGGGGAGCGGGCAGATCCGCCACCTGTTTCTTGAGCTGATCGAGGCTCACCCGCTCGCGGGCCGCCGCCACTTCGCGGTCTTTTTCCCACACGATCTTCTCGAGGATGTGGCGCGGTTCGCTCTCCTCATGGGGAACGGCGTACTCCAGATGCGCCACCCTCACCTTCGGACTGGGCGGACGGCGACGGATCTCCATGGGGGTTGCTCGGGGGGCTCGGGATCTGGAGGCGGGGATGTAGCGGTAGTGCGGCGGGGGGGCGGCTCAGCCGGCCACGGCCAGCTGCTAAGCAACAGCGGTGGCGGCCTGTTTGTAGGCCACCTCCACCACCTCGCTGAGGGTGGGGTGCGTGTGCACCTCATTGGCCAGCTGCGTCACGCTCTGACGCCGGGCCACGGCATTGGCGATCTCCTGGATCAGATCGGCGGCGTGGAGGCCATAGATGTGGGCGCCGAGCACCTCGCCGGTGCCCTTGTGGAATAGCAGCTTCATCAGGCCGTCGCTCTCCAGCTCGGCCAGGGCCTTGGAGTTGGCCTTGAAGTAGCTGCGCACACTGCCCAGCTCAAACCCCTCCTTCGCCGCCAGTGCCTTGGCATCCGCCTCGCTCAGGCCCACCGAGCTGATCTCAGGGTGGGTGAAGGTGGCCGCCGGAATCGAGCGGTAATCGATCGTGCGTGGGTGGCCAAGGATGTTGTCCACCGCCACGGTGCCCTGGGCGGCGGCGGTGTGGGCCAGCATCATCTTGCCGGTCACATCGCCCACGGCCCACAGGTGCGGCACGGGCTCGCCCCCCACCTGCACCCGCATGTGGTCGTCCACCGGGATGAAGCCCCGTTCGGTCTCCACCCCCACAGCCGCCAGATTGAGCGCGGCGCTGCTGGGCACCCGGCCGGTGGCCACCAGCACCGCATCCACCTCCAGGGTTTCAACGAGCTCCTTGGTCTGCATGTCGGCCAGCTCGATCGTCACCGGACAGCCGGGGGTCACCTTGCGGGCCAGCAGGCCGGCGCGGGCGTCGATGTCACGACCGTCAATCAGCTTGCGGGCGGCGAGCTTGGCGATGTCGGGATCGAAGGTGGGCATCACCCGGTCGAGGGCCTCGATCATCGTCACCTCGCAGCCCAGGGCGGTGTACACATCGGCGAACTCCAGGCCGATGTAGCCGCTGCCGATGATCGCCAGCCAGCGGGGCAGCCACTCCAGGCTCAC
>JBBASO010000002.1:0-2648 GCA_040399265.1 Prochlorococcaceae cyanobacterium
ACTGGCTCGGTGAACTGGCAGGCTTCACTGGCTGGGTGCACTGGCAGGCTGCAATGGGTGAGACCAACTCCAGCAAGCAATTGCGCAGAACGGAGATCTGGGGATGAATCAGGTGGATGGTGACTGCATGCCTGGGTGAACAGCATCCAAGGCGATGTCGTCGGGGGAGCCCTTGCAAAAGACCCTTGACCGTTATCACGGCCCCAATCGGAGGATCTACGGCCTTGGTGGCCGTGGAGACTGGGCTGAGGGGCAGCGGGGGGGGGGGGCGAGGCTCAAAGCCGGTGGGGACTGGGCCCTAGGCCGGTGGAAACGTCCTCACAACAATGAACGCGATCTTAACCGGCGCCCCCCGATGATCTCCCATCTTGCCCAGCCGCCAGAAGCCGGTACCGTCCGGCCAATCGCTGCTCTTTGATGGCCAGCAAGACCCGCACCGTCGAGCCCTTCGCTGAACCGACCAGCGAGCAAAGCGGCGACGACCAGTTCCTGAGCCTCGATTGGCTGTCGGCAGCCACGGCCAAGGGGATCAAGCCCGAGCAGGCGCTGGCCCTGATCGGCCTGGGCCTGATGCAACGGCTGGGCCACTCCAACGCCGTGAACCCCTGGAGCTGGTCTGACGCTGAAGACGCGGGCCAGGCAGACCTGGGCAGCCTGAGACAGCGCCTGGAACTGACCCAGCTGGCCCTGCAGACTGGGGCACCGCTGTCGACCGCCGAGGTGACGGCCCTGCTGGGCGCCCGTCCCGGCGGGCCTGTGGTGGAGCGGGGCGGCTTGAAGGCCCGCCGCCTGAGTCGCAACGTCTGGAAACTAAGTCGGATGGATGGTGGTGGATCGGGTGGATCCCTCCAGGACGGTTTCCGCCGCCGGCTCTGAATCGCCCGTGATCACCTGCTCAGGCCAGTCCCACCAGTTTCATTGAGTAATCCCAGACGCGGGCTGCTGTGTCTGGATTGCTGGCTTGGTCTGAGAGTTCCTGGCTGAACTGGGTGCCACCGCTCTTCTGGCGATTTCCCCAGCTCCAGTGCACTCCGGACACTGCGAATTCAGGATCAGCCACCACCTGCGCAACCCGATCTCCAGCCAAGGACTGGCTCACATAGCCGCCGGTGATGTTCTTCTGGAACCAGGGAAAGATCCGCTGGAACAACCGCGGCGAATTCCGGAACAAAGGTGTGTCGGCGACACAACCTGGATACAAAGAGCAGAACACGATGCCCGTGCTGGCATTCAGGCGTCGATGCAGCTCCTGAGTGGTGATCATGTTGCAGAGCTTGCTGTCTTTGTAGGCCTTGCCCGGCTTGAAGGGCTTGCCGTTGGCCATCGCGATCGGTGCCTTGAAACCCTCGGCGAAACCGCGCAGATCACCAAGGTCAGCTGGGGCCGGGATCGGGATGCGTCCGCCGAGCTCCTTGGAGTTGGCGGTCACCGTGCCGAGGATCACCACCCGCCGGGAGGGATGGGCTGAGGTCTGAAGCTCAGGCAGCAGCAACTGAAGCAGCAGAAAGTGGCCGAGATGATTGGTGGCCATCGAGAGCTCATACCCCTGAGGGGAGCGCTCGGGCTGCTTAAGCCGTGGCTTGTAGACCGCCGCGTTGATCACCAGGGCATCCAGACCCTGGCCCACCGAAGCGACCAGCGTCTCCACGCCGGTGCGCACGCTGTCGAGGTCGGCAAGGTCGATGCGGAGGTGATGCAACCGCTCTCGGGGCAGGGAGAGCGCATCCGCTGCCGCCGCGGCCCGCACGGGATCACGGTTGGCGGTGATCACGGTCCAGCCCCGCTCCACCAGGGCACGGGTGGTCTGCAGACCCACACCCGAGGTGGTTCCGGTGATCAGCGCGGTTCCGGCGGAAAGGGAGGGATCCATCGGCAGAGCTCAGGCAGAGGCCGCCCAACTTAAGGAGCGGCGAGGAAACAGGGACTGCATCCGGAGCAGGCGGATGATCAGGATCGTCACGACAACCTGCAGGAAGGACGCACAGGACAATCGATGACAGAGCTCAGGGGTTGACGCTGCCGGGCTTAGACGAGGCGGAAGCAGCTGAGGCAGGTTTCCATACAACCCGCAGGCGATTGGGGGCAATCCACTGGTTCTGCTCCCGGATCAGCCGCTGTTCACCTTCCACACCGAACAGCAGATCGAAACGATGCCGGGCCTTCGCCAGCTTGGCCTGCTCAAGTTGCAGCACCGCATGGAGTTCACCCTGTCGGTCCATCCGCTCCTGGTAGGCGCTGGCCAGACGCACCAGGCTCACACCGGCCATCAGCACCAGCCCGATCTTCACGGTGAGACCGATCAGGCTGCACTGCAGATCGCGGCGTTCGCTGGACAGGTTGGCGGCTGCACCAGCTTCGATCAAAGAGGGGCGCAACTGCCGGGGACCAGACCCCGAACCGGGGCTGGACGGGCAACCGGGATCACCAGTCAGGTTGGCGAGCGAACGATGGGATGACAAAACCTGCCTCGCCACAGAAGTTGGTCTGGCCGTCGAAACCTGTCTCGCGGGGCGGCGGGAGGAAGCGTTCGAGGCAGACGATCGGGTCACGGTCAAAGGCAGTTGAGCAGCTTCTAGCGCCAGTTGAGGTGTTTGCCAAGTGCTGACGCAAAGCCAAGTGCTGACGCTGGGAGCTGACAGTCCCTGGCC
>JBBASO010000002.1:2748-12536 GCA_040399265.1 Prochlorococcaceae cyanobacterium
GCCAAGTGCTGACGCAAAGCCAAGTGCTGACGCTGGGAGCTGACAGTCCCTGGCCGGCTGTGCCAGGGACCGGGGTGCTCAGGCCTTGTAGAGGCTGAAGCAGAGACGCACCGCCAGCACGCCGGCGTGAGCGGCCACAACCAGGGCGATCAGCACCTGGGCTTGATTGAGGGCAGAAACCATCGGAAGAAGGATGCACGTCGGCGTCCATTGTTCGCTCTCCGATGGCTACGGTCATCGACTGATGCCGCCCCTGTTACAGCTCTTGACCCCAGCCGATGCCCAAGGCGGACCCATCCCCGGGCCCGCTCCCCTGGCCACCATCGCGATCAGCTCGAAGGCGATCAGGAATCAAGACCTCTCGCCCATGGCGCCATGGGCAAGCCTGGCGGCGTCCGCCCTGCTCCAGGAGGGACCAAGGCTGGAACTTCAGTACGACTGGCCGCGGGCCGACGACGACCCCCGCGAACTCTCGGAGATCGCCGAACCGCGGCTCTGGACGCTGCGCGCCGATGCCCATTTCCCATGGCTTCCCCTGGTGCTGGAACGCAGCTCCGGGCAGCTCACCCGGCATGTGGCGATGCTGTTGCCCCACGGGTTCAGCCGCGCTGAGGGGATCCGCTTCGCACCGGAAGCCCTGGAACTGTGGCTCACGCACCGGCTTTACCTGCTGGATCACTGGGCCCTGAGCGACGGGGTGAACTGCCGGCAGGGGCTTGGCCAGATGGCAGCCGTGCTCGGCCTGGAGCTGGATCCTTACTTCTGGCAGTCCCTGCCTGCCAGTCCTGATCCGGAAGCCGCATCACCGACCTGAGCCAGTAGCAACGCTGACCCGATCGTCAGCCGACCAGCAGCAACTGCAGGAACCGGCGCCCGCTGTCGCAAGCAACGGCGAACGTGACGACCCGCAGCAGCAGCAGCAGCCGGCGCCCACTGACCCGCTGCAAACGCTGGGCAGCCCACCCGGAGCCAAGCGCGGCCGTGCCGCCCAGCAGCAGGCCGATCGCCGGCACGGCACGCCCATCCACCAGAAACGACAGGCTGGCAACGAGCGCTGAGCTCAGCACTGCCACTGTGCTGAGTGGAATGGCGCGATGGATCGGTAGCGCCAAGCCGCGCACCAGCAGCGGCACCATCACCAGCCCGCCACCCACGCCGAGCAGACCGCTGGTCAGGCCGGCCAGAGCACCGACTCCAGCGAGAGCGACCAACCCGGGTTCACGCTGCACGGCGGCCTTCGGCTGCAAGCTGGAACGGGGCCGAAGCGTGCAGCTGATCACCCCGTACATCAAGGCCTGCAGAGCTAGCAACAGAGCCGCCGGCAACAGGGAGCCAAGCCTGCTGAATGCCAGGCCGGTCGTGGCGGCGGCAGCGGCCATCGCCAGACAGGGGCCTGATCGCAGGCTGCCTCCATGCCAGAGCGTGATGGTGCTGGCCAGCGTCGTCGGCACAATGGCCAGAGTGCTGGTGGCCAGCGCCTGGTGCGGTGCCAGGCCCGCCAGCAGCAGCAGTGGCGAAAAGACCACACCGCCTCCGATGCCTAGCAGGCCGGAGAGAACTCCTGCCAGGAGGCCGAGAGGCAGGAAAGGCAGCAGCTGAACCAGGGCAAGCATCAACCTGGGGGGATGGATCTCCCCACAGCATCTCCGAACGCCACCATTCCGCCAGAAGCCCAGATGGGCAGGGGCTGCACCCGGCTGCTGCCCACCAACCGGCTCGGCGGTCGCTGGCAGATGGCGATCGATGCCTGGATGCTGGGCCAGGGGAAACCGGCGCTGCGTCTGTACCACTGGCAACGTCCCTGTCTCTCGCTGGGTCGGCACCAACACCGGCTCAGGCCCGGCTGGCTGGAACTGGCCGCGTCGGGGCGGATCGAACTGGTGCGCCGCCCAACGGGTGGCATGGCCGTGCTGCACGGTGGGGATCTCACCTATGCACTGGTCTGGCCCAACCCACCCGCCAACCGGGTGCAGGCCTACGGCCAGGTGTGCCATTGGCTGGAGCAGAGCTTCGCTCAGCTGGGCGCCCCGCTTCAGCCGGGGCGTGAGCAGGCAGGCCTGGCAGCGGCCAGCTGTTTCTCCACCAGCACCGCCGCCGATCTGGTGCATCGCGATGGCGGCAAACGGATCGGCAGCGCCCAGCTCTGGCGCCGCGGCATGCTGCTGCAGCATGGATCGATCCAGCTGAACCCCAACCCACAGCTCTGGCAGGAGCTCTTCGGTGCTGCTGCACCCCAGTTGGCGGGTCTCCCCTGCTCTGACGACGAACTGGAGTGCCTGTTGCTGGCCCAGGCCGAACGGCTGCTGCCGCTGCCCCCGCTTCGCCGCGAACCACTGGGCGGTGGCGAACTGGCGACGATCGCCGACCGACTGAATGCTTACGGGGTGCTTGACGCGGATGGGGCCTGGGCTTCGGATACCTCACCAGAAGCCAGCAGGCCCCGCACGACCTGAGGCAGAGCCAGGCCGAGGGGATAGGTGTTGTGGCGCCGGGCGGCCTGGAGCACCACGGCCGGCAGTTTCACTCCGAGACGCTCAAACACTGCCTGACCGAGTTCAGGCCGCTCAAGCGTGCCGGAGGGGAGGCCCGCTGGGCTGAGTACCAGCAGTCGACTGGCTCCTGAATCCTCGAGCGTCTGCACGGCCTGCCAGATGGGGGCATCCTCACGAATCGAAACCATGCTGCTCATGGGTTGGAGATGGTCGCCGAGGTGATCGGTGTCCCAGCGCTGCACGGGCAGCTGCTGCAGGGTGCTGTCATCGACCCGACCGAGCCAGCGGCCCCGATGACAGACCAGCACCCAGTCGGCTGTGCCTTCACCCCCTGAATCCTCCAGCCGCAGGCGACTGAACTCCCGCAGGGGAGCCGAGGCTTCGAGCACGCGGAAACTCCGGCCTGCTGCATCTCGAACCTTCAGGGTGGTGAGCACGGCCTGCAGCTGAAGCAGCTGCTGCTGGTTGCGCACCGCCCCGAGCCCGAACCAGCCGAGCAAGAGAAGCCACGCTCCGGCCAGGCCAGCCCCCCGGAGCAACAACAACACCCCAAGACCGATCGCCAGGCTGGCCAGAAGCCGGCCGCAGGCATTCGCCACCTCCACACCTTTGCGCTGACTGCCGCTCACCTGCCAGACCAGAGCCTTGACGATCAGCCCGCCATCGAGCGGCAGACCGGGCAGCAGGTTGAACAGGGCCAGCACCAGGTTGAGGCTGGCGAGCTCTGTGACCATCAGCCCCATCCACGGCGTGACGTGACTGGCCGCGTGGCTGATCGCCATCAGGCCGAGACCCAGGAGCAGGCTCACCGCGGGGCCAGCGGCGGCCACGAGCAGGGAGCCGATGGCTGTGCTGCATTCCCGCTCGACGCTGGCGACGCCTCCGAGCAGAAACAGGGTGATGCTCCTGACCCGCACACCCTGGCTGATCGCCACCAACGAGTGCCCCAACTCATGGAGCAGCACCGATACGAACAGGAGCAGGGCCGTGATCAGACCCAATCCCCAGAGAGCCAGAGGGCTGAGCGCCAGGTCAGCACTGCCACCGCTGAGGTTGAAGCTGTAATGCTGATGGAAGGCCACGGTGGCCATCGCCAGGATCAGAAACCAGCTCGGGTGAATGCGCAGCGGAATTCCCCTGATAGTCAGCAGCTGCCATCCCTCAGTCAAAGCCACACCTCATCGCAAGCTGTGCCGATCACAAGGCCAGGATTCGTCGCAGGCTCGCATCTGATCGGCAGGTGAAACCCGATCAGGACGGCACAGAGAAGCATTCGATGATGGCTGAGCCTTGGCAAGGGGGGGTAGGGCGGATGGACAGGGAGCTGTTCCAGAGGCGATGGGCGGGAGCATGACCAGCAACATGATGGGGGATGCCCGAGGGCGAGGCAGAGCTGGCTCCGCACAACCTTCCACGGTGAAGAGTTTGCCTGTCGAACACACAGCAGCGGGAGTCGGTCGCAGATGAACCGACACGAAGGAACCACCGTCAGGGACGGTGCACCCATCGACATGATCAGCTTAAAAAGGATCCGCGGAGCGGTTGACCGATGTCCGACAACGCAGCAGAGCTGAACCGGCGGCAGAGCCCGCAGCCGGCAGCACCCTTGCTGAAGATCTGTGGACTGCGGCGCCTTGACCAGGCCGAGGCGATTGCCGCCCTGGGGGTCGATGCGATTGGGGTGATCGGCGTGGCGTCATCCCCCCGGTTCGTGCCGGCGCCGCAGCGGGCCGAGCTGTTTGCTGCGGTGCGGCACCGGTCGGAGACGTGCCAGCGCGTGCTGGTGATGGCTGATCCGCACGATGCCGATCTGATGGAGCTGAACCCTCGACAAGGGCACACGCTGTTGCAGCTTCACGGTCAGGAAACTCCTGAACGCTGCCAGGAGCTCCGCCAGCGCTGCGGTTGCCCTGTGTGGAAGGCCCTGCGGCTGCGCAGCCCGGCCGACCTTGAGCAGCTGCAGACCTACAGCGCATCGGTGGATGCTCTGCTACTGGATGCCTGGGCGCCGGACCAGCTGGGCGGCACTGGGCAGCGCATTCCAATCGACTGGCTGCAAAACCTGCAGACGAGCCTGCCCTGGTGGCTGGCGGGCGGAATCACCGCCAGCCGCATCCCCGAGCTGCTGAGCCGCGTCAGCCCTTGCGGACTCGATGTTTCCAGCGGCGTTGAACGGGCACCCGGGGAGAAAGACCTTGCCCTGGTGCACCAGCTGGTGGCAACGGTGCATGGCGTGGCGCCCAACGGTGGGGGGGGCAAAGGCGAGGATTACACCATCCCCGGCTGAACGCCATGGCGTCCTGCATCCAAGTCCGCCTGATCCCTGTGCTGCTCGGAGCGGCATTGCTGACGCCGGTCAGCCCGGGTCTAGCCCAGGATCTGGTTGGCTGTTCCCTGGTGGAAGGCCAGCTCTCCTGCGTGCCGGGCGTAAGCGCTGATCCCCAGGCCCAGATCCGAGCTCTCCGTCAGAAAATCGCCATTGATCTGGATCGAACCTCTGCCGTTCAGCAGCAGATCGATGGCCTGCAATCGCTGGTGCTGGCGGGGGAAGCACGGCAGGACATGCTGCTGTCGGCGAGCCTGAGCGCCGATGCAAATGCCGGATTGCCGCCCGAAGCCTTCCACTGGTACCGGCTGCAACCAGGAGCCAGCCACTGGCGCTGGATCAGCACCGCCCAAGGAAACACCTACCAGCTGACCGCCGATGACGTAGGCAGTGAGGTGATGCTGGTGGTGGTGCGCAGCGATGGCGCGAAGGTGTCGCGCCAGGCCACAGCCGCTGTAGGGCCGATCGCCCCGGCGCCCTGAGATTCAGGAAAGCAGCGATTCCTGCTGCTTGACCAGCTCAAAAAATTCCGCCTTAAGACTGGGATCGTGGCGAAAATCACCACGTACCACGGAATTGACCATGCTGGTCTGGGGCTCCTTCACCCCTCGCCACTTCATGCAGTAATGCTGAGCCTTCACAAGGATCGCCAGGCCCTGAGGTTCGCAGAGTCGCTCAATTTCATCGGCCAAGATCATCACAGCTTCTTCCTGGATGTGAGGCCGGGAAAAAACCCAGTCAGCGACGCGAGAAAATTTGGAGAGACCGATCACACGCTCGCCGGGCTTGATGCCGATCCAACAGTTACCAAGAATCGGCACAAGATGGTGCGAGCAGGCGGAACGAACGGAAATCGGACCTACAGTGTAGATCTCGTCCAGCTTCTTAACATTGGGAAAACTAGCGATCTTAGGTTGATCGTGATAACGGCCTTTGAACACCTCATGCAGATACATTCGAGCGACGCGCTCAGCAGTCTCTTCAGTATTGTGGTCGTTGTCGATATCAATGACGAGACTACGTAGCAGATCTCGCACCTTGCCAGCCACTTCGAATTCCAGCTGGTCGAGTTCACCTTCGAGCAGATGCTCGGCGATGTTGTCGTTTGCGAAATAGGGAACTGAGGCTGCGTCGAGACGCTCGCGGATCCGCAGGCTCACCGGCAGAGGTGCAGCTTCGGGGGTGGCCGGCTGGGCAGCCATCGCCGATGAGGTGGTGGCGCTGAAACTGGAAGGGAGGGTTGAGGTCATGGAGTAGCTCAAAGCACGCCGGCGGCGGGCATGAGGGTGAGGTCTTCCACCACCTGGGTGGCGGGCTGTTGGGCCAGGTGGAGCAGCGCATCGGCGGCCCGTCCGGGATCAAGCATGGCACGGCGATCGAAGGAACTGTCGACTGTTTCGCTATCCCAGAGAGGCGTATTGACCGCACCCAGGGTGAGGGTACTCACCCGGATGCCGTGGACACGCTCTTCAGCGGCAATGCAGCGGGCCAGTGCGGCCAGAGCAGCCTTGCTGACGCAGTACGCACCCCAGTCTGGGAAAGCGTTGTGGGCGGCATGGCTGCTGACGTTGATCAGCAGGCCGCCGCCATTGGCCCGCATGCGCGGCACCAAGGCCTGGCAGACCTGGAAGACGGCTGTGACGTTGAGTTGCAGCAGTCTCTGCCACTGCTCCAGTGGCATCGACACCAATGCACCGGTGTACGCCATGCCGGCGTTGTTGACCACCACGTCCGGGCAGGGGGTGCAGGCGGCAAGGTCGGCCAGCGCGGGGGCGATCGCATCAGGATTCGCCAGGTCCACGGTGCGGACATCCACACCCACGTTGAACGCTGCAAGCTCAGTGAGGAGGGCCTCGAAATCGGCGGAGGGTCGGGCCAGCAACTGCAGATCAAAGCCGGCGGCGGCAAACCGCCTGGCCGCAGCAGCGCCGATGCCGCGGGATGCTCCGGTGATGAAGACGGATGGCAAGCGAGGGAATGCGACTTGATGGGGTCAGCATCCTCGGACGTCCGATCCCGTAGCAGACCTTAAGAAGCCGAAGCGGTCTCTGGGGTTGCTCCCTCCAGAAAACAGCCCATCCGGCGGAACTTGCGATAGCGCTGGTCGAGCAGTTCAGCCTCGCTGAGCTGAAGCAGCCCTTCAAGCTGCTCCACAAGCCCGGCGCGCAGGGTCTCAGCGGCCTGCAGAGGCGCCCAGTGATTGCCGCCGGATGGCTCCGGCAGAACCTGATCGACAATGCCCAGCTGCAGCAGATCCGGGCCGGTGATCTTCAGAGCATCGGCCGCTGCGGGAGCCTGGGCGGCATCGCGCCAGAGAATCGAAGCACAGGCTTCCGGGCTTGCCACCGTGTAGACGCTGTGCTCAAACATCAGCAACCGGTCAGCCACACCGATGCCGAGGGCTCCACCGGAACCACCCTCACCGATCACCGTGGCCAAAATCGGCACCCGCAACCGGAACATCTCCCTGAGGTTGACGGCGATCGCCTCCCCCTGGCCCAATTCTTCGGCGAGCACGCCGGCGTAGGCACCGGGAGTATCGATAAAACTGAGGATCGGCAACCGGAAGCGGTCGGCGTGCTCCATCAGACGCATGGCCTTGCGATAGCCGCCCGGCGAGGCCATACCGAAATTGCGGGCCACGTTTTCCTTCGTATCGCGCCCCTTCTGATGGCCAATCAGCAGCACAGCCCTTTCGCCTAGTCGGCCGACTCCACCGACCAGTGCCTGGTCGTCGCCACCACAGCGATCGCCGTGGAGTTCAATGAAGTCATCGCAGAGAACCTGGATGTAGTCCAGCGTGCTGGGCCGCTGGGGATGGCGCGCCACCTGGATTTTCTGAGCGGGGGTGAGAGCCGCGAAGATCTCGTGCCGGCGGCGGGTAGCCAGTGTTTCGAGCTGCAGAAGCTGCTGACTCACATCCACTTCGGAATCCCGAGCCAGTTGCCTGATCTGCTCGATCTGCTCCTCCAGCTCAACCAGAGGCTTTTCGAAATCAAGCAAAGCGCGACGTGCCATGGCTTGCAACAGGTGCGATGGTCGGGGGGGACTGGTCAGGCTGGAGCGAGAATGGTTCGACTGCTCAGGCTCGCGGGATCGAGCTCGAGAGCGCGGAAGCCATGCCGCAATGAGGCAGCGCCGATCTGGTCCATCAACTCCAGGGTGATGTTGTTCCGGCCCCAGCTGAAATTGGTGTGGATCTCCTCGAAGTCAAGCAACATCGCTTCGGCGAAGCAGGCAAACATCTGGCGCTGCGGCCGATCCATCTCAGCCACTTCCATCATCTGCCAGCCGATGTCCTGCCAAAACTCAACGATGCCACCCTTCAACACATGAACGCCGTCGGCAGCGGCCTTGGTATCAAGGTTCTTGGGATAGCCGCCGTCGATCATCAGACAGGGTCGCCGCAGCCGCGTCGCTTCGATCTGCAGGCTCTGGGGAAGACTGGCGACCCAGACCACCACATCGGCTTCGGGCAGAGCATCCTCAAGGCTGAGGATCCGACCGGAACCCAGGCTCAGCTGAAGTTCGATCAGGGGCTGAGGGCGACGGGCGACAAGGAGCAGCTCGGCCACCCCACGGCGCTGCAGCCAACGACACACCGCGCTGCCGATATCACCGCTGGCACCCACCACGGCCACCCGGGCATGGGCCAGATCGATGCCTAGCTTCGGCGCATTGGTCTCGACCTGCTGGCAGATCACCCAAGCTGTGTGAGTGTTGCCTGTGGTGAATCGCGACCAGTCGAGTGCCACGGCGCTCACCCGCTCCTCTCGGAGCAGGTTCATGTCTTCAAAAATGATGGAGGTGAAGCCTCCCAGTGCGGTGATGTCGATACCGCTGCGCTGGGCCAGCTCCATTGCCTTCAGCACCTTGCGCTTCGCCGTCTTGAACCGGCGGAGCATCTCGGGCACAAAAACGGAGTCGATGTAAGCCCCCTTGATCTGCTTTCCGGTTGGGCTCTCGACCGTGACATGCTCCACCAGCTGGGGCGGGGCCATGCACCACATATCCAGGTCCCCGTCGGCGTACTCCTCGTAGCCAAGGGATCGAGCCTTGACCCTGGCATCCTCAAAACTGGGGGAGTGACCGATCAGGCCGAACATGCAGGCGTGAAATGAATGTGGCGGACGCTACATCCTCCCACGCCCAAGCGGGGATGTTGGACTGCCCTCAGCCGATCAGAGCAGCGGCCGCCATCCGGGCGATCTCACGACCGCTGAAGCCGATGTCGGTGAGGGCCTCCTGGTAGGAGCTCAGGAAGTCGGCCATGAGATCTTCCTTGTCCATCTGCAGCACCGCGGCGTCAGCGGCCACTTGCTCCAACATCCTGCGCACCAATGGCAGGTTGTCGCGATTGGCCTGCTCGAGCTCCTGACGCACCGCCTCGAGATTGGCTTTCAGCCACTCCTGACCGTAGTTGAGATGGGTGTATTCGTCTTTGACCACACCTTCGGTGATCTTGCGAGCGAAGGGATCTGCAACAGGGATGTAAATGTGATAAGCAGAAATAGCGAAGGCCTCGATCAGAATCGCCTGAATAAGCAGGCAAGTTGTCACTTTTCCCTCGGCCAGGGCTTGCTGAAAATTGTTGTGCAACGGCGAAAAGAACTGCTTGGCAAAGCCCATATCAGCTGTCACACCAAGGTTATTGGCACAGGCGGTGAAGCCCTTCATATGCTTCAGCTCCATTCGGGCCAGCTTGGTGAGCTCTTCGGCCTGATCGGGGATCAGGGTGCCGATCGCAATGTAATTGTCATGCGCTTCCTGCTCGCCTTCGATCACGATGGCGTTGATCCGGCTGTAGGCGTCTTTGTATGGGGCACTGTGAAAATCAGGCAGGCCGCTGGCGGTGGTGACGGAGGCGGTGGTGACGGAGGCGGTGGTGACTGAGGCGGTGGTGACTGAGGCGCTGGTGACGGAGGCGCTGGAGGCATCCGGCGAGAGGGCTTCGGCAGGAGAGGCTTCGG
>JBBASO010000002.1:12636-58736 GCA_040399265.1 Prochlorococcaceae cyanobacterium
GGCTTCGGCAGGAGAGGCTTCGGTGGCTGAGGTCAACGTCGCCATGGTGGCCGCGGTCGGGTTTCAGATTGCACGACTGTAACCAGCGTCACCCGCATTCAGCCGGATCGCCCCCATCGACCCGAGCGCCCGGTGGCCAGTCACTGACCAACAGAGACTCCAGGCGCTCGGTCCATCCCGCCACCAGGGCATGGAACAGGCGCTCACCAAGCTCGGCGTTTGATCCGGTCGCATCACCGACAACGCCGCTCTGGCTGAGATCAGTGGTGAGCCAGGCGGATGGCAAGGCTCCCTCCAGATCCCAACCCGGCGGCGGCGGCGCCGGCAGCAGTCCGTCGCAGGGCCGTTCCTCCCCCACCCGCTCAGGCGCCAGGTGCAACATCAAACTGGTCTCTGCCAGTCCCGCGTGCAGCCCCTGACTGCGCTCCGGCTCCGGGATGAGCGCACTGATCCCCTCAGCCCCACTCCACAGGAAGCCGGGCAGCACCGCCAGTCGGGGACAACGGCAGCGCAACTGCCGCGCCGCGGTCTGCAGCAGGGCGATCTGGCCGCCATGGCCGTTGATCAGCACCAAACGGCTGAATCCCCAGGACGCGAGCTGCTGACCCACCGTGCAGATCTGATCGATCAACAGCCCGGCCGGCAGGCTGAGTGTGCCGGCAAAACCAAGATGTTCGGGCGAAAAACCGATCGCCTGCAGTGGCAAGCGCCAGATCGCTCGCTCCGCCGGCAGGCGCTCCAGCACCGCCTCCACCACCTGTTCGGTGAACAGTCCGTCGGTATTCAGAGGCAGCTGGGGTCCGTGCTGTTCAATCGCGCCCCAGGGCCAGACCAGCGTGCTGCCGGGCCTGGCCGCCGCCGCCTTCACCTCAGGCCAGCGCATGTGGCAGAGATGACGTTGAGGCGACATCGGCACCAAGCCCGCTGCCTACAGTGTGCAGCTGTCAGCCCGATATGGAATGGCCGGATCCGGCAAGCCGACGCCCCCCTCTCCAAGGCCGTCCGGCTCAACGCCGTCTTCAGCCAAAGGGGCCGTGCCGCCGCCGACACGGCGACCGCCCCAGGTGCTGATGATCAAGAAAGACGAGCCCGGCCGTGGCTCAGCGTCCGGCCAGGAATCGAGCCCACCGGCTGAGGCACCCAGCCGTCCGGTGGCGTCGATGGCAAACGCTGTGCCCCAGCGCCCGGACAGCGCGATCAGACCCGAGCGACCTGTCGCAGCTCCAGCCAGCCGCGCTGGCGACGAGGAGCGTTTCGACCTCGGCGAGCTCGACGGCATGACCATGGCCGACCTGCTGGGGCCCGCACCCGGCAGGGGCAGCGGCAGCAAGGAGCGGGACCGGGGGCAGGTGCCAGCAGCTGCCACGGTGAACAGCCGCAGCGTCGATGAGTTCGACTTCGATGAGGAGGCGTTTCTCGCCGCCCTCGACGAACAGGATTTCGTCGGCACCACCGGCGAAGTGGTGACCGGCAGCGTGGTTGGCATCGAGAGCGACGGGGTCTATGTGGACATCGGCGGCAAAGCGCCGGGCTTCATGCCCAAGAAGGAAGCTGGGCTGGGGGTGATCACCAACCTCAAGGAGCGCTTCCCAAGGGGAACCCAGGTGGAGGTGCTCGTGACCCGTGAACAGAACGCCGATGGGATGGTCACCGTCAGCGCCCGCGCCCTGGCCCTGCGCCAGAGCTGGGAAAAGGTGCGGGTTCTGGAAAAGGAGGGCAAGGTGGTGCAGGTCAAGGTGAACGGCTTCAACCGCGGTGGTGTGACCTGCGACCTTGAGGGGCTGCGCGGCTTCATTCCACGCTCCCAGCTGCAGGAGGGCGAGAACCACGAGGGCCTGGTCGGCAAGACCCTCGGCGTTACCTTCCTTGAGGTGAATCCGGAGACCCGCAAGCTGGTGCTCTCGGAAAAAAAGGCCGCCACCGCAGCCCGCTTCAGCGAGCTGGAGGTGGGTCAGCTGGTGGAGGGGGTGGTTGCCTCGGTCAAGCCCTACGGCTTCTTCATCGATCTGGGTGGGGTGAGCGGGCTGCTGCACCAGAGTTCAATCAGCCGCGGCCAACTGCGCGACCTGCGCGAAGTGTTCGATCAGGGCGATCGCGTCAAAGCGCTGATCACCGATCTCGACCCGAGCCGAGGACGGATCGCCCTCAACACCGCCCTGCTTGAAGGCCAACCCGGAGAACTGCTGATCGCCAGAGACAATGTGATGGCAGAGGCCGCCGAGCGAGCCGTCCGGGCCCGCTCCCTGCTGCGCCAGCAGGAGCAGCAGGCGGGATGACGCGCTCCACCCCGAACGCCACTGCCACAGGTCCTGACTGGGAACTCGACTACTACTCACGGCCGATTCTGGAAGCCGACGGTAAGAAACGCTGGGAACTGCTGATCTGCACCACCCCGGTGGTGGCCGAGGACGGACGGGCCGATGGAGAGAACTTCCGCTGGGTGAGGCCCTGCCCTGCCGCGACCGTTAATTCCCTGTGGCTGCGCGAGGCATTGGAGGAGGCCCTGGAGGCGGCTGAAGCCGATGGGTTTGCGCCGCCCCGCCGGCTGCGTTGCTGGCGGGCATCGATGCGCACCATGGTGCAGCGGGCCGCGGAGGGCCTGGGCTTGGAACTGATCGCCAGCCGCCGCACCTACAGCCTGGTGAGCTGGCTGCAGGAGCGCGAACAGCAGGTCTACCCCAATGAAGCTGGCTACATGGCCGGCCCCCTGGCGCCACCCCCCCAACCGATCCGGCCTGTGCCACTGCCCCTGCCCGATGCGGCCAGGGGCGAGAGCTGGAGCTGGGCGGGACTGCCACTGCAAAGCCTCAGCGGTGCCGCCCAGTGGGACACCAGCTTCTCAGGGCTGGTGCCACTGCCGGAAGGACTTGAGTCAACAGCGACAGTGCCCGGTGTTCGCCTGTTCGGCGGGCCGCGGGCCCTGGCGATCGCAGGCTGGTTGGCGGGACTGGAACCGGTGCGGCTGGAGCTGGAGGGTCTTCAACTGGTGCTGGAAGCCGCGCTTGAGGATCGGTGGCTGCTCGGCACCCTCACCGAGGCCGAAGCCGACGCGGCTCGTCAGACCTTCGCTCTGGCGAGGGAGCAGGCCGGAGGTCTCCAGTTTCTGGCGGTACAGGGCAAGGAAAGCGACCAACGCTTCGAAGGCCTCTGGGTGATGCGCGATCTGCCGGATGCCTGATTGCTGTTGCCATGACTGAGACCCCCAACCCTCCGTTCAACCATCCGGATTGCGGCTTCAACAGCCTGGCTGGCTGGAGCTGGGTCGGATGCTATGGCGGCTACTACCTCCAGGCTGACGTGCTGGACGGGTTTGAACACGGCTTCTTCACCCGTCAGTGGCAGGGGCGTGGGCCCGAAGTCCTGGCGGGTTACCTCAGTGCCGGAGTCTCCGTGCATCGGCCCCGCCAAGTGCATGGCGCTGTGGTGCTGCCGGCCAGCGCAGCGGCAGCGGAGCCGTGGCCTGCTGGCGACGGCCTGGTGAGCGACGCCGGTGGACAGAGCCTCTGGGTCTGTGGTGCCGACTGCACGCCGGTGTTGCTGGCCGACCCGGTGCGCGGTGGTGTAGCGGCCTGTCACGCTGGCTGGCGGGGGGTGGCCGCAGGAATTCTGGGCGAAGCAGTGGCTCAGTTGCAGGCCGCCGGCAGCAAACCCGCAGACATACACGTGGCACTAGGACCAGCCGTGAGCGGTGAGCGCTATCAAGTGGAGCGGGATGTGAGTGAACAGGTGGCTGCGGCACTGGCAGCCATGCCCAACTCCCACGCCGATAGGGCCGGTGCCATGGCGATCCTGATCAAGCGGAGCGCTTTGGCAGCCGATCTGATGCCTGGGCGAGATCGGCTCGATATCCGTCAGGCCGCCCTGCTGCAGCTGGAGCAATTGGGGATCCCCCCCGAACAGATCAGCATTTGCCCTCTCTGCACCGTGGCGGAACCGGCGCTGTTCCACTCATGGCGACGCGATCAGGTGAAAGCGGTGCAGTGGAGCGGCATTGTTGCTCAGGCCTGAGGCCTGGGATCAGCGAGGATCTGCCGCAATTCGGAAGCAGCGAAGCTGCAATGGGAGCAGGCGATCTACAGACCGTACAGACTTACAGCATCAGTGACAGCACACCCAGAGGCTGATCATTGAGTTCAGCTGGCAGCTCAAGGCAAAAAGCTGGCAGGAAATCGACAAAACCAATGGCTGGGCCTCACGGCACGACCATGATTGTTTTCGCTTTCAAAGCTCGAGACAGCCTGCAGCCCCAACCGATTGACGCTAGCGGCCGGGCCACTTGGCGCCACTTTTCAAGAAGACCCACTTGCCAACCCACTTGCATTTGCCAGCCTCGAGAGGCAATAATGCAGAGGCTGCATAACTACTTCAATCAATGCTTACAGGTGCCGACCTGCTTGCCAAGGTCAAAGAACTTGGTGACGCCTCGAAATCCGACCTTGTCAGGGCCTGCGGGTATGTCTCTCACAAGAAAGACGGATCCGAGCGTCTGAACTTCACCGCGTTCTACGAAGCGCTGCTGAATGCGAAAGGAGTCGATTTCGGCAGCCCAGCCAAATCTGGCAAGGGCGGCCGCAAACTCAGCTTCTTCACGAAGGTGCAGTTCAACGGCAACCTGATGGTGGGCCGCGCTTACACCGCCCAGCTAGGTCTTGAGCCCGGCGACGAATTTGAGATCAAGCTCGGTCGCAAGCAGATCAAGCTTGTGCCCCTCGGCACAAACGACGAGGACGAAGACTGAGCCCTGTTCACGCTTCAGCGAAGCCGCAACGCGACCTGTTCGGCCAACTTGATGCCATCGATGGCGGCCGAGAGGATCCCACCGGCGTAGCCCGCACCCTCACCGCCCGGAAACAATCCGGGCGTGTTCACCGATTCCAGACTGTCGGAGCTCCTGGGGATCCTCACCGGCGATGAAGTGCGGGTTTCGATCGCTGTGAGCACTGCATCGGCTTGGCAATAACCCGGAATCTGCCGTTCAAAGGCCGGCAGCGCCTCACGCAGCGCGTCCACCACGAAAGCCGGGAGGCAGCGACTGAGATCGGTGAACGTCACACCGGGCTGGCAGGAGGGGGCGACAGTGTTCGGTGTGGTGCTGCCTGCACAGACGGACTTGGCCTGGGAGGTGTGAAGGAAGTCGCCGAGCCGCTGGGCCGGGGCCTGAAAACCGCCACCAGCGAGTTCAAAGGCCAGCGCTTCCCAATGGCGCTGAAAGGCCACGCCCGCCAGCGGATCTCCCGCCCCACGACCGTAAGGTTCCATATCCGCCAGGGTGACATTCACCACCAGGCCACTGTTGGCGTTGCGCTCGTTGCGGGAATGCTGACTCATGCCATTGGTCACCACGCATCCGGCTTCCGAGGCGGCACCCACCACAAGGCCACCGGGGCACATGCAGAAGCTGTAGACGTCGCGGCCCGCGTTGCCGGGCTGGCGGCAATGGTGCACCAGCTTGTACTCAGCCGCGCCAAGCCGGGGATGGCCGGCGGCCTCCCCCCAGCGGGCCCGATCGATCATGGACTGGGGATGCTCGATCCGCACCCCGACGGCAAACGGCTTGGCCTCGATCGCCATGCCGCCCTCCTGCAGCCAGGCAAAGGTGTCGCGAGCGCTGTGCCCGACCGCCAGGACCACCGCAGTGGTGGCCAGCCGCCGCCCATCGCCCAGCAGCACGGCCCGCACCTGGCGGCTGTGCGGCTCGAGATCCAGGCCGCAGACCCGGCTCTCGAACCAGACCTCTCCACCCAGCGCCTCGATCCGTGAGCGCAGACCGCGCACCACCGTGGCCAGCTTGAAGGTGCCGATATGGGGGCGGTGCAAGGTGAGGATCTCAGGATTGGCACCGGCGCTGACCAGTTCCTCCAGCACCTTGCGGCCGTAGGCCCTGGGCTCACTCACCTGGCTGTAGAGCTTGCCGTCGGAGAAGGTGCCAGCCCCGCCCTCGCCGAACTGCGCATTCGACTCAGGGTTGAAGAGTCGCTCCCCGCGCCAGAACCCGAACGTATCGGCCGTGCGTTGTTTGACCGGCTTGCCCCGCTCCAGCAGCAGCGGCCGTAAACCCATCTGGGCCAGCAGCAGTGCGGCGAAATAGCCGCAGGGCCCAGCGCCCACCACCACCGGCCGGCCGTTGGCTGCCCGCGAAGGGCTGGGCTCGACCACAAAGCGATACCGCTCATCCGGCGTGGGGCGCAGATGAGGATCGGGATTGCGGCGCGCCAGCAGCCGTTGCTCCAGCGCTGGATCCAGCTCAAGGTCAAGGCAGTACACCAGATTGATCGACGCCCGCCGGCGGGCGTCGACGCTCCGCTTCACCAGCCGGATCCCGAACAGCTGGCCGTTCTGGAGGCGCAGACGGCGAACCACCGCCGCCTCAAGCTCGGCGTCGCTGTGATCGAGGGGCAATTTCAGTTCACTCAGCCGCAGCAACACCCTGCCTCCGCTGGCTGTATTCCAGCAGGTGTCGATCCCCCGCCACCAGGAGACGGCGGCGGCAGGCTGGGAACCTTCCCCGGGTCTGGCCATGTCGCTCACCCACTGCCCGCTCTGCCTGGCCCTGGCAGTGTTCAGCATCGGGCGGGGCCTGGCCCATCTCACCCTGGTCTGGCAGCTGCGTTGGCGGCAGGCTTAGGGCCTGGATCAAAGCGCCCGGCGACATCCATCGCTCAGCAGGTCACCCCCGCCGCCAGTGCGGCAGCAGAGTGCTGCCCTGGGTGCTGATCAAGGGTTCTGCCGAAGGATCTCACCGGGCCAGGTTGAAGGCTTCCATCACGCTGGTGAGATCCACTTCAGCGACCAGGCGTGCTGCTCAGCCTGACTGCTGTTCCAGTTCCGCCACCCGCAAGCGGGTGTCAATCACGGCGTCAGGGTTGAGGCTAATCGAGTCGATGCCTTCGGCCACGAGAAAGGCAGTGAACTCGGGATAGTCACTCGGAGCCTGGCCGCAGATGCCGATCTTGCGGCCGCAACGCTTCGCCGTGCGGATGGCGAGCTGGATCATCGCCTTCACCGTGGCGTGGCGCTCATCGAACAGATCAGCCACCAGGGCCGAATCGCGATCGAGCCCGAGCGTGAGCTGGGTGAGGTCGTTGGAACCGATCGAGAAGCCATCAAAACGCTCGGCGAACGCCTCCGCTCCAATCACGTTGCTGGGCAGCTCACACATCACATAGACCTCCAGTCCGTTCTCGCCGCGCACCAGGCCCTGGCGGGCCATCTCCGCCAGCACCCGGTCACCCTCCTCCGGTGTGCGGCAGAAGGGCACCATCGGGATCACGTTGGTGAGCCCCATCAGCTCACGCACCCTGCGCAGGGCCTGGCACTCCAGGGCGAAAGCCTGGCGGAAGGCCGGCGCGCAGTACCGGGAAGCGCCGCGCCAGCCGAGCATCGGGTTCTCCTCCCGAGGCTCGAACACCGCTCCGCCCAACAACTTGGCGTACTCATTGCTCTTGAAATCGGAAAAGCGCAGGATCACCGGCCGCGGGAAGAAGGCGGCAGCGATGCGTGCCATGCCTTGAGCCAGACCGTCAACGTAGTAATCGGCTGGGTTCGCGTAACCCACCGTGAGCGCGGCGATGGCATGGGCAACGGCGGGATCCACTAGCCGCTGCGGCTGCAGCAGGGCCATCGGATGCACCTTGATCTGATTGGCGATAATGAACTCGAGCCGGGCCAGTCCGACCCCGTCGCAGGGGATCGCGGCCAGCTTGAAGGCCTCCTCCGGGTTGCCCACATTCATCAGGATGCGGGTGCGGGTGGCGGGCAGATCATTCAGCTGCCGCTCCTCCAGCCGGAACGGCAGCGCACCGCGGTAGACGCGGCCCTCATCCCCCTCGCAGCAGCTGGCTGTGACCGGCTCGCCATCGGCGATGACTCTGGTGGCATCACCGGTGCCGACGATCGCGGTGATGCCCATCTCCCGGGCAATGATCGCGGCGTGGCAGGTACGACCGCCCTGATCGGTGATCACGCCGCTGGCCCGCTTGAGAATCGGCTCCCAGTCGGGGTCGGTACGCTCGGTGACCAGCAGATCACCAGGAGCGAAGCGCTGAATCTGGGAGGGATCGGCGATGAGCCGCGCCCGGCCGCTGCTCACCGAGGCGCCAATGGCCCGGCCGCGGCAGAGCACTTCGGCGTTACCGCCTCCCGAGCCGGCCTCCAGGTGCCAGCTGCGCAACACCGTGGCGCTGCGGCGGCTTTCCACGGTCTCAGGTCGGGCCTGGAGGATGAACAGCTCACCGCTGGGGCCGTCTTTGCCCCACTCGATGTCCATCGGCGTGGGCCTGCCGCGGCGGCGTGAATAGTGGCGCTCGATCGTGCAGGCCCAGCGAGCAAGCTGCAGCGCCTCCGCATCGCTGATGGCAAAGCGGTCGCGATCGGCGGCGGGCACCGGTTCTGTGCGTGTGGCAGGGGCACCGGGGTGGCTGGCATCGGCCACAGAGCCGCCTGGGGCGTGGGCGTACACCATCCGGATCGCCTTGCTGCCAAGGCGCCGGCTGACAATCGGCGCGAAACCTTGCTCCAGGGTGGGCTTGAAGACCAGGTATTCATCCGGGTTGACCGCCCCCTGCACCACGGTCTCGCCCAGGCCCCAGGCTGCGGTGAGCAACACGGTGTCGCGGAAGCCGGTTTCGGTGTCAATCGAGAACATCACACCGGAAGAGGCCAGGTCGCAGCGCACCATCCGCTGCACGCCGATCGAGAGCGCCACCTCAACATGATCGAAGCCGTTGATCTGCCGGTAGGAGATCGCCCGATCGGTGAACAGGGAGGCAAAGCAACGTCGGCAGGCCGCCAGCAGGGCCGCCTCGCCGTGCACATTCAGAAACGTCTCCTGCTGGCCGGCGAAGGAGGCATCAGGGAGGTCTTCGGCGGTGGCGCTGGAGCGCACGGCCACTGCAGGATCGGGCCGCCCCTGCTCAAGGCCCAGCTGGCGGTAGGCCGCCAAAATCGCCGTCTGCAGGTCGTCGGGCAGGGGTGCACCCAGCAACAGTGAGCGGGCGGCGGCACCGGCTGCCTGCAGGGCGGCGAGGTCATGACTGTCCAGCCCATCGAGCAAGCCGTGCAGGCGCTCCTTCAGACCGTTGACTTGGATGAAGTGGCGGTAGGCCGCGGCGGTGGTGGCGAAACCGTCCGGCACGCGCACCCCCTCGCCAGCCAGCTCGCGCAACATCTCGCCAAGAGAGGCATTTTTGCCACCCACCACGGGGATGGCCTCGATCCCCACCGCCTGCAACGGCAGCACCAGGGCTGGGCCACCGGGGGGCGTGCATGCTGTGGATGCGGCTGTGGCTTCGGGCATAGCAAAACGGCGGCCATCCAAACTCTGGCGCGGCAAGCCCGGCAGGGCCGAAACTGTGAACGGCACGCAGCACTGGGTAGCGTGCGGATCCGGTGGCACAGTGGGACTTCCCTTTCCTTCTACCGGGTTTCGTGATCCGTTCCTCCCACGCCTGGTTGGCCGCCGCCGCTCTGGCCTTCAGCACCGCCCTGCCGCAGGCGCCAGCCCTGGCTCAGGCCAAGGGGCAGACCGCTGCAACGAAACCGGCCTCCATGGAGCTGATGAACGACATGGCGCTGGCCGCTGCTGTGAACGTGTGCGATCTGGCCGTGGAGGAGAAAGTTCCTGTGCAGAAGACCGTGCTCGCTAATGCGAAGGCGATCACCTATGTGATCACCAGCCGCTACGGATCGGAGGTGGCTGGCGCCGGCAAGCTTCAGGCCGAACAGATTGCCAATGGCACGGTGCTTCAGGTGATTGCAAGGGTCAAGCAAGGCTGCTACCCGAAGCTCAACGCCGCAGACAAGAAGTTCATCGATGACGTACTCAGCGAGTATGAAAAAGCGGTGAAGAGCCAGCCCAAGCGCTGATCCGCCACCGGGGGCTGTGATCGGATCGGGGTGGGGCTTCATGCGGAAGTGTCACGATGAAAACGTGAGCTGATCCGGGCAGGTCGCTCACGTCCCCCAGACACGCTCCCTACTCCCCGCCCTCGCCTGTCTGCCCGGGATCTCTTGGCCTGAGAGGCTCCGGGCCGGAACCTGCAGGGATTCGCTGCTGTCCGGAACCAGCAGTCGGCCGTGAAGTCTGCTGAGCTGGCTCAGGCAGCAGCTGGGCCAGCAGGCCCGCCGCCAGCAAAGCACCGCCAAGGATTAGGGCGAGATTGCGATTGGCGGCTGCTGGGCCGTCGCTCCAGGCCGCAGCGGCCAGAAAGGCACCGCCCAGCAACAGGGTGGGAACAAGAACAATGCCCTTGGCGGTTCGGTTCAGGCTCATGGCAACGCTGCAGCTGCATCAGAGGGCAGCGCCGGACAATCCGGCAGGTTGGCGGCGGGTGCGGCCGGCAGAGCCAGCCCCTGCTGCACCAAGCCGGTGGCGAGATCAAGCGAGGGGCCGAAGCTGCTGGTGTTCCGCCCGCGCCCGATCACGCTCACCTGAGCCAGCAGCTCCCCATGCTGCTGGCCCATCGGCCGCAGGTTCACCCGCGCACCGCGGGGAGCCTGGCTGCGTAACCAGGCCATCGCCTCCTGGTCCCGTCCAGGCAGGGGCTCAATGCAGGCCAGTCGCACGCTGTAGCTGCGGTTGCTATCTCCAACCTGCACCAGGGTGGAGGTGCGGATCTGGCGAATCTCAGCCGCGCCGGCAGGCTGCACATCCAGTCCCTCGGGCAGGAGTATGCAGACCAGCAGGAGCAGCGCTGGAAGCAGACGGCTGACCAGATGCCGCAGCTTGGCTGCAGGGAGGAGCGGATGCGGTTTCAGAGCTTGGTGCCGCAGCTGGGACAGAAGTGATGGGCACTCTCAGTGCTGGTGCCGCAGCTGCGGCACTGGCGCGTGGTGGCGATGGCAAGCTCGGGGTGGCTGGGCAGACCCACCATCTGGGCGTTGCTGGCGCCGGGCGGCACCATCGGGTAGCAGTTCTCGTTGCGCCGCACTTTCACATCGATGAAAGCGGGGCCGGGATGGGCCAGCGCCTCGGCCAGCTGCTCCCGCAACCGCGATCGCTCCGTGATCGTGACACCGCGCACACCGAAGGCCTCGGCCAGCGCCTCGAAATCAGGCATGCCGCCGGTCATCTCCGAGGCGGAGTATCGCTCCTCATAGAAGCTTTCCTGCCACTGGCGCACCATGCCCTGCCAGCCGTTGTTCAGCACCACCACCTTCACCGCCAGCTGGTACTGGGCCAGGGTGCCGAGCTCCTGAATGTTCATCAGAATCGAGGCATCACCGGCCACACAGATCACCTGCTCGTCGGGGAAGGCGGTCTGAACGCCCATCGCCGCCGGCATGCCGAAACCCATCGTGCCCAGGCCCGCCGAACTGATCCAGTGCCTGGGTCCGTTGTGCAGAAACTGGGCGGCCCACATCTGATGCTGGCCCACGTCGGTGGTGTAGTAAGCCTCCGGTGCCAGCTCCTGCAGGGCGATCACCACTTCCTGGGGGGCGATCTCCCCTTCAGGATCGGGCACCACCAACGGGTAGTGCTGCTTCCACTGGTTGATCCGATCCAGCCAGGTCCGGGTGCGCCCGTCGGCGCCCTCGCCGGCGCTGGCGGCAAGCATCGCTTCAAGGGCCTCACGCACATCACCCACCACCGGCACATCCGGCAGACGGGTCTTGCCCACTTCAGCCGCATCGATATCGATGTGGATCACCTGCGCCCGGGGAGCGAAGCCATCCAGCCGGCCGGTGACCCGATCATCGAAGCGGGCCCCCACCGCGATCAGCAGATCGCACTCGGTGACGGCGAAGTTGGCATAGGCCGTGCCATGCATGCCCAGCATGCCCACGGCAAGATCGTGGGTCTCATCAAAGGCCCCCTTGCCCATCAGCGTGGTGGTGACAGGCAGCTGGAAGCGCTCAGCCAGCTCCAGCACCGCAGCGTGGGCAGCGCTGCTGATCGCCCCACCACCGACGTACAGAAGCGGGCGCTGAGCCTGCCGGATCAGCTGCAGAGCGGCCCCGATCGCTTCAGTCCGCGGACTGGGGGGCAGACGGAAACCGGGTGGCGCGCAGCTGCCAGGCTCCACCGGCACATAGTCGAACAGCTCCGCGCCCACATCCTTGGGCACATCAATCAACACCGGACCCGGACGGCCAGAAGCAGCGATCAAAAAGGCCTCAGCCACGATCCGGCCGATGTCGCGCGGGTCGCGCACCACCCAGGAGTGCTTCACGATCGGCAGGGTGATGCCAAAGATGTCGGTCTCCTGGAAGGCATCGGTACCGATCGCTGCGCGCGGCACCTGGCCGGTGATCACCACCAGAGGAACTGAGTCCATGTGGGCGGTGGCGATGCCGGTCACCAAATTGGTGGCGCCAGGGCCGGAGGTGCCGAAGCAGACACCAACCTGCCCGGTGGCGCGGGCATAGGCATCAGCGGCATGGGTGCCGCCCTGCTCATGCCGCACCAGGATGTGCTTCAGCCAGCCCCGGGCCTCGGCTTTGTGCAGCTCGTCGTAGATCGGCAGGATCGCACCGCCTGGATAGCCAAAGATGTGGCGCACACCGTGGCGGCGCAGGGCATCCATCAAGGCGTGACCACCACTGACCTTCTGCGCGACCTGCGCACCGACCTGGGTGCTGGTGGCTGAGGAGTCCGCAGGGTCGGTGTCTGCAGCTTTGGGGTCCGCTGCAGGGAGGGGCGATAGCGTCACAGCTGCCGGGGCCAGCCCAGTGGCCCACTAACGGGATTGGGCAACACTAGGCGTTGAGGGCACGGTTGGGGCAGGAGTCCTGACTGGCGCAGCCCCGGCCTGCCGGGCCCTGACCATCGCCCTGAGCACCACGGCCGGATCCATCCAGGCGCCGCGGTGGCGCATACCCCAGTGGAGATGGGGACCGGTGCTGCGACCGCTCACGCCGATGTGACCGATCAACTCGCCGGTGCGCACAGGCTGGCCCTGGCGTAGCTGCACCGGTCCGCTGCGGTAGGTGCCAGCGCTGACCCGGCCCGAAAGGTGGCAATAAATGTGTTCGTAGTCGCCCGAACGGATCACCAGACCGAGCCCGCAGGTGGAATCATTGATCACGCTTTGAACTGTGCCGCCCCACCAGTTGCGGATCGGCGAACCCATCGGCGCGGCGATGTCGAGGCCGTAATGGGGCTCGACTCTGCCCCAGGGGCCGCTGCGGGTGCCGAAATGACTGGTGTAAGCCACGAAGCTGACCACGGGAAACACCCCCTGACGCCAACCGCTTTCGCGGCGGCTGCCCGCAGCGGGCAGGGCCGCCAATCCCAGGCCGGCGGCGAGGGAGCTGACCACCAGCAGCCGGCCGGTGCGCCGCTGCAGATCAGAGCAACCCAAGCGCATGCAGAGGACCTCTGCCACTGAGCAGCTCCAGCAGAAAAGCCGAAAATCCGAGCATCGCCAGTCGACCGTTCCACACCTCAGAGCTGTTATTCCAGCCCCAGGCCCATTTGTCCTGGGGATAGAGCTTCACCGTGGTGGGCAGCGCCGCTGCCTGATCAAGATTCACTTCAGGGCCCTCAAGGGCCTGCTGCACAAGGCTGGCAAGGCCCTGAATGAACGCCGGGTTGGTGTCGAGGGCAGGAACACGGCGGAAATTGGTGATGCCTGCCTCGGTGGCCACCTCGCGGTACTCGATATCGATTTCCTCCAGCGTTTCGATGTGTTCGCTCACGAAGCTGATCGGCACCACCACCAGATCCTTCACTCCCTGCTCGCCCAGATCGTGCAAAGCCTCATCGGTGTAGGGCCTGAGCCACTCCACCGGACCGACCCGGCTCTGATAGGCGAGGGTAAAGGGGTTGGTGTGGCCAAGATCCCGCTCCAGCCGCTGCATGATCAACCGGGCGCAGACCTCGATCTCCTGTTGATAGGGGTCGCCAGCCTCCTCCACGTAGCTCTTGGGAACGCCATGGGCGCTGAAGAACACGTGAGCCGTGGCCGGATCAGGGCAGGCCTGGATCTCCTTGGCGATCAGGCCGGCCATCGCACCCACATAGCCGGGGTCGTCGTAGTAGCTGCGGATGCAGCGGATCGGCAGCCGCGAGAAGGCGGGGTCCGCCTGGCGCAGCCGCTGCAGCTCCCGGAAGCTGGAGCCGCTGGTGCTGATCGAGAAGTGGGGGTAGAGGGGCAGCACCACCACCTGATCGATGCCGTCGGCCTTGATGTCGGCCACGGCCGACTCGGTGAAGGGATGCCAATAACGCATCGCCACGTAACTGGTGGCTTCGATGCCGCGCTGGCGCAGCTGGCTCTGCAGTTCTCGAGCCTGTTGTTCGGTGATACGCCGCAGCGGCGAGCCGCCACCGATCGAGCGATAGGCGGCCTGCGACTTACCGGCGCGCAGGCTGCTGATCAGCCAGGCCAGGGGCTTCTGCAACGCCGGTGTCGGCAGGCGGATGATCTCTGGATCAGCGAACAGGTTGTAGAGAAACGGACCAACATCCTGAATCCGCTCCGGCCCGCCGAGATTCAGCAGCAGCACGCCCACCCGGGGACCCGCCGACCCTGGGGCACTCTGGGAGGGGTCTGGCTGGACCATGCCTGCGTTCCATCAGTGGCGCACCGCCGGAGAGCGTAACGCTGCACGCCCTGGGCTAGCGGTGTCAGCCGCTCCTCGATACCGTCAGAGCGCCCTTGATCGCGCCTGCCGGCATGCCGTCGCCCGTCTGCACTGCCGGCGGCGAGCTGTGCCCGCCGGACGACCATCCGCTCACGGCAGCCCTTGCATCCCGCAACGCAGCCCTGGCTGCGACGGGTGTGGCCCTCCGCATCGAGCGCCGCGGCCAGCGCCTCAGCCTGCGCGGACCGCTTCCTGACAAGGACAGTGGCAGCACCCTGACGGTGCAGCGCATCAGCCTGGGGCTCAGTGCCGATCGTGCCGGACTGGACGAAGCGACCCTGATGCTGCGCGAGGTGGTGGGCGACCTGCAGGCCGGGCGGTTCGACTGGGCGCGATGGGGGCGGCAGGCTGGTGCGCCCGCCCTGGAATCCGGGCTTGCAGCTCAGCCGGCAGCTCAGCCAGCGGAGCAGCCACCATCACCACAGCGACGGGATGGTCCAGGCCAGCTGCAGGGTGCGCTCGCCTCCTTCGAGCGGTCCTTTTTCCACGCGCCCAGGCGCCGCCGCAACCCGGCCGGCAGCCGCACCACCTGGACCGCCGCCTATCTGCCCTACCTGCGGCGCCTAGCCCACGCTGCCGCCGCCGAACGCGAGGCACCGCTCGATGCCTGGCTACTCGAGCAGACCCTGGAGACCTACCCGCTTGGCAGCCGCAGCCGCCAGCAGTGCGGCACCGCCCTGGCTGGGCTGGCCAGGCACCTTGGCCTGACCCTGCCTGACGACTGGAGCCAGCGATCCGGCGGTTACGGGTTGCACGCCGCCCGGTTCCGGCGCCTGCCCAGCGACACCCTGATCCTGCAGCAGCTGGAGCGGATTCCCAATCCCGGATGGCGGCTGGCCTACGGCCTGATGGCCACCTACGGCTTGCGGAATCATGAGGTCTTCTACAGCGACCTGTCAGCTTTGGCGCCCGGGGGCGACAAGGTGATCCGCGTGCTGCCCACCTCCAAGACCGGTGAGCACCAGGTCTGGCCGTTTCAGCCGGAGTGGGTGGAGCGGTTCGGGCTGGAGCTGCTCGGCACCGATCCAGGGCTGCTGCCAGCAGTACGCACCGACCTGCGCCACACCACCCTGCAACAGAGCGGTAGGCGGGTGGCCGAGCAGTTCCGCCGTTACGGCCTGGCGCTCACCCCCTACGACCTGCGCCACGCCTGGGCGGTGCGCACCATTCACATCGGCCTCCCCGACACGGTGGCGGCCCGGATGATGGGCCACTCCGTGAGCATTCATACCCGCACCTATCACCACTGGATCACGCGGCGGGATCAGCAGCAGGCGGTGGATGCAGCCCTGAAGCGGCTGCATGGCCAGCAGAGCGCCGCCTGAACAGGCGAGAGTGGCGGAGCGCTGGCAGAGAGGCCCTTGAACCAACGGAGTGAATCCACCTCTGGAGCAGGCCTCGATGCACTCGCCGCCGAGCTGGGCTCCGGTGGCGAGCTGGCCCCGGAACGTGAAGCCGAGGGCTACCGACGCCGCATGGCCCGCCGCCAGGAGGTGCAGCGGCAGCGCGTCGGTGAGCGCAATCGGGAGAAGGGTCTGGTGCTGGTGTTCACCGGCGATGGCAAGGGCAAGACCACGGCGGCCCTTGGGTTGGTGCTGCGCACCCTCGGTCACGGCGAACAGGTGGCCGTGGTGCAGTTCATCAAGGGGGGCTGGCATCCGGGTGAAGCCCGGGCCCTGGCGCTGTTCGGCGAAGCCCTGCACTGGCATGCCCTGGGGGAGGGATTCACCTGGGAGACCCAGGACCGGGATCGCGATCGGCAGCTGGTGCAGCAGGCCTGGCATCGCTCCTGTGAGTACCTGGCCGATGGCAGCCGCAAGCTGGTGGTGCTCGATGAAGTGAACGTGGCCCTGAAGTTGGGTTATCTGGATGTGGAGGACGTGTTGACAGGTCTGAACCTGCGCCCGGAGCTCACCCACGTAGCGCTGACAGGGCGGGGAGCACCGCCGGCCTTGCTGGAGCGGGCTGATCTGGTGACGGAGATGAAGCTGGTGCGCCACCCCTTCCGGGAGCAGGGGGTCAAGGCCCAGCTGGGGATCGAATACTGAATTGGCACAGGACCGGGCAGGGCGCTCAAGGGCGGTATTCAGCCTCCGCGGCCTGCTCCAGATCCCGGCGCAAGGTGACGATCGCCGCCACAAATGTGCTCAGCCCGCTCACCAGCACGGCCTGGTGCACTTCGGCCCGTCGCCAGATGGCGGGATCCTCACTGGCCTGGTCGAGCGCGGAGAGGCTGAGGCGAAGCAGCGGTTGATCGGCGGGTTCCGGGGCCGTCGAAGGGGACGTTGCCATCGACCTCTGCAGCGGCAGACACGGGATTGCTCCACTGAAGCGTCCGGTGCGGCTGCGGGCAAGCCGGCGGCCAGAAGGATTGCTACGGTGCAAAAAAGCAAGGGGCGCAGAGCCAGATGGGCTTCAAGCGGGTTCTGCTCAAACTGAGCGGCGAAGCGCTGATGGGGGATCAGGGCTACGGGATCGATCCGGCCATCGTGCAGTCAATCGCCCGCGATGTGGCCGCCTGCGTGGCCGACGGCACCGAGCTGGCGATCGTCGTGGGCGGCGGCAACATCTTTCGGGGACTGAAGGGCTCAGCCGCAGGTATGGACCGGGCCACCGCCGATTACGTGGGCATGCTCGCCACGGTGATGAACGCCATCACACTCCAGGACGGACTGGAGCGGGCCGGCGTGCCGACAAGGGTGCAGAGCGCCATCTCGATGCAGGAGGTGGCCGAGCCCTACATCCGCCGCAAGGCGATCCGCCATATGGAGAAGGGTCGGGTGGTGATCTTCGCCGCCGGTACCGGCAACCCGTTCTTCACCACGGACACCACCGCCGCCCTGCGCGCCGCCGAGATCAATGCAGATGTGGTGTTCAAGGCCACCAAAGTGGACGGGGTCTACGACAAGGATCCCGTCAAGCATGCCGACGCCCGCCGCTACGAGAGTCTCACCTTCCTGGAGGTGCTCAGCGGTGAACTGGCGGTGATGGACGGCGCTGCCATTGCCCTCTGCAAAGACAACGCGATCCCGATCGTGGTGTTTGATCTCTTCGGTCCCGGCAACATCGGCCGGGCCGTACGCGGTGAGCCGATCGGCACCCGCATTCACCCCTGAGACCCCAGCTGAGCGACCGTCATGGATCTGGAAGCAACGATGCGCAAATCGGTCGACGCCGCCTTGCGCAACTTCAACACCATCCGCACCGGTCGGGCCAACCCCTCCCTGCTCGACAAGATCAGCATTGAGTACTACGGCGCAGAAACCCCTCTGAAGTCGCTGGCTTCCCTAACCACTCCCGATTCCCAGACCATCCAGATCCAACCGTTCGATCAGGGATCGATCAACCTGATCGAGAAGGCGATCGCCATGAGCGATCTGGGTCTCACCTGCAACAACGACGGGAAGGTGATCCGGATCAACATCCCCCCCCTGACCGAGGACCGGCGTAAGGAGTTGTGCAAGATCGCCTCGAAATACGCCGAAGAAGGAAAGGTAGCCCTGCGTAACAACCGGCGAGACGGTATCGACCGGATCAAGAAGCAGGAAAAGGAAGGATCTCTCTCCGAAGACCAGAGCCGTGATGAGCAGGAGACTATCCAGAAACTCACCGATCGCTTTATCACCGAACTTGAGAAACACCTGGCTGAGAAGGAAGCCGAGATCCTCAAGGTGTGAGCAGCACTGCCCGCGTGGCCGGGTGGCCGAATTGGCCTGATCAGTCCGAGGTGCACGATGTGATCGTGGTGGGAGCAGGGGCCGCTGGTGCCACCGCCGCCGCCCAGCTCGCCAGCAGGGGGCGCTCTGTACTGGTGCTCGACCAGAGCTCCTTTCCACGCCGCAAAGCGTGCGGGGGCGGCATCGCGGCATCCGTTCAGACCTGGTTTCCCTTTGACCTCAGTCCGGTGGTGGAGGCTGTGATCCAGCGGGTGCGCTTCACTTGGGACCTGGCCGATCCCGTGCTGGCCGAACTGCCGGGTCAAGCGCCGTTCTGGATCGTGCAACGCTCCCGGCTGGACGCCTATCTCATGGAGCTGGCCCAACAGGCCGGCGCCCATTTCCTCACCGGTTCTGCGGTGGAGCGCATCTGGTCGGAGTCGGACCAATGGTGGGTGCAGCTCGCCAGTCAGCCTGAACGGCGCTTCGCGGCCCGGGCCGTGGTGCTGGCGGATGGATCGGCTTCCAGGCATGCCGCAGCCCTTGGGCTGGGCCCCCGCCAACCACGCTTCGCGGCAACCGTATCGGTGGAGCTGGATGGAACGGTGAAGGATCCCAACACCGCCCATTTCGGGTTCGGGCTCGTGCCACAGGGTTTCTGCTGGGCCTTCCCACGCCTGAACGGCTTCAGCATCGGTCTCGGCAGTTTCCTCGGACGCCCCAGCGACAACCCGGCCTTTGATCGTCAGGCTGATGCCGTGTTGGCTCGACTGCTGCCGAGTCTGGGATTTGCCGCCGGCGCCGGCAGCAGAACAAACGGCCAGCTGCGGGTCTGGAATGGCCATGAACCGCTGCATGGTGACGGCATCGTCGTTACCGGCGACGCCGCCTCCCTCTGTGACCCCTTTCTGGCGGAAGGCCTGCGGCCAGCGTTGCTGAGCGGTTGCCGCTCGGCAGAGGCACTGGACCGCTGGCTGGCCGGCGACCGTGGCGCCCTGGCCGGCTACAGCGCCGGCATGCGACGGGACTGGGGAGAATCAATGGCCTGGGGCCGGCGGATCGCTCAGGTGTTCTACCGGGTGCCGAAGGTTGGGTATCAGCTCGGGGTGAAGCGAGCCACGGCACCGCAGCGGATTGCCCAGATCCTGGCCGGAGAGATCGGCTATGGCGACATCGCCCAGCGGGTGATTCGCCGCCTGCTCTTCCAGCGGCACTGACTCCCGCTCAGATCTGGGTGCAGTCCTTGAGCTGGCGCAGGCGCTGATCAATCGATCCGAGCAGCTCGATGGCAAACATCGGCGACTCCTGCACAGCAAACAGGAACTTCTCGCGATTCATCACCAACAACCGGCAGAGGGTGCTGGCCCGAGCGTCGCCATAGCGGCGATGCTCACTGGTCACCAACGCCCCGGCTCCGAACACATCGCCGGCATTGATCTGTTCATGGCCTTCGTCTCCATTCCAACTGAGCTCCACCTCACCCTCCAGCAGACCGAACATGCAGTCGCCGGGTTCACCAGAGCGGAAGATCAGTTCGCCAGGCTCCACCGCAATCACCTCACCGGTGCTGGCAAGGGCGCGCATGGTGTCGAGAGCGTTCACGGAATCAGAACCACAGCAAAGAGAACGCCCTACTCTGAAGCAGGGAGTTGAAGAGACGATTAAGGCCTGAATGCACCGCAGGCAGGGATTCAGGCCGTGGTGGAGGCTGCTCAGGCAGGCTGGGCCAGGGCCAGAGCGGCCCCGAGGCCGCCGCGCACATCCTCCGGCGCGAGACGACCGTCCTTATCGGTGTCGAGGGCATCAAAGACCGCATCGCTGCCCAGCCACTCCTCGCGGGTGATGCAACCGTCGCCATCGAGATCGTTGAGCAGGAAGATCTCATGCACAGCATGGCCAAAGGCGGCGCCTCCCTCCAGTTCCGCCAGGCGATGGGCCAGCTGGGCTTCCAAGGTCTCGATCGCCTTGCAGAAGCCGCGGATGCCCTCGTCCAGTTTCTCGGTCGCCATCTGATCAGAGGCCAGCATCGCTCTGAACGACGGCTCATCGAGGTGGATCTGGGCCTCGGTGGGGGCGGGATCGAAGGCATTGAGCTTGCGCTCGAGCACCCCATCGGTGCGGCGCAGTTGATCCAGCAGCGCCGGGGAGATGGTGAGCAGGTCACAACCAGCCAGCTCAATGATCTCGTCGGTGTTGCGGAAGCTGGCGCCCATCACCTCCGTCTTGTACCCATACGTCTTGAAATAATTGAAGATCTGTGTCACCGAAACCACACCAGGATCCTCGGCACCAGGATAGCTTTCTCGACCGGTACTCTTCTTGTACCAATCCAGGATCCGACCCACAAATGGGGAGATTAGGGTGATGCCAGCCTCGGCGCAGGCCACCGCCTGGGCAAAGCTGAACAGCAGCGTGAGATTGCAGTGGATTCCCTCCTTCTCGAGCTGCTCCGCTGCACAGATCCCCTCCCAGGTGGAGGCCACCTTGATCAGCACATGATCGTTGCTGATACCAGCGGCGTTGTAGAGGCCGATCAGCTTGCGTGCCTTGGTGACCGTGGCCTCGGTGTCATAGCTGAGGCGTGCATCCACCTCCGTGGAAACCCTGCCCGGAACGATCTTCAGAATCTCCTTGCCGAAGGTCACACAGATTTCATCGAGGGCTTCGCGCACCACCGCATCGGCACCAGCATCAGGACCGACCGCCTGGCGCGATTCCCTCAGGGAGCGGTCGATCAGCTCCTGATAGGCGGGAATCTGGGCTGCCGCCAGGATCAGGGAGGGGTTTGTGGTGGCGTCGCGAGGGGTGAACTGGCGAATCGCGTCGAGGTCACCGGTGTCGGCGACCACAACGGTCATGGCGGCGAGTTGATCGAGAAGATTGGCCATGGGAGCCTGGTGGGCGGAATGCCTGGCAAGCAGCCGAGGTGGTGAACGCCCACCGGGCTGCGGTGTTCAGCGTCAAGGTAGCCAGCTCTGCCGGCAGAGTCCCGTCGGAATCCAGCCGGTTGCGTGTTCGGCAACACAGCAGGGTGGCGCAGCTCAGCGGGAGGGCTTGGCGGCGCCCAGCTCGGCGGGCCGTGAGGGGGGAATGCTCTCGAGCACCAGCAGCGCATCGATGATCTGGCGAGCAACCGGAGCCGCCACCGTCGATCCGTAGGCATTGCCGCCCTTGGGCTCATCCACCACAACCAGCACCACGTAGCGGGGATCCTCGATGGGGAGATGGCCCACGAAGCTGGTGATCAAGGCGCCAGGGATGTAAACACCGCGTTCAGCCTTCTGGGCGGTGCCGGTCTTGCCGCCGATCCGATAGCCGGGAACGCGGATCCCCAGGCTGGCACTGTTGGTCACCACCTTCTCCATCCAGCCCATCACGATGCGGGTGACCTGAGGGTCCAGCACCTGCAGGCCCCCAGCTCGCGGAGCGGGCGCCAGCGCATCACCCGAACGCATCCCTCGGGTGATGTGAGGACTGACCAGACGACCGCCATTGGCCAGCATGGCGTGCAGCTGCACAAGCTTGAGGGGGGTGAGCGAGAAGCCCTGGCCAAAGGCCGCCACCGCCGGTTCAATCGCATGGCCGGTAAACACGCTGCGCGGCTTCAGTTCCCCGGCAACCGCCCCGGGCAGATCGGTATCCGGCCTGGTGTCGATGCCGATCGTGCGCAACCAGTGCCAGAAGCGATCGCGCTTGATCGTGGCCATCGCATTGACCATGCCCACATTGCTGGAGACTTCCAGCACGGTTGGAAAGTCGATCACCCCATTGCCCTGGCGGTTGGCATTGAAGATCGGCCAGCCACCGATGCTGAGCTGGCCGCTGTCATTGACCGTGCCCCTGGGATCGATGCCCTTTTCCTGCAGAGCGATGGCCAGATTGATCGGCTTGAAGGTCGAGCCCGGTTCGTACAGATCCTGCACCGACCACTCCCGGAATAGGGCGGGATTGGACTGCCAGAACCGGTTCGGGTCGTAGCTGGGATAGGAGGCCAGGGCGAGCATCTCGCCATTGCGAACGTCCATTACCAGAGCAGCAGCCCGCTTGGCACTCCATTTCTTCACCTGGTTGGCCAGAGCCTGCTGGGCCACCTGCTGCAAACGGGCATCCAGCGTGAGCTGCAGGCGCAGATCATCCCCGTACAACGAGCCCGCACTGAGCCCTTCGGGCAATGGCGTGCCATCAGCGCCACGCCGCATGCTCACAGTCGTTTCCTGACGCTTGAGGTCCCGATCCTGGCTCTGCTCCAGACCGGCCTGAGGGACGCGCTCCAGATTAAGGAAACCGACCACGTTGGCGAACAGACTTCCCTGGGGATAAATGCGCTGCGGATAGGCCTCCAGATCAAGACCGCTGATGCCGAGACGACCAATGCGGGCTGCGGTTTCGGGATCGATGTCCGAGCGCAGCTTCACACCGCTGCGGCGGCCGGCCATGGTCTCGAGCAGGCTGTCAGCGGGAACCGCCAGAACCGACGCCAACCGAGCGGCCACCTCCTCTGGCCGACGAACCTTCTGGGGATCATCGCCGGGAAAGTTGAAGTAACGGGGATGGGCCCAGAGGGTGAACCGTTCCTCATCGAGGGCCACAAGCCGACCAGCACGATCGACGATCGTGCGGCGCTTGCCGAGCGGACGCTCAGACTGGGTCTGGATGGCGCGGGCTTTGCTCTGCAGATTGCGGGTGTCGACCACCTGCAGCCAGGCCAGGCGCACAGCAAGGCCACCGAGGCCGAGGGTGAGCAGCAGAAAAACCGCCACCAATCGGTGGTTCGGCAGGGTCTGAATCGGCACAACGCGCGAGCGGCGCTGTGCGCGGGGCGTGCCGGTGGTTCTGTAGCCCGGAGCCTGGGCCATCGTGATCAGTAGCCGCCTGGAACCTTGGCCAGCCTCAGACCCCCTGGCAAAGACACAGCGCGGGACTGGGAGAGGGTTGCGGGAGCAGCCAAATAAATCAACTTCTCGCTGCTGGTGGGAACGAGCCAGCCGGGGCGGCGCACCGCTGCCAGAAAATGCTGCTCCAGCTGCGCGGCAGATTCCTGCATGCGGTGCTCAAGCACTTGAGCTGATTCGAGCTGATGGAAGCTTTCGCCCCAACGATTCTGCCAGTGAAGCGTCAGTGCACCAAGACCGAGCAGGCAGAGCGTGAGGCCGGCGAGGGTGCCATCAGTGGCCCTGTGCAGGATTCCCAACAGGGGGCCGGATCGGGAGATCGGACGGCCGGAGAGCGAACCTTGGATCAGGGCAAAACCGGGTCGCTGACTGGGAGCGGGCCGTGCTGCGGCGGTGCGTCCGGCCTGGGGCCTCGAGGCGGTGGATGGCCGTGGCAGGTTCGAAGCGACCAATGGATCAGGCGGGCACTGCGCAAGTGAACCACTCTTGCTGTTCGCCAGCAAGGGGGCTGTGCAGCAGCCAGGCGAGCGGGGCGCAGGCCGGTGATCGAGGTGAGCATCCATCAGCCGGCCAGCAGCACCAGGTTGGCGAAGGTGAGGGTGTTCCAGAGCGCATGCATCAGCACACACGGCGCAAGGCTGCCGCTTTTCAGGCGAAGCCAGCCGAGGCCCAGGCCCAGCACCGCCAGCGGCACCAACTCCCCCAGACTCACATGGGCCAGAGCAAAGGCCAGGGCACTAGCCAGCAGACCTGGAACAGGCCCCCAGCGCTGACCCAGCACCGGCAGAAGCACACCACGGAACAGGGTCTCTTCAAACAGCGGTGCCAGCACCACCGCCGTGAAAGCGAATCCGAACAGGGCCAGAGGGTCATTCGCGGTCAGTACCAGTTCCAGCAACGGGTTGCTGCCACCCGGATCGCCCACCAGGCGTTCCACAACCCAGCTGGCCCCGGCAACAAGCGGAAGGGCCATCAACAGTGTGCTGACCGCGCGCTGCAGGGAGGATCCGAGGGGCCGCCAACGCCATTGCAGCCACCCCCCCGGCGGCACCGGCGGGGGACAACCCGTCAGCTGAACCCGCAGGATCGCCAGCGGCGGCAGCATCAGGCCGAAATACAGCAGCACCACCTGCAGGCTCTGCTGGCGCATCGGACTGGCGGCCAGAGGACTGAGCAGCAAGGCACTGACCGGAGCAAACAGCACGGCAACCAGCTCACCGAGCACCACGAAACCACCGGCGATCAGCAGGGTCACATCCAGCAGTCCGAGCGCCGGACCGTGCAGCGGCGGTAGCGGCAAACGGCGGCGGATCAACTGCAGGAGCTCGCGCAGCAGCAGCCCAAGGCCAATCAACAGCAGCAGGGAGGGCAGCCAGTTCACCGCGAGCAGACGCCAGAGAGCCCGGCGTTGCCGGGCTGGGTTGGCGCAACCGGAGGGGTCGGCAGCCAAGCGCTCACAGATCAGCTGATCGGTGAACGCAGAGCTGGTCTGCCGCCAGGGGGCCAGGAGGGTGCTGAGCTGGCTGGCCGAGGTGGCGGCGACCGCAGCGGGGTCCTCAAGGCGATCGAGCAGCAGGAGCTGATCTGGGGGCACCAGCACCGACAGGCGCTCCAGCAGCGCGGCGGCTGCGATCCGGTCGCCGCGCTGCTGCTGCAGCAAGGCCAACTGCAACTGCTGATCAGGGTCCGGCGGGCCGGCCTGATCCCTGAGCTGCGCATCAAGGGCTGCAGCCAGGGCCTCCGCAGGATCCTTGGGCAGCAGCAGTGGGTGCAGACGGGCGGGCAGGGCCGGAGCGGCGAGAACCTCCAGCTGCAACTGCCGCAAGCTGAGCGAATGGTCCACCGAAGGGCGTTCCAGGCTGCCCAGCAGACCGCTGAGCCAGAACAAGCCACTGAGCAGCAGACTCAGGGCAGCAAGCAGCGGGCGCCAGCCGGGCCCACCACCGGTCGGTCGATCAGGGGTCGGTCGATCAGCGGGCCCGGGACCGGGGGAACTCTCGTGCACGCTGCTGAGCAGACGGGGATCAGGTCTGGATTCTCACCCGTGGGCGCTCCCATACGATGGCGCTGCGCTGCTCAGGGTTCGTGTCCCTCAGGATCGTGCTGGTCCGCCACGGGCTCAGCAGCTTCAACGTCGAGCACCGGATTCAGGGACGGGACGACCTATCGGAGCTGACAGAAGCCGGCGCCGACCAGGCCCGCCAGGCAGGCCTGGTTCTGGTCGATCTCCCGTTCAGCGCCGCCTACGCCTCGCCCCTGCGGCGGGCGGCCGACACGGCGACCGTGCTGCTTCAGAGCCACGGTCAGGGCCTCAGGGCCGAGCTTCACAACGATCTGCTGGAGATCGACCTGGAGCCATGGAGCGGGCTCAGCCGGGATGAGCTGCGTGAACGCTTCCCCAATGAAGAAGCGATCTGGCGTCAGGCGCCACACAGCCTGGAACTCCCCAGGGCTGATGGCAGCACCTACAGGCCCCTAGGGGACCTGATGGACCAGGCGGACGCCTTCCACCGCTTTCTGATCGACCGGCATGCTGCAGCTCTGGCTGCTGATGACGCCACAGTGCTGGTGGTAGCCCACAACGCCATCCTCCGCTGCCTGATCCTGTCGCTGCTGGGGCTGGGGGCTGAAGGGTTCCGCCGCCTGCGCGTCGACAACGGCTCCATTTCGGTGCTGAACATGAGCGCTGGCCCCGCCGGCATCTCCACCCAGGTGGAATCGTTGAACGGGATCGCCCACCTGGGCACACCCCTGCCCACCGCCGCGGGCGGAACCCGGCTGCTGCTGGTGCGCCACGGCGAAACCGACTGGAACAGGCAGGGGCGGTTCCAGGGACAGATCGACATCCCGCTGAACACCAACGGGCATGCCCAGGCCGAGGCGGCGGGCAGCTATCTCGCCTCAGTGCCCATCGACCGGGCCTACTCCAGCGTGATGGCCAGACCCCGCCAGACGGCGGAAGCGATCCTGGCGAGCCATCCGGGCGTGCCCCTCACCACCACCAGGGGCCTCGTGGAGATCGGCCATGGGCTCTGGGAAGGGCAGCTTGAAGAAGAGATCGCCGAAAACTGGCCGCAGCTGCTGGCCGATTGGAAGCGGGCTCCCCACACGGTGGAGATGCCCGAAGGGGAAACGATTGATGCCGTCTGGCAGCGTGCACTTCATACATGGGAACAGATCGCCGCCAGCCTGGGGGCCGGTGAAACCGCCCTTGTGGTGGCTCACGACGCCGTGAACAAGACCATCCTCTGCGCCCTGCTCGGCCTCACCGCTGCAGACATCTGGGCGATCAAGCAGGGCAACGGCGGGGTGACTGTGATCGACTACCCCCAGGGCGGCAGCAGCACACCGGTGGTCTCCGCCATGAACCTCACCAGCCATCTCGGCGGGGTGCTGGACCACACGGCCGCCGGAGCGCTCTGACCCGATGCGAGCGCCCCTGTGGTTGCGCCAGGTTCAGCTGCTGACCGGCCCGGACGACCCACCGCAGCGCGGAGATGTCCTGATCGGTGCCGATGGAGCCCTGATGGGTTGGGGCACAGACATGACGGCCCGGGCGACAGAGCTGGGGATCGCAGCGACCGAGGCCGAAGGCTGGCTGCTGGCCCCCACCCTGGTGGATCCTCACAGCGTGCTCGAGCACCCCTGGGGCAGCCAGCGCGAAACTCTCGCCTCCCTGGCAGAGGCAGCCGCCGCCAGCGGCTACGGCACGGTGGCTCTGCTGCCCTGGGGGCACCCCTGGCGCGATCGTGCGGAGTGCCTGCAGGGCCTGCACTGGCCTGAGCCCCTGCAGCTGCATCTTTGGGGAAGCTTCAGTGAGGAGGGGAGCGACCGGGCCCTGGCCGCTCACAGGGAACAACTGGAGAGCGGCGCGATCGGCCTGGCCGGCACCGATGCCCTGCCGCCCCTGCCATTGCTGGAGCGGGGTCTGCTCCTGGGCGAGATGGGCGATCGCCCCGTACTGGTGGCCCCGCGTCAGGCCGACCTCTGCCATGGCGGCTTCGTGCGCGAAGGTGTGGAGACGTTGCGCTCAGGCTGGCCTCCTGATCCGCATCTGAGCGAAAGCCTGCCGCTCAGCGCCCTGCTCGAGCTGGTGCGCCACCGGCCAGACAGTCGCCTGGTGCTGATGAATCTGTCCACTGCCCAGGGCGTGGCGCTGCTCCGAAAGGCGGCAGCGACAGCGCCGCCACCAGCAGCCACTGTGAGCTGGTGGCATCTGCTCGCCGACAGTGGCAACCTCAGCCCGTCAACCGACGGCGGTTCGCGGCTGGTGCCCTCGCTCGGTGCTCCCACCGACCGTGAGGCGCTGCTCGCCGGCCTGGCGGATGGCCTGATCCGAGCAGTAGCCGTGCATCATCTGCCCATCGATCCCGAAGAGCAGATGATGCCCCTGGATCAGCGACGGGGCGGGCTGGCAGGCTACGGACCTGTCCATGGCCTGGTGCTGCCCCTGCTCTGGGGCGAACTGGTAGGGCGTCGGAGCTGGCGGCCCGAGCAGCTCTGGCAGGTGCTGTGCTGGGGGCCAGCCGAGCTGATCGGGCAGCCCTCACCACGGCTGCAGCCCGGTTCGAGGCGATGGCTGCTGTTCGATCCAGCGGCCAGCTGGTGGATCAGGCGTGCGGAGATCCTCAGCCTGGCGGCCAATCTGCCCGTTCAGGATGGGGGCTCCATCCAGGGCATGATTCGAGCCTGTGGGCTCACCGCACCGGATCGCTGGCAGCTGGCGGCACCAGAGTTCCCGACTGGTTGAAGGGGAAGAACCGCCAGAAGGCCCTGCCGATGATCTCGCTCTCGGGCAGAAAGGCGCCCCCTGGCCAGAAGCGGCCATCCCAGCTGTTCGCCCTGTTGTCGCCGAGGGTGAGCACGTGGCCAGGCGGCACCACGGCGTTGATGGTGCGGCAGGGGCCCATGCCCTGGGCATCGACCGCACAGAGGTTCTGCACCCATGGCTCGTTCAGCGGCTTGCCGTTGATGTTGACGCGGCCGCGGGGATCGACCACCACCCGTTCTCCTGGCAGAGCGACGACCCGCTTGATGTAGGCGTCACAGGCCTGATTGGCCAGGCCTGGCAGGCCGCCGATCAGGGGCAGGTTCACCAGCAGACAGCGCAGCGGGTTCCGGTCTGCGGCACTGGCCAGCACAGGATCGAAGTGGTGCGGGGAGTGGAACACCACGATTTCGCCGCGCTGGGGAGAGCGGCGGCGGTAGGTGAGTTTCTCGACCAGCAGCCGATCCTGGATCTGCAGGCCGGGCAGCATCGATCCAGATGGGATGTACCGGGCCTCCACCAGGAACTGGCGGATGCCCAGGGCCACCACGAGAGTGACGACCACACTGCGCCAGAAGGCCCAGGGACTCTCGGCATGATCGGTTCCGTCGGGGTTCCGGTCGCTCAACGGCAGGAATGGCATGGGCCCACGGCAGATTAGGCAAGCACCCCGCGAGCTCAAGGCCGATGGCGCGCCCCCGCTGGCACCGGACAGCCCCGACACAGCCCGGACAGGGGCAGCGGATCTGGGATCGGTTCGTGGCGGTGTGGGCCGGGGTGAATCTGCTCTGGGTCGCCTTTGATCTCAGCTACGTGCCGCTGCGTACCTTCTGGCTGCAGCGCAATCTGCATCCGATCCCCTCGGTGCCCCTCGTGGTTCCGCTGCCCTTCCTGGCTGACATCACGCCATGGGTGGATCCGGTGAAGGGAATTGAACCCCATCGTGAGACAGAGGCCTACCTGCAGCAGTTCGAGCGGCTTGACGCGGCCTTGCTGGCGGCACCACCTGCAGCCAGCAGCACGATCCTCCGGCAACAGGTGAACCTCACCGCCCAGCTGATCGACAGCAATCCGTTTCTGGCCTCAGGTCAGACCGGCACGCTGGAAAAAATCAAGAACAGGCTTCGCCAAAGGGCTGATCAGGATTCGGCTCGACAGGCAGCAGCTCGGCTGCTGAGTGTCGAGTGGCTCGCCCGCCATCCATGGCAGCAGGAACGCCTGTTCTGGCGGCAGCAGGTGCTGCCGCTGGTCGCCACCAACTACTGGCGCTCGATTGATGAAAACGCCAGACCCACCGACCACGCCTGGCGGATTGATCTGCTGCTGTTCCAGTGGGTGTTTGCTCTCGACATCCTGCAGCGGGTGCTGCGGCTGCGACGCCGGATACCGGGCCTGAGCTGGCGCGATGCCCTGCTGCGCCGCTGGATCGATCTGCCGCTGCTCCTGCCCTTCTGGCGCTGGCTGCGGATCGGGCCGGCGCTGGAGCGGCTCCAGTCTTCCCGGCTGATCAACCTGGAGCCGCTGCGCGCGGTGGTGAGCCGGGGAGTGGTGGCCCTGCTGGCCCTGGAGCTGTTTGAGGTGCTGGCTCTGCAGCTGCTGGATGGCCTGCAGGGCCTGGTGCGCTCACCGCGCTGGCCGCAACGGCTGCGGGCGCTCCGCAGTCACCAGAGCGTGCCACGCAGCGAGGATGACCGGGAACTGGTGGAACTGGTGCGAATCTGGGCGCCGCTGCTGCTGAGCCAGGTGGCTCCCAGGCTGGCCCCGGAACTGCAGAGCCTGCTGGGCTACGGCCTGCGTCAGAGCCTTGATCGCACGGTGGTGCCGGCACCGCTGCGCCAGCTCACCCCCCTGCTGCAGATGGAATCGGGCATCAGCCGTCAGCTGGCCGGGGGGATGGTGGATAGCCTGCTCGACCTCTCGCGGAGCACCGGCGCGCGTCTGTCTCAACGGGACGACCGTCAGCTGGAACTGGTGCAGCGATTCATTGACCGGTTCTGGGATGAGCTGGCCCTCTCGCTGGAGACGGGGCCTGAGCTGCAGCGGTCGCAGGAGCTGATCTGCGCCCTGATCGAGGGGGTTAAGGGCACATATCTGAGCCAGATCAACCGCTCAAGCATCACGGCCCTGATTCAGGAATTGGATGCATTGATGGCCGTGTCTGTCGACAATGCGGGCCAAGGTGACAACAGCCCTTGAGTCGGCAAAGTTAATCAGCCACTAAGGGCCTCCTGCCACTGCTCAGGCTTGAAGCCGGTGAGAATCCTGTGTTGATCGGTGATCAACAGGGGGCGTTTCACCAGCCGGCCATCCGCAGCGAGGGCAGCCAGCAGGGTGGCGTCATCCATCGATTTGACCGCCGCTGCACCGATCGCGCGGTAACTCTGACCACTGGTGTTGAGCAAGGCAGCACGGCCAATCTGGGACAGGGCCTGTTCCAGTTCTGCTCTGCTGGGAGGGGTGAGGGTGATGTCGACAACGTCGGCGACCAGTCCATGCTCCCCAAGCCAAGCAAGAGCCTTTCGGCAGGTGCTGCAGCGGGCGTAGCCGTAAAACTTCACGACGTCCGCAGCCTCAGCCGCGACCCACCAGAGACTTCAGCGCTCCGACGAGGCTGTTGGAGCCCTTGCCCACCGCTTCCGACGGGCGGGTGCGGACCGTCACATCACCGTTCACGCTGGTGCGGCAGCTCAGGCGGTAGTTGGCGGGGCGATCCGCCAGATACACCTTCTCCACATCCGAGCGGGGCGAGAGGTTCTGCATGCCATCGACGACTTCCACCACGCAGGTGCCGCACTGGCCCAGGCCACCGCAGTTATTGAAATTGTTGAGGCCTTTGTACGGGTTGATCCCCGCATCCAGGGCTGCCTTGCGCAGGTTTGCCCCCTCGATGCATCCGACCTGCTGGCCTTCCTGTTCAAATCGGATGGTGGGCACGGTCGATCGGGGTGTGAAGGCGCCGCCCAACTTAGGCCCAGAAGGTGCCGGATGCCTAGCATCTCCACCAGACGTTGCGGCTCGGTGCCCCCAAGCGAATCTCCGCTCCCCAGCCTGGGGCAGACGCACGATGATCCCAGGCGCGACGATCAGAAGCAGGATGGAGCGGCCGGTTCCAGCCGCTACGACCTGGTGGTGCAGCAGCTGATCCCCGGGTACGCCAGCCTGGCCCGGCTAGCCGTTGCTCTGCTCGCGGTATCCGCCCGGGCGAGCCGTCATGGAGCGGATGTGCTGGTGGCGGGCTGCGGCACCGGCGCCGAGCTGGTCGAGGCCCGAAGCCAGCGCCCCGACTGGAGCATCACCGCCATCGACCCTGATGCGGCGATGCTCACCGCTGCCCGGGAGCGGCTGGGAGAAGACTCCAGCCAGCCTGTTCACTGGCAGCAGGCCCGGGTGGAGGATCTACAGGCAGAAGGGCGTTTTGCCGGGGCCCTGTCCGTGCTGGTGCTGCAGTCTTTGGCTGATGACGGCACCAAGCTGCGCTTTCTGACAGCCCTGGCCCGCAGCCTTGAGCCAGCAGGCCAGCTGGTGCTGGTGGATCGCATGGCCTCCGAGCGCTCAGCCCTTCAGCGCCAGGTCGACCAGGCACTGCTGGCGTTTCAGCGTGCAAGCGGCCTGGGCGATCCCCGCGGTCAGCTCGAGGAGCTGACCGAAGCCACGCACCCGATCGGCCGCTCCCGACTCACCGCGCTGGTGAATGCGGCGGGATTCGGCGACCCCGCACCGATTTTCCAGGCCTTGGGATATGAAGGCTTTCTGCTTCAGCGCCTGGCCTGATCATCCGGAATGATCGCCGCCTGAATGCAACGCTCCAGCAACTCGGGAACAGCCCGTTCGTCCTGCCAGCCGAGAATGTCGGTGACACGCCCCTCCATGCTCTTGTAAGTGCGGAAGAACTCAGCCACTTCCTCCAGCTGATTGGTGGCGATCTGGCGTATCGAGTGGATGCGCTGGCGCCGCATCCCCGCCTCAGGAACACACAACAGCTTGCCGTCGTGGGCACCGCTGTCGATCATGTCGAGAATGCCGATCGGCCGGGCCCTGATTAGGCAACCTGCGAAGGTTGGCTCCTCCATGATCACCATGGCGTCCAGGGGGGCACCGTCCTCAGCAAGGGTGTTGGGCACGAAACCGTAGTCGAAGGGATACCGCACGGAGGAGTGCAGAATCCGATCAAGCGCCATCACGCCAGCCGCAGCGTTGTACTCGTACTTATTTCGGCAACCGGCCGGAATCTCGACCACCAGGTTCACCAGCCCTGGCGCTGGGGATGCCGGCAGCTGGCTTAGGTTCATGAACGCTGAGGGAACCGGAGGGAGCAGGGCGGTCGGCCAGCACGGTAGCGATCGGAACACTGAGGGCAAGTGCAGCGATCAAACCACCGAGCGCACTGGCGAAATGGTGGAAGCCCGGACTGTAAGGATCGTCCGCAGGCTCGGACTCCACATCACGTTCCACATCTCTCTCGGGTCCGGACCCAGGCTGATGACCACACGGAGCAGTTCTCGAAAGAGGCGCTGCAGTCGTGGCGGCAGAAAGCCTGTCTGGGCGTGCAGGGCGCGGATAAGCGGGGGCTGCTGAAGAGACGGAAGGATTGTTCATGGATGGGGCACACACCCCCGTGGGGGTTCCCGAAGGAAAACGGTGCCTGGAGGGAAGCTGGTGATTAACGCTCTAATTGTGGCACCAGCAGGCCTGCCCGGCTGCTGATCCGAACAAATGCCCCCGATATTCAGCAGCCGTGATGGGGCATGCACCCCAATTGCGGGCGGAACTGGCTTGCTGGTACCGGATACAGTTGGCTTCCTGATGATCAGGCCTCAGGCTGCCGGGCGCGACTGCTGGTCGAAGCGAGCATCAGCGCCGACTGGCACGGAGAATGGTGGAGTGGATGCGGCAGTGGGCCCACATCCATCCACACCGTCCAGACGCGCCCGGATGGCCCGAAGTTCGTCAAGGATGGCACCCAACATCTGCTGGGTCGCGGTGGAGGGAGAGTTGAGCACTTCTACGGTCACCTCTTTGATCCGCAGCACATCCCTCGCAAAACGGGCAACCTCGCTAGGATGAAAGAGCAAGGGATCTTTCTGATCGGTGCGGTATTCGGGATTGAGCTTGCGCGGATTAAATGCCGGATTGAGATTGCGTGGATCGGTGTTGGTATAGCGATACACCGAAGCCCTCGAACGATTGAGAGCTTTCTGCACCTCATCGATGCCAATGAGTGACTCTGCCGAAGTCTCTCGGCCAGCCATAACAGGCACGCCGCCAGCAACAGGCAGTAAGCCAGGATCTGGGGAACCGGATGCACTCAAGGCGACTCCCAGGGGCTGAACACTTCCTGGGCCCGTGAACATGAGACTCGCCTGAGACGTCTAGATTTCGACGAAAGTAGCAGAGGGTCGGTGCAGTTGCGGGAGCGGTTGCGACTGTTTGCGTTCCGTCCCCACAATCGAGACAGCCCTGCCGTACCCCTGCAGCGGCATCGAACCAGTCAGATCGCCCCGGCCCGCAATCGGTTGGGTACGCCGCGCCATCACCAGCCGCCCCGATGGCAGGCCCCTTTGGGGCAGCGGTGGTAGCTTCCCCATCCACGCCCGAACTGCGATGCGCGTCTCCCGCCTGATGCTGGTGACGCTCCGGGATAACCCGGCCGAAGCGGAGATCCCCTCCCACCAGTTGTTGCTGCGAGCGGGCTACATCCGGCGCCTCGCTCCCGGAATCTATGCCTATCTGCCGCTGATGTGGCGGGTGCTGCGAAAAGTGGCCGATGTGGTGCGTGAGGAGATGGAGCGCAGTGGTGCTCTGGAGACCCTGTTGCCCCAGCTTCAGCCGGCAGAACTCTGGCAGCGCAGTGGACGCTGGTCCGGCTACACCGCCGGCGAGGGCATCATGTTTCACCTGGAAGACCGGCAGGGGAGGGAGCTGGGACTGGGCCCCACCCATGAAGAAGTGATTACCACCCTGGCAGCAGAGCTCCTGCGTTCCTACAGGCAGTTGCCGGTGAATCTTTATCAGATTCAGACCAAATTTAGAGATGAGATCCGCCCCCGCTTCGGCCTGATGCGCGGACGGGAATTCATCATGAAAGATGCCTATTCCTTCCACGCCGATGAAGCCTGCCTGCGCCGCACCTATGCCGCCATGGATCAGGCCTACCGGCGTATCTTCGCCCGCTGCGGTTTGCACGCCGTTGCCGTTGAAGCCGACAGTGGCGCCATCGGCGGTTCGGCCAGCCAGGAGTTCATGGTCACCGCCGATGCGGGGGAAGATCTGATCCTCACCAGCCCCGACGGCCGCTATGCCGCCAATCAGGAGCGGGCCGTCTCCCTGGCTGCGCCGGCTGAGCCATTGCCAGGGAGCTGCCGGACAGCCGGAACCGGCGAACGACTGAACACCCCGAATCAATCCGCGATCGACGACCTCTGCAGCGCCCACGGGTTTGCACCCAGCCAGATCGTCAAGGTGCTGCTGCTTCTGGCTCGATTCGACAGCGGCACGGAACAACCGCTGCTGGTATGCCTCCGGGGAGACCAGCAGCTCAATGACGTGAAGCTGGCCAACGCCCTGGCCGCTGAGCTGGGCGGGCAGCAGGGATCGCTGCTCAGCATCACCCCTCTGTCGGCAGAGGCGGTGCAGCAGCAGGGACTGGAGCCTCTCCCGTTCGGGTTTGTCGGCCCCGACCTGGACGATGCAGTCCTGGCCGGCGCCCAACGGTGGACCAGAACCTTTGTTCGCCTGATCGACCACACAGCCGCTTCACTGGAGAGCTTTGTCTGCGGCGCCAACCAACACGACAGTCATCGGGTCGGCGTCAGCTGGGGTGGTCTGGGGCTTCGGCCTGAGCCGCTCGACCTGAGGGCGGCCCAAGCCGGTGACCGCTGCCTGCACGATCCGGATCAGCAACTGCAGGCGAGCCGTGGTATTGAGGTGGGCCACATCTTTCAGTTGGGACGCAAATACTCCACGGCCATGGAGGCCTGTTTCACCAATGAGGCCGGGGCCAGCGAGCCCTTCTGGATGGGTTGCTACGGCATCGGCGTCTCCAGGCTGGCCCAGGCCGCAGTGGAGCAGCACCACGACGGTGACGGCATTCGCTGGCCGCTGGCGATCGCCCCATTCGAGGTCGTGGTGGTACCCGTAAACGGGGCCGACACCACCCAGGCATCCCTCGCTGAGCAGCTGTACACCGACCTGGGCAACGCAGGCGTGGACGCCCTGCTGGACGACCGCGGCGAACGGGCCGGCGTGAAGTTCAAGGACAGTGAACTGCTCGGTATCCCCTGGCGGGTCGTGGTGGGCCGCGGTGCCGCGACGGGGAGGATTGAACTGGTCGACCGCCGGGGCGGAGAGCCGCGGGAGCTGGAGGCCTCATGCCTGCTCGACCAGCTCCTGCCGGAGATCGAACGCCAGCGCCGCGGCCTGCTTGAGCCCTGAGCAGACACGGCCTGAACGAGGTGCGACGAGGCCGCTGCCTAGGATCCCGAGCACCCCGCGCCCGAGCCATGGCCGCTGCCGTTCAGTCCTTCCTCCAGCGGCTCCTGCAGCGGCTCAGCACCACGTTCGGCGCGTTCACCGCAGCGCGCCGCGGCCTTACCGCGCTGGCTCTGATCGGCTGCCTGCTGCTGGGCGCCTGCGCCGGTAATCCTGGCGGCCTGAGCGGCAACTACGTGGAGGACACGGCGGCGGTTGCCGACACCCTGCTGGCCACGATCGCTCTGGCAGCGGATGATCCGGACAGGGCTGAGGCAGAAACCTCCGCCAGGGGGCTGATCAACGCCTACGTGGCCCGCTACCGCCCGCGCAGCCAGGTGAATGGGCTCAGTTCATTCACCACGATGCAGACAGCCCTCAACTCTCTGGCCGGTCACTACGCCAATTACCCCAACCGCCCCCTGCCGGATGCCCTGCGGGATCGACTCAGCAAGGAGCTGCAGAAGGCCGAAACGGGCGCGGCGCGAGGCGCCTGAATCACCGGCAGAGGCCGCTCCTGATCCAGCGCCGATCACTCTGTGCAGTCATCTGCACGGTTCGGAGTTCATCAGCGTCCCGGAGCTGCCCCGGCACTGACGTCGACCCGAGCCCGACCCCCCCCCCGATCCAACCCCTGTTCCAACCAGAACAAGTCCAACCAGAACAAGGCCCCCATCCGGCACCCCGAAGCCTGCCCTCCCGGATCAATGGCACAGAGCCCTTGTCGAATGGCCCTGTGATCTGAGAAGCTCCCTGATTGTGCTTTGCAGCGGCTTCGGGCCGCCGTCTCCTTGGCCAACGTCGTCGTCATCGGTGCGCAATGGGGTGACGAGGGCAAGGGCAAGATCACTGATCTCCTGAGCCGCTCCGCCGATGTGGTGGTGCGTTACCAGGGAGGGGTGAATGCAGGCCACACCATCGTGGTCGACGACAAGGTGCTGAAATTGCACCTGATTCCCTCCGGGATCCTCTACCCCGACACCGTTTGCCTGATCGGATCCGGCACCGTTGTCGATCCGCGGGTGATGCTCGGCGAGCTCGATATGCTGCTCGAACTCGGCATCGACGTGAGCGGCCTGCGACTGGCCTCAACCGCCCACGTGACCATGCCGTACCACCGCCTGCTCGACCAGGCGATGGAGCAGCGGCGGGGCGCCCGCCGCATCGGCACGACCGGCAGGGGCATCGGTCCCACCTACGCCGACAAGTCGGAGCGCAATGGGATCCGGGTCATTGACATCCTCTCCGAAGAACGCCTGCGCGACCGGCTGGAAGGCGTGCTCACCGAGAAGAACGCGATCCTGCAGAAGCTCTACGACCTCGAACCGCTGGACTTTGAAGCGGTGGTGGCGGACTACGTGGCCTACGGGCAGCGCCTCGCCCCCCATGTGGTGGATTGCACCCGCACGATCCATGAGGCGGCCAGAGCCCGTCAGAACATCCTTTTTGAGGGTGCTCAGGGCACCCTGCTGGATCTCGACCACGGCACCTACCCCTATGTCACCTCGTCGAATCCGGTGAGCGGGGGAGCCTGCATCGGCGCTGGCGTGGGCCCCACCCTGATCGACCGGGTGATCGGTGTCGCCAAGGCCTACACCACCCGGGTCGGCGAGGGACCGTTCCCGACCGAACTGGACGGCAGCCTCAACGACCACCTCTGTGATCGCGGCGGCGAGTACGGCACCACCACCGGGCGGCGCCGCCGCTGCGGCTGGTTTGATGGAGTGATCGGCCGTTACGCCGTGCAGGTGAACGGCCTCGACTGCCTGGCGATCACCAAGCTGGATGTGCTCGACGAACTGGAAGAGATCCAGGTGTGCGTGGCCTACGAACTGGATGGGCAACGGATCGAGCATTTTCCCAGCAGCGCTGAGGACTTCGCCCGTTGTCAACCGATCTTCGAGATCCTGCCGGGCTGGCAGACCTCAACGGCCGATTGCCGACGGCTTGATGATCTGCCCACCACGGCGATGAGCTACCTGCGCTTTCTGGCCGATCTGATGGAGGTGCCGATCGCGATCGTCTCCCTTGGCGCCGACCGCGACCAGACGATCGTGATCGAAGACCCGATCCACGGTCCGAAGCGGGCCCTGCTCAGCACCTGAGCCGAGTCTGTCGCCTCACCCACCCACCCTGGCGCGGGGCCGACGCCTTCGTTCCGTTCAGCCAACCTGCCCCAATTTCCCGCCCAGCCATGCCCGATCAAAGCCTCGACGTTGTCGGGATCGGCAACGCCATCGTCGATGTGCTCGTGCAAGCCGACGACCAGTTTCTTGCTGATCACGGCTTGACCAAGGGCACCATGGCCTTGGTGAATGAACAGCAGGCGGGCCGGCTGTATGACGCCGTGGGCCAGGGTCTGGAGACCTCAGGCGGTTCCGCCGCCAATACCCTGGCCGGCATCGCCCAGCTCGGCGGTCGGGCCGGCTTCATCGGCCGGGTGCGCAACGACCAGCTCGGCGCGATCTTCGCCCACGACATCAGGTCCGTGGGCGCGCGCTTCGAAACCCCAGCCGCCAGCTCCGGCCCCTCCACCGCCCGCTGCCTGATCCTGGTCACCCCCGATGCCCAACGCACCATGTGCACCTATCTCGGTGCGTCTGTGGGGCTGGAGCCGCAGGACCTGAACCTGGAGATGGTGTCCCAGGCGAAGCTGCTTTACCTCGAGGGCTACCTGTGGGACAGCGAGGCCGCCAAGCGGGCGTTCATCGCCGCTGCCGAGGTAGCCAGGGCCAACGGCGGCGAAGTCGCCCTGAGCCTCTCTGACGCCTTCTGCGTCGACCGCCATCGCGAGAGCTTCCAGGAGCTGGTCGACGGCCATGTCGACATCCTGTTCGCCAACGAAATGGAGATCACCGCGCTTTATGGCGCCTCATGCTTCGACGAGGCGGTCGAGCAGGTGCGGGGGCGCTGCCGGATCGCCGTGCTTACCCGCAGCGAACAGGGCTCAGTGATCCTCAATGACAACACCAGCCACAGGATCGCGGCGATCCAGCTGGGTGCTCTGGTCGACACCACTGGTGCCGGTGATCTCTATGCCGCCGGTTTCCTGCATGCCTATACCCAGGGGCAGCCACTTGAGCACTGTGGCCGGCTCGGTTCCCTCTGCGCCGGCCAGGTGGTCACCCAGCTGGGTCCACGGTCCCAGGTGAATCTCCGGGAGCTGGCGGCGACCCATCTCCCCTGAGACCACAGCTGCTTGCCAGCCAGCCGCCGTAAGCAGCGTCGGTCTGCGCAGGCCAGACGATCCACTCGGGCGTGGTGTAACTGTGCAGCGCCAGCACCGCCGCATGCAGCGCCGCCAACCGCGACGAATCGGTCTTGATCAGCAGCTGTACCTCAGCGCTCTGCTCAAGCTGCCCCTGCCAGTGATAAACCGAGCGGATCGGCTGCAGGGCCACGCAGGCCGCCAACTGGAGCTGCAACACCTGCCTGGCGAGGGCCTCCGCCTGATCTCCATCGGCTGCAGTGGTGAGCACCAGCAACACAGGCATCGCGGAGGCCGCAGACCGTTCAACCGGCCAGTCGTCGGGGGTATCGCCTGCAGCAGTGCCTGGAGCCGTGGCCATCGAACTGCCATTTCAACGAATCAAGGCTGCCAGCTGGTCGAGCAGCTGCTCTCGGCCCTGGGCAAGCCCCCCGGGCAAGGCGGGCTGACGCAGCAGCAACAGTCGGCAGGAACAGGCGGCAGCGATGTGACGCCAGAGCACTTCCATGGGCGGGCCTGACTGACGGGCCACGATCGTGTCGATGGCCCAGCGCTCCACCAAAGCCGCCTCGATGCCGCCCGCCCCGGCCGGATCAGGCTGGAGACAGGCGATACGCTCCAGCGCCAGCCCAGCAGCGAGAGCCTGCTGCAGTGCCTGGGGGCGCGGCAGCACCCGGGCGTGATGCAGAGCTCCGGCACTGACACGCACGGCCTCCCCCAGCTGGCGAGCTCCGATCGCCAGGAGCAGGCGCCTGCCCGCCAGATCCGTCGTCTGCAGTGCCGCCAGATCATCAAGCCAGCTGAGCTCCGGCACGGGGGCAAGCGCCGCAGCGGTCGGACGCACCAGGGCCAGCAGCGGCAGCGCAGCGGTGGCGCAGCCCTCCACCAGTTCCCTGGAGATCCGGCAGGCAAAGGGATGGGTGGCATCGATCACCGCACGGAAGGGGCGCTGCTGCCGCCGAGCCTGCGTGAGGGCATCCACAAGAGCGGCACTGCCACCCAGTGGCCCCACCCGCAGCTCCAGACAGGGATCTTCGGGATAGGCATGGCTGAACGGCTCTCGCACCACACTCACCCGCAGCTGCCAGCCCTGCTCCAGCAGATCACGGGCCAGAGCGGGGCCGTCACCGGTGCCGCTGAACAACCACAGACGCCGGGAGTGGTGCTGGCCGAGCAGGCGGCTGTGCTTCAGGATGGCTCCAGGCTTTGTCATCGTCCAGCGTGAATCACTGTCTACTCGAGGTCGACGTGCTGGAGGCCCCCCAGGTTCGCTACACCCAGGACAACCAGACACCTGTGGCTGAAATGCTGGTGCAGGTGGAAGGACTGCGGCCCGATGATCCACCGGGCCAGCTGCGGGTGGTGGGCTGGGGAAACCTTGCCCAGGATCTGCAGAATCGGGTGCAGGCTGGCCAGCATCTTGTCCTGGAAGGACGGTTGCGCATGAACACGGTGACGCGCAACGACGGCGTGAAGGAGAAACGGGCGGAGTTCACCTTGTCGCGACTGCACCCCCTCGGCGCTGTGGGCGCGCCCCCTGCTCCATCCGTTTCAGCAGCCGGCAGGCCCCCGGCACCGCAGGCCAGGCAAGGTGCACCTGCACCGGCAGCCATTCCTGCCCAGTCAGTCCAGCCTGTCCAACCAGTGCAACCAGTCCAGACTCCCAGTTGGAACACCTCCCCCCTGGTTCCCGATCTGCCGGATGGGAACGACGATATCCCCTTCTGAGCAGCAGCCTGAAGGAGTTGCCTGAGCTGCGTGCGGGCGTTGAGCTGAACGCCGAATGTTTGTGTGAAAGAGCCCAGGCCAGACCGGGGAGCCAGGGCTGCCGCCAAGCGTCCGGATCCAGACCAGCGCAGGCGGCTGCGGACAGTTGACTGAGCAGAACCACGGCGATCAGCCGGAGCTGCACTCAGCGGCAAGGCCATACAGCTCCGCACACTTTCACCAGAACAGTGCCGATCGAGCCCTGCTCACGGCTGGCGTCCCGAGGCCTCTGACAGCCTGTCGAGAAGCTCTCCCAGCTCGCGCTCCAGCGCGGCGAGGTCGAGACGCCACGCAGGCCAGGCCCCACCATCAAGCTGACGCAGCAACCACAGACGATCAGCGGAAAGAGACTCCACCAGCTCCAGCTGCGACGGTTCTGCCAACGAGTCCTGCGGGCCAGCGGCAGCCGACGCTGCCTCCTGAGAGGCGGAGGGGAATGAGCTCGCGGTCGGATCGGATTCAGTCCCTTCGGCGGCGGCCATGGGCATCAAGGAAGATGGCTTCATGCAAGCACTTCTCTCCCCTGGCAGTCTGGTCACCCTGACCGGGGCAGCCCTGTCGGTGATCGGCTGGATCGGCTACGCCAGCGCCAATCCAAACCTGAGCCTGCCCACCATTTTTTATGGCATTCCGATCCTGCTGGGGGGCCTGGCCCTGAAGTCGTCGGAACTGCCACCCGTGCGCCGTCTCACGACAGCCGACTCCCACCGCACCCTGCGGGACCTGCCGGAAAGCGAACCCCTGCGACGTCTACTGGCCGATGTGGTGCGCTGGCGCTATGGCCAGAAAGCCCATCTGGAAAGTTCGCTGGAGGCGCTCAAGCTCTGGAACGATGATGAACCACCGGTTCTCACCGCGATCGAGGAACTCGACTGCAACGGTCGCTACGGTCTACGCCTCCTCTTCGACTGCGGTGCCGTTCCCTTCGAGCGCTGGCAGGAGCGCCAGGATCGGCTCGGCCGCTTTTTCGGCCCGGGCTTGGAGGCCGTGGTCGAGCGTCGGGGCGACGCTGGCCTCAGCCTCTCCCTTACCCCGTCAGGACACGCACCCCAGTGACCAAAGCCTGAATCAGGCCTGAGCCAAACCGGTCCAGCCCTTGTCACCAACTGCCCCAGCCACGCCTTGAGTTCCGATCCTTCCATCAGTCGCACCGATGCCCTGCGGGTGTCGGTTCTCAGCGAAGCCCTGCCTTACATCCAGCGGTTCGCCGGCCGCCGGATCGTCGTCAAATATGGCGGTGCCGCCATGGTGCAGGCCGAACTGCGCGAAGCGGTGTATCGCGATCTGGTGCTGCTCGCTTCCGTGGGCGTGCAACCGGTGGTGGTGCACGGCGGCGGGCCGGAGATCAATGAGTGGCTGGGCCGGCTCAACATCGCCCCGGAATTCCGCGACGGTCTGCGGGTCACCACGCCGGAGACCATGGATGTGGTCGAGATGGTGCTGGCGGGGCGGGTCAACAAGCACATCGTCAATGGTCTCAACAACGTGGGCGGCCGGGCGGTGGGCCTGTGCGGCAGCGACGGCAGCCTTGTGCGGGCCCGTCCCTATGGCGCCGGCGCCCATGGTCTGGTCGGTGACGTGCAGGCCGTAGATCCATCCGTGCTCTTTCCGCTGCTCGATGCCGGTTACATCCCGGTGATCTCCAGCGTGGCCGCCGATGGCGAAGGCCAGGCCCACAACATCAACGCCGACACGGTGGCCGGCGAACTGGCGGCAGCCCTTCAGGCCGAGAAACTGATCCTGCTCACGGACACGGCCGGGATACTTCGCGACCGCGCCGACCCCACCTCCCTGATCCGCCAGGTCTCTCTGGCGGGGGCTCGCCGGCTGATCGATGCGGGGGTAGTGAACGGTGGCATGACCCCAAAAACCGAGTGCTGCATCCGGGCCCTGGCCCAGGGGGTGGGCGCCGCCCACATCGTCGACGGGCGGGTGGCGCACGCCCTGCTGCTGGAGGTGTTCACGGATGCCGGGATCGGCACGATGGTGGTGGCCAGCGACAGGCTGGTAAACAGCTGAGGACTGCCGGCACCCCTGCGATGGCTGACCCCACAGACCCCTTCGCTCCGGCCCGTCAGGCTCTGGAATGGGGCGACTACGGCCGTGTGCTCACCCTGCTGGAGCCCCTGCAGACCAGCTTCCCGCCGAGCACGGAGCAGGGAGCGCAGCTGCAGCTGCTCCTTGCCACCGCCTGCATGGGCAGAGGCGAAAACAGTCGGGCGATCGCCTGCTGCCGGCAGGTGAAACGCTGCAGCGACCCCACCCTGCGGTCTCAGGCCCGGGACATCCTTGAGGTGCTCGAGGCCCCCGCACTGCAGCGGCCGCGGGAATGGTCGCTGACCCTGCCCGAGCTGGCAGAGACCGAGCCGATCGAGGGAAAGCTGCAACAGCTGGCCCGCCGTCGTCGAGCCGGCAGGCGTCCCGCTCCGCCGCCGCCACCGCCGGTGGGACCGACCCGAGCCCCGGTCGGTTTCGCCCTGGTGACGTTATGCCTGCTGCTGCTCGGCCTGCTGCTGGGGGGCTGCGGGCAGATCCAGGCCGAGCTGCGCTTCGGGGAACCGGGCCGGCTGCAACTGACTGAACTGCTCAGTGCGCCGGCCGGTCAGCCGAGCAGCCCCTGGCAGGCTCAGCTGGGGGCTGCCCTGCGCCAGCAGGGTCTGCGCCCGGTGCAGGCACCGAGGCGAACCGGGCCGCCGCGGCGGGCCGAACAACGGCTGGAGAGCCCGATGCAGCCGGCGACGCAGACCCTGGCGTTGCTGGCCGCCAACGTGGAAGCCGCCGGTCGGCTGGCGGGTCTGGCGCTGCCCGCACCGGTGCTGCACTGGCAGGAGCGCAATTGGGTGCTGGGCGTGCGTCAGCATCTGATGCTGGAATTCGATCTGCGCACCACAGATCCTGTGCCGGGCCTGGCTGCCAGCCTTGACCTCCGCCCGCTGCGAACGCGGGCGATACGGGTGGCCAGCCCGGAACCGGTGCAGGCGCTCAAACCGACGGGCGGGCGCGCCAGCACGCTGCGCTGGCCGATCCGGCTGGGTGCCATCAACCGGCTGGAGCTGACCTGCTGGCGCTGGAGCGGTCTCGGCCTCGGGGCCGTTGCCATCGCCGCGGCGCTGGTGCTGGTGCTGGGGCTCGCGGCCCTGCGGCGGCAACTCGGCTTCGGCTGGCCGGAGCTGCCCGCCTGAGCGCCGCGTTGTCAGAGCATCTGGGGATCGGGATCGATCGCCAGACCCACCTGCTGAGGCAAACCGCGGCGCAGGTCCGCCTCCGGCGGCAGGGGCAACGCCGAAGCGGCCGGACCATGCAGCAGCAGCTGCCAACGGCTGCGGCCCGCCACCCGGGCAACCGGCGCAGGCGCAGGGCCGATCAACCACCAGCCAGCGGCCTCGACCGCGGCGCGGATCCGCTCCGCCAGAGAAGCAGCAGCCGTGGCGGTGGCCGCTGCCGAAATGCCGCTGAAGCGCAGCAGACAGGCCCGGCTGAAGGGCACCAGCTGAGCCTGGCGCCTCAGGCTGGCCTCCTCGCTGAGAAAGCGGTCGTATCGGCCATCCACCAGATGGCGGATCACAGGGTGTTCCGGGCTGTAGGTCTGCACGAGCACCTCACCAGGACGCTCGCCCCGACCGGCCCTGCCTGCCAGCTGGAGCAGCAGCTGCAGGCACTGCTCACCGGCCCGCAGGTCAGGCCGGTGCAGCAGTCCGTCAGCCGCGAGCACGGCCGCCAGGGTGACCCGGGGCAGATCCATCCCCTTGGCCAGCATCTGGGTGCCCACAAGAACGTCCGCCTCGCCGGCAGCGAACCGCTCCAGCAGGCGGCGGTGGCCATCGCGGCCCCGGGTGGTGTCGCGATCGAAGCGGAGCACGCGCAGGCCCTCCAGCTCCTTGGCCAGCTGTTCCAGCACCCGCTGGGTGCCGGCCCCGAACGGTTTGAACGCCGTGGAACCGCATTGGCCGCAGCGCTGATCGATGACCGCGCGGTGGTCGCACCAGTGGCAGCGCAACCACTCCCGCCCCTGGGAACGGTGCACGGTGAGGGCCACGTCACAGTGGGGACAATGCACCGCTTCACCACAGCTGCGGCAGCCGAGGAAGGCGCTATAGCCACGACGCGGCACCAGCACCACGGCCTGTTCCTGCCGCTCCTGCAGCCTCCCCAGCCGTTCCAGCAGCGGCCGGCTGAGCAGCCGCCTATGCCCCTCGGCCAGCTCATGACGCATGTCCACCAGCCGCACCGGCGGCAGGGGGCGCTGACCGATCCGCTCCGGCAGGCGCAGCAACCGTGTGCCCGGTTCGGGGCCCTGGCAGTCGAGCCAGGTCTCCAGCGATGGCGTGGCGCTGCCCAGCACCAGGCGTGCGCCACTGAGCCGTGACCGCAGGCTGGCCACATCACGGGCGTGGTAACAGGGCATCGGGCTCTCCTGCTTGTACGAGCCGTCGTGTTCTTCATCGAGCACGATCAAGCCGAGCCGGGCCAGCGGCAGAAACACCGCGGAGCGGGTGCCCACCACCAGCAGCGGCTCCCCTGCCAGACAGCGCCGCCAGGTAGCGACCCGAGCCGCGTCAGCCATACCGCTGTGGTACTCCAGCACTGCCGGGAACCGCTCCCGGCAACGGTCCAGCAGCTGGGGGATCAGGCCGATCTCCGGGGCCAGGATCAGCACCGCTTCGCCCCGCTCCAGCGTGTGGGCGGCGGCCTGAAGGTACACCTCGGTCTTGCCGGCCCCGGTCACTCCCCAGAGCAGCAGCCGAGTCTCCGGAGCGGCGTGCTTGATCGCCTGCAGGGCTCGCTCCTGACCAGGGCTGAGCACACGACCGTCAGGGCGGGGTGCTGGCGAAGCTGACACCGGCAGAGGCTCCGCCAACGCTCCAGGTCCGGGACCGCGGCTGCGCCGCACCAGGCCACGGCGCTCGAGCGCCTGCACCACCGAGCGACTGAAGCCCTCCTGGCCGCAGATCTGGCGCAGAGGCAGCGGGGTCGAATCCTGCAGCAACCGGTCGAGCAGGGCCTGCTGGCGGGCGGTGAGGTCCGAGGCAGGGTTGGCGGAGCAGGCCTCGAGCATCCAGATCGGGGCCGGATCCGACGCCACCTCCTGGCGGCGCTGCCCCAGCCAGCCCCGCGGCAGCGCGCTTTTGAGGGTGCGGAAGACACTGGTATGGCACTGCGAGGCAACGGCCTGGATGAGGACCTGCCACTGGGGGTCGACGGCGGCTGGCTGCAGGCGGCGCTCAACGCTCAGAACAGAGCGATCGACCAGATCAACCGGCAGGCTCTGCAACAGTTCAAGCACCAGGCCGGCGTGAGGCCGGCCCTGCAGACGCACCTGCACCAGATCGCCGACCGCCAGCCGCATCCCCGCCGGGATGGCATAGGTGAACACCTGCCCCTCCCGGCCAGCCTCCAGCCAGACCTGAACCCAGCCGGGGGGCTGCACACTTGCAAAGGCCATGGGCCCTTCATACAATGATGTGAGTCGGACAGCTAACAGCTGTCGTCGGAACCCAGCAGAGTTCCGTCCAGCGGGAAGACCTGAAGAGTTCGCCAGGAGGAGCGCCTAGCTCGTCGACCTGTGCCTCCGGTCTGAGATCACCCCTGTCGACCCTGCCCAGGCCTCGGCCTAGTGGTTCATTCACGTTTGCAGCTTGTTCGGTTCGCTCCAGTTCCCGGGGCCACTTCGGTCGTCTCCTTGGCGGGATGATCGAAGGTCCTCAACCTGCCTGGACTGGTTATCCAAGTCTTGGTACTCACCACAGGCTTGGTAC
>JBBASO010000002.1:58836-83448 GCA_040399265.1 Prochlorococcaceae cyanobacterium
CTTGGTACTCACCACAGGCTTGGTACCCCCCGCAGCTTTGGTGCTCCCAGCAGTCTTGGTCCCAGTCACAGCACTGGCTTCGGCCAGGCCCCGAGCTGAGCGACCTGTCCGGTCAGATCCGGGGCCCAGCATCCCTGCGAACCCGGTAATCCTCTCTGGCTTCGAGATTCCCGCCGTGAGCCTGACCCATTCCTGATCCGCGACGGCGCCAAGCCGACAACCACCAGCGCTTTCCCTCTCTTTCCAGCCTTGCGATCGGGATTGGCGAACGTCAGCCGAACTCCTGATCATCCGACCTGCGGGTCACCCCCTCAGCCGAATCCCGGATCGGACATCCGGCTGCCTATCCATCCTGTTCCTTTTATCCTGCCGTTCCATGAGCCCGACCGCCGCAACGCCAAAAACCAAGGTAGAGATCCTGATGGTGGCAACGGCCGCGGGTGAGGAACTAGATGTGAAGTCCAAGCCGACCAGCGCCAAGAGCAAAGCCAAGGCCTCTCCCAAAACAGCGGCCAAAAATGCAGCCGACCCCTCCCCCGAGTCGGAAGCAGGACCTGAGCCCGCCGCTGCCAAGCCCCGCAAGTCCAGAGCCGCATCGCGAAGCAAGGCGCAAACCGTGGCCGCCGCTGCGGTCACGGCCAACACCAGCGCAGCCGATCTTGATCAGGCCGCTGATGCCCTGCTGGCTGCCGCAGCCGCTCCTCAGGCCGCCAGCATCGTTGCGCAACAGATTCTTGAGACGGCGGACCCTCTAGACACCGAGCAGGAGGACGACAAGGCCGCAGCCAAGGCTCTAGCCAGCATCAAGGTTGGGCCCAAGGGCGTGTATACCGAAGATTCGATCCGGGTCTACCTGCAGGAGATCGGTCGCATCCGCCTGCTGCGCCCGGATGAAGAGATCGAGCTGGCCCGCAAGATCGCCGACCTGCTGCAGCTCGAGGAGATCGCCGCCCAGTTCGAGAGCGATCACGGCCGACAGCCCGACACCAAGGAATGGGCGGTGCTGGTGGAGATGCCCACGATCAAGTTCCGCCGCAGGCTGATGCTCGGCCGCAGGGCCAAGGAAAAGATGGTGCAGTCGAACCTGCGCCTGGTGGTGTCGATTGCCAAGAAATACATGAATCGGGGCCTGAGCTTCCAAGACCTGATCCAGGAGGGCTCCCTCGGCCTGATCCGTGCCGCTGAGAAATTCGACCACGAGAAGGGCTACAAATTCTCCACCTACGCCACCTGGTGGATCCGGCAAGCGATTACCCGTGCCATCGCTGATCAATCGCGCACCATCCGCCTGCCGGTGCACCTCTACGAGACGATCTCGCGGATCAAGAAGACCACCAAGACCCTTTCCCAGGAGTTCGGCCGCAAGCCCACCGAGGAGGAGATCGCCGAGTCGATGGAAATGACGATCGAGAAGCTGCGCTTCATCGCCAAGAGTGCCCAGCTGCCGATCTCCCTGGAGACCCCGATCGGCAAAGAAGAGGATTCACGACTCGGCGACTTCATCGAAGCCGACATCGAAAACCCCGAACAGGACGTGGCCAAGAACCTGTTGCGCGAAGACCTCGAAGGTGTGCTGGCCACCCTCAGCCCCCGAGAACGGGATGTGCTGCGCCTGCGCTACGGCCTGGACGACGGCCGCATGAAGACCCTGGAGGAGATCGGTCAGATCTTCGACGTGACCCGCGAGCGCATCCGCCAGATCGAGGCCAAGGCTTTGCGCAAGCTGCGGCACCCCAACCGCAATGGTGTACTCAAGGAGTACATCAAGTGAGCGAGGGCCTGGCGGCCCTGCGGGGCCGGCGCAGTGCCCCGCCGGATCTCAATGGTCCGGCCCGGACGGCGCTTCGGGCCGACCTGGAGCCTCTGCTGGCCCGCTGCGAGTGGTTCACGATGGGGGTGATGGCGCCCACGGCTCTCCAGGCCCTGGTCTGCTTGCGCCAGCTGGAAAGTGCGCTGGGCTGGGCTGGCCTGGAACTGGATCCGGCCTGTGATGCGCTGGAGGCGAGCGAGGGTCCGGTGTTTCTGAAGGGCAACCAGAGCACCGGTCGGTTTCAGGTGCGGTTGGAAACCGGACTGGGCGAAGGGCTGCTGATCAGCGGCCACAATCCCGCCGATCCCGATGCGGAAGACACCTGGGGGCCATTGCCCCTTGATTTCTTCGGCCCGTAATCTGTTCGGCTGTGATCTGCCCCTGATGGCCAACCACCTGCGCATCGCCTCCCGCCGCAGCCAGCTGGCCATGGTGCAGACCCATTGGGTGCGCGACGAGCTGGCCAAAGCCCACCCTGGTCTGGAGATCAGCATTGAGGCGATGGCCACCCAGGGCGACAAGATCCTCGATGTGGCCCTGGCCAAGATCGGAGACAAGGGCCTTTTCACCAAGGAGCTAGAGGCCCAGATGCTGGTGGATCGGGCCGACATCGCTGTGCACAGCCTCAAGGACCTGCCCACCAATCTCCCCGAAGGCCTGATGCTGGGCTGCATCACCGAGCGTGAAGATCCGGCCGATGCCTTGGTGGTGCACGAAAGGCATCAGGACAAAACCCTCGCCACCCTGCCGCATGGCTCCGTCGTGGGCACCAGCTCCCTGCGCCGACTCGCCCAGCTGCGCCACCACTTCCCGCACCTCACCTTCAAGGACGTGCGCGGCAACGTGATCACGCGCCTGGAGAAGCTGGATGCCGGCGACTACGACTGTCTGATCCTGGCCGCCGCAGGCCTGGGACGCCTCGGGCTTGGCGGGCGCATCCATGAACTGATCGACCCCTCGATCTCTCTGCATGCCGTAGGCCAGGGTGCCCTGGGCATCGAGTGTCGCGACGGCGACGCCGCCGTACTGGAGCAGATCAAGGTGCTGGAGCACATACCCACCGCTCGCCGCTGCCTGGCGGAGCGGGCCTTCCTGCGGGAGCTGGAGGGCGGCTGCCAGGTGCCGATCGGTGTGAACACCCGCTTCGACGGTGAAGGCGAGGCCGCCGAGCTCGTGCTCACCGGCATGGTGGCCAGCCTCGACGGCGTGCGCCTGATCCGCGATCAGGCGCGCGGCCCACAACAGAACCCCGAAGCGATCGGCATCGCCCTGGCCAGCAAGCTGCGCGAGCAGGGGGCAGGGAAGATCCTGGAGGAGATCTTTGCCACCGTCCGACCCGAGGCCTGAAGGGAACGCGCCCGGCCGCCCGGGCGGCCTGCCCTTTCAATGGAACCTATTGGCCTGGGCAGCTCTGGTGGGCACCCTCACCGGCTTGGCTGTCGTGGCCTTTCATGAACTGCTCGGCCTGATCAACGGGGGGTTGTTCGGCCCTGTTGTCGAATCCCTGTTGCGGATCGGCAGCGACAGCCCCGCAACATCGGAAGCCCTGGTGCCCATGCCGCCGTTGCCCGCATCCGAGACCAGCACCCCGCTGCGGGCGCTGGTGCAGATCGGCCTCGGCGGACTGGGCTATCTGCCCGCTCCTCCCACCGCACCGGAACCGCCGCCACTGCCGCCCTCCCCCTTCCCCGAATGGCTGCAGCTTTGGCCGGTGCTGCTGGTGCCAAGCCTGGGCGGACTGGCGGTGGGGGTCCTGCGCCGCTATGGCGGCGAGCTCGGACCAGGTCTGCCCAGCCTGATGGCCATGGCCGATGGTGCTGTAGCACCTGCACCACGCCTGCCCCTGCTGCGCATCCTGACCGCGTCCCTGAGCCTCGGCAGCGGCGCCTCCCTGGGCCCGGAAGGACCGAGCGTGGAAAGTGGCGGCAATGTGGGGCTCTGGCTAGCTCTGCGCGCCGGCCTGACCGCCGAGAGTCAGAAGGCACTTGTGGCGGCAGGGGTGGCCGCGGGCCTGGCGGCCGGGTTCAAGGCCCCGATCGCCGGGGTGTTCTTCGCGTTTGAGGGCAGCTTCAGTGCCATTCAGGGCAGGCCAAGCCTGCGGGCGGTGCTGGTGGCGGCGGTGGCCTCAAGCCTGGTGACCCAACTCGTGCTCGGGGATACGCCAATCCTGCGCCTGCCGGCCTACGAGGTGCGCTCCCCGCTCGAGCTGCCGCTGTATCTGGGACTGGGACTGCTGGCCAGCGGCATGTCGCTGCTGTTGGTGAAAGCCCTGGCCCTGGGGCGCAGCAAGCAGCTGCAGGGCTGGCTGCAGCGCCTCCCACCGGGACTGCCCACCGCCATGGGAGGCCTGGCAGTAGGCGGCCTGGCCCTGGGCTTCCCCCAGGTGCTGGGTGTCGGCTACGACACAATCGAGGCCCTGCTGGGCCGTGAAGGAGGCATTTCGCTGCTGACCCTCCTGCTGCTGCTGGGAGTGAAGCTGCTGGCCACCACGATCAGCAACGCCACAGGATTTGTGGGAGGCGGATTTGCGCCTTCGCTGTTTCTTGGCGCTGTGCTCGGCAACTGTTACGGCCAGTTGCTCGGCGACAGCGGCCTGCATCTGCCCGTGGCCGAGCCCCCGGCCTACGCCATGGTGGGGATGGCGGCGGTCCTGGCAGGCAGCGCCCGGGCACCGCTCACCGCCCTACTGCTCCTGTTCGAACTGACGCGCGATATCCGCATCGTGCTGCCGCTGATGGCCGCTGCCGGTCTCAGCGCAGCTCTCGTGGAGCGTTGGCAGGGGATCAGTGATCCTGGCCTGCTAGGGCCTGACCAGGTCGAAGAACAGAGGCGCCAGGACCTGGCCTCGGTGGAGCTGGCTGAGGCGATCGAACCCGAAGCACCTCTGGTGCTGCCGATCGAGCTGCCAGCGGCAGAGGCCCTGGCCGAACTGGTGGCCATCCGCGGCCATTGCCTGATGGTGAGCAGCGGGGATGGGATCGTCGGGCTGGTCACCCTGCCTGACCTGCAACGGGCCCTTTCCGCCACCACGCTCGCCAGCCCGACGCTGGCCGAGTGCCGCCGATCGGAACTGATCTGGCTGCCCCTGAGGGCCAACCTGGCCCAGCTGGAGGATCAACTCAGGCCAGCGGGCCTGAGGCAAGTGCCGGTGTTTGATCTGCCGCCATCCGGAGCGCCGGCCCTGCCCCATGGACTGCCTCGAGACGGTCTGCCCGCAGCTGCCCTGCGGGGGCTGGCGAGTCGGGATGGTCTGGCACGGGCTCTGGCAGCCCGACTGATCAACAACCAAATCAGAGCGACTGGAGGAGTGCCCAACGGAGTGATGGCATCAGGACTTCCTCAGATCTGAACCAGACAGTGAAGCAGCAGCTGCAGCCGCAGCTCGCAACCTGGTGTGAAGGATCAGCTCAGACCAGCGGTGCCGACTGAAGAGCCTGAAAGTGGTTGAGCTGGAGGGAATGGGCAACGGGATCAGCCTGCTTCAGCCGTTCCACCACGGTTTCGAGATCAAGACTGGACAATTCGCCATTGCCACACCACTTGAGTACGGTGCTGGGCATCGCCAAATTAAAGGCGCGATCACCTCCCGGTCGATGTTGGGGGTGAGCGCTGGCCATGCTGAACGCACAAGGAACGTCAAGGTTAAAGACGGATGAGAGCCTTCGCACCGCTGAAGCGCCGATCTGCAGGATGTTTTCCAGGTTGGAAGAAACGCTTAACGCAGCTCCAACCCAAACACCAACCCGAGCTCCAACAACCCGAGCTCCAAACTGATGTCAGGCCAGCTCCGCTGATTGAACCCATCAAGGTTTAACGATCACCAGAGTGCCAACCTCCACCTGATCAAAGAGCTGGCGGACATGGGGGGTGAGCATGCGCACGCAGCCGTTGGAGACCGCAGCCCGGGAGGTGACGGTCCAGGCCCAGGCATCAGGGGTGCCGTGAATGCCGTACTGGTTGAGCCCTGCCTGCCTGAAGCCGATCCAGCGGTCGCCGAGGGGACCCTGGGCGCCGGTGGTGGCGTTGATCTTGCCGCTTTTTGTGCTCTGGTACTGAGGGTTGAGCACCTTGTTCTCCACCTGGAAGCGCCCCACCGGGGTAGGAGTACTGGGGTCACCGATCGCCACAGGCCAGCGGCCGAGCAGCCTGTCTCCCTCCAGCAGGCTGATCTGTCGCTTGCCGAGTTCCAGCACGATCTGACGGGTGCTGGTGAGCGAAGCCGTGGCCGCTGGCGCGGCAACAGGCAGCGGCGGCGGTGCTGTGGGCGGTTGATCGGCAGCCCGCACACCAGGGAGTGCCATGGCGGCGAACACCAGCACCGCAAGCCGACTGAGCGCCAGGAGGGATGGGTGAGCGGGCATGCGAGTGCAGATCAACAACTTGGTGCAACGGTTAGCGCGGCGAAGGGGCAACAATCACCAAGGGCAGCCAGAAGTCAGGCCGCCCCCGATCGTTCAGGCCGCGTCGGTCGCCTCAGTTCACCAGCTTGGGGGCAATCTCGGCGGTGTATCGCGCTTCGCACCCCTTGATCACCTGCACGGCCTCGGCGGCGTCAAAAAAGCCGTTCACCCGGCAGGTGCCTGGCTTCTTGAGGTCCTTGTAGTGCTCCCAGTAGTACTGGGTTTCCTTCAACCAATGCTCACCAAGATCGGTGAAGCTGCTGATGTGATCCATGCGTTTGTCATCGGCCAGAACGGCGATCACCTTGTCGTCAACCTCACCGCCATCATCAAATTTCATGATTCCGATGATGCGAGCCTCCACCAAGGATCCAGGCACCAGGGGCTCGGTCACACCGACGATCTCGATGTCGAGCGGGTCGCCATCCTCATCCCAGGTGCGGGGGATGCAGCCATAGGCGAAGGGATAGGCAAGCGAGGAATAGCCGACGCGATCGAGCTTGAGATGGCCGGTTTCGGTGATTAGTTCATATTTGTTGATCGTCATCGAGTTCAGCTCGATGATCGCGTTCAACCGCAGCTCGGTTTCATCGGCGAAGGCGGGCAGCACGTGCAGCAGGTTGAGCATCGTGCGGCTCGGTGCGTGATCGATGTTCGCCATAGGGAGAGGGTTGCGGCGCCGCGCATCCTATGCAGGGGACCCACCGCTCGCCAGCCAACCTCGGCACCGGCAAGGCAGACCGCCATGGCGGTGAGGGTTCAACTGCCGCGGGAAAGCTCGGCCACCTTTGCGCGGAGATAGCTGAGAAAGGGCTGAGCACTAAGCGGGCGCCCCGAAACCTGCTCAACCAGCTCTTCACCGTTGACCGAGCGGCCGAGGGGCCATACGGTCGCGGCGAGCCAGGTCTGGAGCTGGCGCTCCTCACCGGACCTGATCAGGGTCTGGATCGAGTCATGAACCTGCTCGAACGTCTCGGAAATCTGGGCGCTGATCAGATGACCGAGTGCATAGGAAGGGAAGTAACCGAACAGTCCTTCTGCCCAATGGATATCTTGAAGGCACCCCTCGGAGTCAGTCTGGGGCTGGATTCCCAGCAGGTCCTGCATCCGTTGGTTCCACTGCTGCGGTAACTCGTCCACCGGCATCTCCTGTTCGATCAGGGCCAGCTCCAGCTCGTAGCGCAGCACGATGTGCAGGCAGTAGCTGAGTTCATCGGCCTCAACGCGGATCAGACCGGGCTTGAGAGGGTTGAGGGCGCGCCAAAAGCCGAAGGCGCCACTCCATGGATCGCTGCCGAGACCAGCGCAGAAGCGCGAATGCCAGCGCTCGGCGAAGGCGCGGCTACGGGCCACGCGGCACTCCCAGAACAGCGACTGTGACTCATGCACCCCCATCGAGGTGGCCTCCCCCAGGGGCCAGGGGAAGTAGTGATCGTCACCCCGGGGCAGGCCCTGCTCATAGAGAGAATGGCCCCACTCATGAGCGGTGGCCAAAAAGGCGGAGAGGGGCTGACCCGGCACCACCCGGGTGGTGATGCGGAAGTCCTGCGGGCCCACGGTGCAGGAGAAGGGGTGGGCGGAACGGGACCGCTGACAGCGCGCAGGTTCGTAGCCCCAGCTATCGAGCAGCTCGGCGCAGAGCTGCTCCTGCAGAGCCTCGGGCAGCTCGGCGGCCGGGCCTGCCGATTCGGTGGGATTCGAGGCCGCGGCGGTTGCCGCTTGCTCCAGCAGCACAGGGAGCTCCGCCTTGAGCGGCGTGAACAGCTCCTCCAGCCGCGCCTTGCTGATGTCGGGCTCAAACGGCTGGGCCAGGATCTCCCAGGGACTGCGCGGCACCGGTTCGGCAGCAGCAAGCTGGCTGGCCTGCTGGCGGCGCAGGCTGATCAGCTCCTGAAGGGCCGGGGCAAAAGCGGCAAAGTCATTGCGGGAACGGGCGTCCTGCCAGACGGCATTGCCGCGTGACTGGGCCCTGGCCAGGGCAGCCACCAGATCGGGATCCAGGCAGCGCTGGCGATCCAGCTCCAGGCGCAGCAGCTGAAGGTTGCGGTGGCACGCGGGCGGCGCGTCGGCGCCCAGCTCAACCTCGGCCGCCGCCACAAGCTCCGCATAGACGGCGCTGCTCTGATGTTCGTGCAGCTGGCTCGCCAGCAACGCCAGCTGCTCGCCACGCCAGGCGGCGCCGGCGGCCGGCATCACCGTGTTCTGGTCGTAATAAAGAGCGCTGCTGATCGAGCCCAGCAAGCGGGTGTGATGCAGGTGCTGATGAAGCTGGGCGAAGGCTGAACCCGCTGCGGGCATGGGGATCGGTGGGGCCGCTGGCGCCAGCATGGCCCCGCCGATCAGCTCGGCGCGACTGGTTGGCCCTGGCCGTGAGGAAAGCGATGGCAGTGATGCCAGCTCAGCAGCTGCTCGGGCACCAGGAACAGGCTGAAGCCCGCGACGATCCAGGTGCAGGCCAGCAGGGGCGGCAACCGCTGCGCGCTCAGCACGGTGGTGAGCACGCCGACGAGGGCGATCAGACACATCAGCTGACCGCCCAGCAGGATCCAGGCCAGCCACATGAGATCCCGATCGTGGGGGACCATGCATGCTGCCGCCATCGGGTCGGCCGGGCTCACCCGATCAGCATGATCAGATCCACGGCTGCTGCTTGCCACCGTGGCAGGTCAACAGCCCCCAAGCTGGCCGGCGCGGGATGCCAGACATGATCGGCAGCCGCCATGATTCGGGTCAAACGTCCTGCCGTTGCTGGGCGGTCCCTGAGGTTGTCGATGCGACCGTCCACCACCCCTGCGCAGGCGTCCGCCGAGGCGAGCCCGCAACCGGTGGTGCCCCTGCTGCTGGACATCGAGGGGATGCGATGCGGCGGCTGCGTGCGCGCTGTGGAGCAGCGGCTGCTGGCCCAGCCCGGCGTGCGCCAGGCGAGCGTCAACCTGCTCACCCGCACCGCCTGGGTGGGACTCGACCCCGGTCTCGCTGCAAGAACGACTGCCGAGCAGCCCATCAGCACGGATGGCAGCGATCCGGCAACCCCGCTGATCACCGCCCTGGCGGGCATGGGGTATGCCGCCCACCGCCGTGATTCCGGCAGCGGCTCGGCTGTGCAGAGCTTGTCGGAACGGCGGCAGCAGCTCAGCTGGTGGCAGCAGTGGCGCCAGCTGGTGGTGGCCCTGGTGCTGCTGCTGTTCTCCGCCGCCGGGCACCTGATCGACAGCCGTGAGCTGCCCTGGCCCCTGGCGCTGCTGGGCGAGATCCGCCTGCACGCTGTGGTCGCCACCCTGGCCCTGGCCCTGCCCGGTCGGCCAATCCTGGTGGCCGGTCTGCGCTCAGCGCTGGCAGGGGCACCGGGGATGGACACGCTGGTGGGGCTGGGCATGGCCAGCGCCTATCTGGCCAGCCTGGTGGCCCTGGTGCGGCCGGCGATGGGCTGGCAGTGCTTCTTCAACGAACCGGTGATGCTGCTGGGCTTCGTACTGCTCGGCCGCTTCCTCGAGGAACGGGCTCGCCACCGCACCGGCCAGGCCCTGGAGGAACTGGCGCAGCTTCAGCCCGATCAGGCCCTGCTGCTGCTGGGAGATGGAGCCGATGCGGCGCTGCGGCCGGTGCGGGTAGGGGCGCTGCGGCCCGGCGACCGGGTGAGGCTCCTGCCCGGCGACCGGGTGCCTGTGGATGGACTCGTGCTGAGCGGACTCTCCACGCTGGATGTCTCCAGCCTCACCGGCGAGCCTCTGCCGCTGCAGGCCGCTGCAGGCACGGAGCTGGCAGCAGGCAGCCTCAACCTCGAGGCGCCCCTGGATCTGGAGGTGCTCAGACCGGGCAACAGCAGCGCCGTGGCCCGGATCATTGCCCTGGTGGAGCAGGCCCAGGCGCGCAAGGCGCCGATCCAGCGGCTCACAGACCAGGTGGCCGGGCGGTTCAGTCTCGCCGTGATCGCGCTGGCCGTGGCCACCCTGCTGTTCTGGTGGCTCTGGGGAGCCCAGCACTGGCCGCAGGTGCTGGCGTCGGCGCCGGCCAGTTCCGCCCATGGGCTGCATCACAGCGGCCACCTCAGCCTGGGGATGGCGGCCGAAACCCCGTTTCTGCTCGGTCTGCAGCTCGGCATCGCCGTGCTGGTGGTGGCCTGCCCCTGTGCCCTCGGCCTGGCCACACCCACCGCGATCACAGTCGGCACGGGCCGCGCAGCCCGCAGCGGGGTGCTGTTCCGCGGCGGTGATGTGATCGAAGCGGCGGCGCGGGTGGCTGTGGTGCTGTTCGACAAGACGGGCACCCTCACCCTGGGCAGACCGACCGTGACAGCCATCAGCCCCGCCGGGGGCGACATCACGCCGGAACGACTGCTCCAGCTCGCGGCCAGCCTGGAAAGCCAGACCCGCCACCCCCTCGCCCACGCCCTGCTGCAGCGAGCCCAGGAACTGGGGCAGCCCCTGCTGCCTGTGGACGGCGTGCAGACCCGGCCCGGTGAAGGGCTGAGCGGCCTGGTGGTTGGCCACGGCTGTTGCCGGGTGGGGCGACCAGACTGGCTGCACGAGCACTGCGGCGTGGAGATCACTGCTGAGCAGCACAGCTGGCTGGAGACCAGGGAAGCGGGCGGCGCCACGGTGGTGGGGGTGGCGCAGGAGCAGCGGCTGCTGGGCCTGCTGGCGATCGAGGACCGGCTGCGGCCGGAAGCTCGGCCAAGCCTGGACGCGCTGCGGGCCATGCATCTGGAGGTGGGCGTGCTGAGCGGTGATCGGGAGGGGCCGGTGCGGCAGCTGGGAGCCGCCCTTGGGTTGGAACCCCGACAACTGGCCTGGGCACTTCTGCCAGGCCAGAAACTGCAGCGGATCGAACAGGCCCGCCGCGGCGGTGCGGTGGCGATGGTGGGGGATGGCATCAACGATGCGCCGGCCCTGGCCGCCGCCGATCTGGGGATCGCCATCGGCACAGGCACCCAGATCGCGATGGACACCGCCGATCTGGTGGTGATGGGTGACCGGTTGGAAGCCATCCCGGCGGCATTGCGGCTGGCGCGGCAGACGATGGCGAAGGTGCGCCAGAACCTGGTCTGGGCTTTCGGCTACAACCTGGTGGTGCTGCCGATCGCGGCTGGAGCACTGCTGCCCGGTTTCGGGGTGGTGCTCTCACCGCCGCTGGCGGCTCTGTTGATGGCCCTGAGCTCGATCACGGTGGTGCTGAACGCGCTGCTGCTCGAGCGTGGCGGCGATACAGGACTGTTGAGGCCCTGACGCCGGCAGGCAAACGGACCGGCTCAGGCCTCGAGATACGCGGCGAACGGTGTTGAGAGAGCGAGCAGCGAGGCTTGGGCCCGCCGCTCCAGACCGCGGGCCTGATCACGGGTGAGGCCCATCGCCCGGGCCGCTGCACTGAGACTGAGGGGCGGCTCCCCCTTGATGCCGTAGCGCAGGCGCAGCAGGGTGGCCTGCTGGTCGGGCAACTGGTTCAGCAGCTGGCGGATGTCGTGCCGCATGCTTGCATCTGTGACCAGGTCGTGGGGGGGGCGGGCCTGGCAGGCCAAGGTGTCGACCAGGCGCAGATCCGAGCCGTGCAGAGGACTGCCATCCAGGCTGAGCGGTTCCCGTGCCCGGAAGAGCACCTCCCGGATATCGAGCGGCTTCAGACCGGTTGCCTCCGCCAGCTCCCCCAGGGATGGATCGCGCCCGAGCTCCTGACCGAGGCGCTGCTGGGCCTGCCGCAGGCGGTGCAGCTGGTCGACCATGGTGGATGGCAACCGGATCGTGCGGCCTTTGAGGGCCAGGGCGCTGGAGAGGCCATCGCGAATCCACCAAGTGGCATAGGTGGAGAAGCGGTAGCCCCGGGCAGGATCGAAGCGCTCGACGGCCTTGATCAGGCCGATGGTGCCCTCCTGGATCAGATCCTCCAGCTCCCCAGGAGTGTGCTGGTAGCGGCGAGCCATGCTCACCACCAGGCGGATGTTGGCGAGCACCATGCGGCTGCGGGCCTGCTTTGCCTCCCGCAGGCAGCGCTTCAGCTGGCGCACCTCCATGCCGGCTTCTCGGGCCCAGGCCGCCAGGCTGGGGGCCACGCCGCCGGCTCGCAACGTGATCTCCTGGGCCACGTCGGTAGCTCGGCAGCCGTTTTGAACCAGCCTGGCAAGGCTGATTTCTTCCTCAGCGCTGAGCAATGCAATACGGCCGACGGCGCGCATGTGCTGGCTGAGTGCGTCGCAGCCGCCCTTGGGGCGCTTCTGTGGCGCAGGCATCGAACTGTCGTCTGCAGTGGGGTCGGCAAACGGTACTGACTATTTTTTAAGGGTGGGTCCTTTTAGCCCTGCTTATCAACTAAAAACTGCAATCTCTGCGATCAGAAACGCTGATCAATGCCTGGAGATGCCTTGCGCCTTCCCAGCTTTTGCTGGGCATAAATCAGGCTGATTGCTGATCATGTCTGGCCCTTTTCACCAGCCAATAGGCTGCAGCGAGGCCTACCACAATCACGCCAAAGCCAGCCATGAGCTGGGGTTTGCTTTCGGTGCCAGGCGGCAGCACAATCACCTTTCTGGCTACGGCAGTCATGGCCGTGAGCAATACAAGTTCGATCTGTACAACCTGATCACGCAGATAGGCGGTCACGTTTTGAAGCACTTCCAAAGCGATAAAAATCATCAGTAGCCGATCGAGAAGTTTAATGAGGTCCCCGTCAAACCAATCTGACTGGAATCGCACGATTTTGACGCTAGATTCGATCACCAGTTCGAAAACGGCAAAGCCGATTACAACAGCCAGTAATAGGGCTAGGAGCTTGGCGAGTTGGCGCTCGTAGCTGTGAATTCCTCGAAGGAACCGATCATCGCCCAGAAGCTTCATATGCTGTATAGCAAAATCAAAGGTGGTTCATGGAAATGCCCGCCCATGCAGCGGTGCACAAGCGGGCATCGAAAAGGCAGGTGATTGGTGCTCGCCGGAAACGGCCTCAGAACTTGTGGTCCCGGAGGGCTTCCACTGGATAGATGTAAGTGATGATGGAGAAATCTGCGTAATACTTCGCTTCAATCTCGCGAGTGATTTTGTCTGCCAGCTCGCGGGTGCCGGTCAGCACTTCGATTTTCACATTGGAGAGGGTGTGCGACACGCTTGGCTCCCCGGTGGAGCGCACGTTGCGGCTGCCTTCTCCGCCGGCTGCGTTCACGGTGTAACCGGTGGCCCCGGCCTCCTTGATCAGCTTGGTGAGTTTTTTGGAGAGGATTTCTTCGGCAACGATAACCAGTTTCCAGACTTGTTGGCTCATGAGTTTGTGCTCTAAGTGATTGTTTAAGTGAGATGCTTAGCGGCCGAGCATCATTTCGGCAATACCAATGAAAAGAGGAATGCAGATGGCGATCGCCACTGGAGTGCCGATGGCCGTCGAGGCCCCGATGTAAGCCGAGGGATTGGCCGAGGGGATGCCAGCTCGAAGGGTGGGTGGGCCAGAGATGTCGGAGCTGGAGGCGGCAATCACCGCTAGCACAACAGATCCGCCAATGCTGAAGCCGGTCAGTTTGTGCAGGATCAGGCCAACGCCGAAACCCAGGAATCCATGCACGATCGGCGCAATGAAGGCATAGATGGCAAACCACTGGGCCACCTTGCGCAGCTCATTCATGCGCTGGGCAGCCTCCATTCCCATGATGATCATCAGAACGGCTAGGAAGCCGCGGAACAGGGGGTTGAAGAAGCTCTCGTAGACAGGCTCTGGCTTGGTGAGGATGCCGAGTGCCACGCCAAGGAGCATGGCCGTCACAGCTGAGCTCTGCAGGCTTTCTTTGATGATGGGCCAGATTTCCACCTTCTCTGCGGTATTGCCTGTTTTCTTGCCGATATAGAGGCTGGCCATCACGATCGCGGCCACCAGGGCCGGGATGTCCATGAATGGATAGAGGGCAGCAGTCCAGGCCTCATAGGGGACCTTGGCGGAATCCAGCTGCGGCAGAACTGCCGCCAGTGTGGAGCCGCTCACTGCACCGAAGAGCCCGCCTGTGGCCACGGCGTCAGGCACCTTGATGCCAGGCAGTTTCCCGAGCGTATAACGGCTGATCAGCACAATCACGATGCCAATCCCCACAGCTCCGATGGCGGGGAGAATGATTTCAGAGAAATTCGAATTACGGATTGCAATGCCTCCAGTCAATCCGATCTTCATCAGCAGGAAAAAACTGATGAACTTATAGATCGAATCGGGAATGGCCAGCTGGCTGCCAAGGGCTGCAACAACAATGCCGCCGATCAGAAAGCCCAGCGTCGGGGATTGAAGTTGCTCAATGAAAAGAGGCAGAAAGTCTGTCAATTTGATTCCTCAATTGTGTGGTGGTTATGTTTTGAAATTTCAGCCAAGTGAAGTTAGGCGCCCCGCCGAGAAATTGGGGATCGTTCCACAGCAAGAGTCGTTTGATTGGGGCGACTGCCGAGCCTCGGGCGCCGAACCATAGGCAGTGTTCCCAGAAGCTGGGTTGCCCTAGGTCAACCCAGTTGCAATCCGTTCTGCCCATGATCGCTGTGCCCCATGGCAGCCCCCCGTGGCCCTGCTCCTGCTTGTCGGCGTTGGCTGGTTGAGCCTGCGCACCGTGCTGTTGTTGAGTCAGGTGTCACGCCATAGCAGCGAGGCCCAACTGGGCAGGGCCTTTCAGCAGGAACTCAGGGACCGCGGTCTGATCGATGCCTCCCCGCACCGTTAATGCGATCACAGGCCCTATCGGTGTGAAGGCCCCAATGCAGTGTCACTGCCCCTATAAACCCGCATTCCCGCCGGTTCACGATGCTTCCCGTGCCTCCTCTTCTGCTGGAGATCAGCCCACACCAAATCGAAGTGGCCGAAACCCTGATCGAGGTGGGCCGCTTCCTGGTGATCTTCGTGGTGGCCCGGGCCATCGCCGAACTGCTGGTGCGGCTGCAGCTGCCCACGATTCTCGGGGAACTGATCGCGGGGGTGCTGATCGGCGCTTCCGGCCTGCATCTGATCGTGCCGCCTCAGGCTCAGGCGCAACTGGGTGATGCCGCCGCCGGTCTGCTGGCCTCCCTGGCGGATCTCACGCCGGAAACGGTGCGCGGGATTTACGACGAAACCTTCCCCAGCCTGCAGGCCGTCTCCCAGCTCGGTCTGTTTGCCCTGCTGTTCCTCACCGGTCTGGAAAGCGAGCTCGACGAGCTTGTGGCGGTGGGTGCGCAGGCCACCACCGTGGCCGTGGCCGGCGTGGTGCTGCCCTTCGCCGCCGGCACCGCGGGCCTGATCGCCATTTTCCATGTGCCACTGATTCCGGCCGTGTTCGCCGGAGCGGCCATGACCGCCACCTCGATCGGCATCACCGCCAGCGTCTTCGGCGAGCTCAAGTGGCTCAAGAAGCGCGAGGGGCAGATCGTGATCGGCGCGGCCGTGCTCGACGACATCCTCGGCATCGTGATCCTGGCGGTTGTGGTGGCCGTGGTGGGCGGCGGCGCCTTCAGCTTCGGCCCGCTGATCAAGCTCTGCCTGGCGGCCGTGGCCTTCGTGGCGGTGGCCCTGGTGCTCAGCCGCAAGGCCGCCCCCGCCTTCGACTGGGTGGTGGATCGGCTCAAGGCACCGGGGGATGTGGCGGTGGCCAGCTTCGTGGTGCTCACCCTCTGCTGCTTCGCTGCCCAGGCGATCGGGCTGGAGGCGGCCCTGGGGGCCTTCGCCGCCGGCCTGATCCTCAGTGCCTCCAAGCACTCCCACGCCATCGACATCGCCGTGAAACCCCTTGTGGCTCTATTCGCCACGGTGTTCTTCGTGCTGATCGGCACGGGCATGGATCTCTCCGTACTCAACCCCTTCGATCCCGCCAACCGCGAGGGCCTGCTGGTGGCCGCCTTCCTGCTGGTGGTGGCCATCGCCGGCAAGGTGGCCGCCGGCTGGAGTTACCTCAGCAAGGAACCCACCAACCGCCTGGTGGTGGGTCTGGGGATGATGCCCCGCGGCGAGGTGGGACTGATCTTTCTCGGGCTGGGCACCCAGGCGCGGATTCTCACCCCAGCCCTGGAGGCCGCGATTCTGCTGATGGTGATCGGCACCACCTTCCTGGCGCCGGTGCTGCTGCGGCTGGTGATCCCGGCGGTAGAGCCGGAAGCGGCTCAATCCCCAGCCTGAGGACGAGGGGGGAGGGGACGCGAGCACCACTTGAGCCAGGGATGGCCTCTTTCATGCCCTACGCCGGCCGGCGCATCTGTCTCACCACCCGGCACGGCAAGGAGAGGGCGCTGGCCAGGCCCCTGGCGGTCGGGCTCGGCGCCTCCCTGCTGGTGAGCCCCTGCGATACCGACCGACTCGGAACATTCAGCGCTGAGCGGGAACGTGCCGAGGATGGCATCGCCACCTGTCGCCGCAAGGCCTGGCTCGGGCTGGAGAACAGCGGCCTCACCCTTGGCCTTGCCAGCGAGGCCAGTTTCGGGCCCCATCCGGCCGTGCCGCTGCTGCCGGTGGGGGAGGAACTGCTCTTGTTTGTCGACCGGGAGCGGCAGCTGGAGGTGATCGAACGGCGGCTGGAGCTGCGCACCAATTTCAGCCAACTGCGCCTGGAGGCGGGGGGGGACCCCACGGCCTGGCTTGCCGCTGTGGGCTTCCCCAGCCATGCGCTGATCGCCCGACCCGCAGCCTGGACAGGCTCAGACCCGACCATGCTGCTCTGCAAGGGGCTGGCCGGCATGGCGGAGCTGAATGCGGCGCTGCAGCGCTGCCAAACCGCCGATCCCCAGGGCACCGTGCTGCTGGAGACCGACATGCGAGCCCACCTCAATCCCACGCGGATGCGGTCGATCCGGCGCCTCGGCTGCGCGCTGGCACGACGGCTGCGATCCCCCTGCCCGCACTGCACCAGCCCGGGCTGGGGGCTGGTGGAGACCCGGCCAGGGCTGCCCTGCCACTGGTGTGGCACGCCGACCCGGCTCATCGCCATGGAGGTGATGGGCTGCGCCGCCTGCGGGTACCAGACCGAGCAGCGGCGACAGGATGGCCTTGAGCATGCCGATCCGGGCCACTGCGATCGGTGCAACCCCTGAGTGAGAAGGGCCGCGACCAACTGTGGCAACGGGGCCAATGGTGCAACAATCGTCGCCTGGCAAGACAGTCCGATGAAACGCGCGTTCCGAACGGCAGCCTGGGCGCTTGCCTTCCTGGTAACACCACTGATGGGTTGCGCTCCCGATGGTGGCAGCATCCAGAGTCTCAAGCTGGCCGGGATCAAAAGCCGGGGCAAACTGATCTGTGGCGTCGACGGCAAACTGCCGGGCTTCAGCTTCGTGAACCCCGACGGCAGCTACAGCGGCCTGGATGTGGACATCTGCAAGGCCATGGCCGCCGCCAGTCTCGGCGATCCGGCCAAGGTTGACTATCGCGACCTCAACTCCAGCGAGCGGTTCGCCGCCCTGGCCAGCGGCGAGATCGATCTGCTGTCGCGCAACACCACCCTCACCCTCAGCCGCGATGCCTCCGGCGGCAATGGTCTGAGCTTCGCGCCCACCGTCTTCTATGACGGCCAGGGGGTGATGGCGCCGAAAGCCAGCGGCATCACCAGCCTCAAGGATCTGGCCGGCAAGCCGATCTGCGTGGAGAGCGGCACCACCACCGAGCTGAACCTCGCCGACCGGATGCGTGAGATCAAGGCGGCCTACACGCCCTTGAAGTTCCAGACCGGCGACCAGACCTACGCCGCCTACCTGCAGGGCCGCTGCGTGGCGGTCACCAGCGACCGCTCCCAGCTGGCCGCCAAGCGCACCAGCTTCCCCGATCCGGCAGCCCATGCCCTGCTGCCCGAGGTGCTGAGCAAGGAACCGCTCACCCCCGCCACCGTGAACGGCGATCCCGGCTGGGCCGACGCCGTGCGCTGGACGATCTTCGGCCTGATGCAGGCGGAGGAGCTGGGCATCACCCAGGCCAACATCGACGCCAAGGTGGCCGAAGCCACGGCCAATCCCAACCAGGCAGACCTGCGCCGCTTCCTCGGCGTTGAAGGGGAATTCGGCAAGCAGCTTGGCCTGCCCGCCGACTTCGTGGTGAAGGCGGTGAAGGCCGTGGGCAACTACGGCGAAATCTTCGAGCGCAATGTGGGCCTGGGCTCCAAGCTCAAGCTCGAGCGGGGCCTCAACCGCCAGTGGAAGCAGGGCGGACTGATCTACGCACCGCCGTTCCGTTGATGGCTGCCGGTGCTGGCAGCCCAGCGATCACGGCGACCGTGACCCCCTGGTGGCGCAACCGTCGGCTGATCCCCTGGCTCGTGCAGGGGATCGCTGGCCTGACGCTGCTGGTGGTGGTGGCATTCCTGGTGGGCAATCTGGTGCGCAACCTCACCAGCGCCGGCCTGCTCCTGAGCTGGAGCTGGCTGGGCAACCCGGCCGGCTTCGACGTCGCCGAAACGCTGCTGCCGTTCAACGCCGGCCTGCCCTACTGGCGCGCCCTCGCCGCCGGCCTGGTCAACACCGTGCGGGTGGTGCTGGCGGGCCTGGTAGGAGCCACCGTGCTCGGCACCCTGGTGGGCGTTGCCGCCTTCAGCAGCAACGGACTGCTGAGGCGGCTGGCCCGGGTATATGTGGAGCTGATCCGCAACATCCCGCTGTTGCTACAGCTGGTGTTCTGGTATTTCGTGGTCTTCCTGGCTCTGCCGGGCGGCCGTGATGCGATCCAGTTGCCCGGCGTGGTGCTGGCCAAATCCGGGCTGTTTCTGATCCGGCCTGAGCTGGTGAACGGCGTCTGGCAGGCGCCCCTGCGCCTGACGGTGGAGTTCGGGGCCCTGCTCACGGGCCTGGTGGTGTACACCGCCGCCTTCATCGCCGAGGTGGTGCGCGGGGGTGTGGCCTCCGTACCGTCCGGCCAATGGGAGGCGGCCCGCTCCCTGGGCTTCTCACCGCTGCAGACCCTGCAGCGGATCGTGCTGCCCCAGGCCCTGCGCGTGATCGTGCCCGGCCTCAACAGCCAGTACATCTCCCTGGCCAAGAATTCCTCGCTCGCTGTGGCCTGCGGCTACACCGACCTCTACTCCGTCGCTGAAACCACCCTCAACCAGACCGGCCGCGCCGTGGAGGTGGTGCTGATCCTGTTGGGGGCCTATCTGGTGATCGACCTGCTGATCTCGGCGCTGATGAACGGCCTCAACCAGCTGGTGCAGATCCGGGAGCGCTGATGAACACCTCCGTACCCTCTCCGTTGCAGCGGCTGCGCCGCGAACTGTTCGCCACCCCGCTCGACGGACTGATCTCACTGCTGCTGATCGGCTTCCTCCTGGCGGTGGGGCTGGCCTTCCTGCGCTGGATGATGGGTCAGGCCCAATGGGCGGTGATCCAGGCCAACACCACCCTGTTCGCTGTCGGCCGCTATCCGCTCGAGCAGCAGTGGCGGCTGTGGCTGCTCACCAGCCTGCTCGCCCTGGCCACCGGCCTGAGCTGGGGGCTGCTGCGCGGCCTGCCCGGCGGGCGCTCCCGGCTGCTCTGGCCGGCCAACGACCGCCTGGCGGTGGGCCTGCTGATCGCCCTGGCGGTGCTGGCCCCCCTGGCCCTGAAGCTGCAGCCGGCGATCCAGCTGCGCTGGTGGCTGATCGCTGCCGGCCTGATCGGCAGCCGCTGGGCGGCCGGCCGCTGGGCCCTGCACATCCCGGCCGGCCTACGCCGCTGGATCCCGCTGGTCTGGCCCCTGCTCTACCTGGCCGGCATGGTGCTGATCAGTGGTGGTCTCGGCCTGATCACGGTGCCCCCCTCCGAGTGGGGAGGCCTGCTGCTCACCCTGCTCACAGCCAGCTTCGCGATCCTGCTCTGTTTCCCCCTGGGCATCCTGCTGGCCCTGGGCCGGCGCAGCGAGTTGCCTCTGCTTCGCTGGGCCTCTGTGCTCTACATCGAGTTCATCCGCGGCGCGCCGCTGATCACCCTTCTGTTCCTCGGCCAGAACATCCTTGGCTTCCTACTGCCGGGCGGGCTGGCGCCGGATCGGGTGTGGCGGGCGGCCTGGGTGCTCACCTTCTTCGCCGCCGCCTACGTGGCCGAAGCGGTGCGTTCAGGCCTCGCAGCCCTGCCCCCAGGCCAGCTGGAGGCTGCCCGCTCCCTCGGCCTACCGATGCCCCTGGCCCTGATCCACGTGGTGCTGCCCCAGGCCCTGCGGATTGCCCTGCCCGCCACGGTCGGCCAGTTCATCTCCCTGCTGCAGGACACCACCCTGCTGTCACTGATCGGCCTGCTCGATCTGCTGGGCACCGCCCGCACCGTGATGGCCAACCCGGAATTCCTCGGCAAGAACGCCGAGGTGTATCTGGTGCTGGCCGTGCTGTTCTGGAGCTGCTGCGCCGCCCTCGGGCTGGGCAGCCGCGCCCTGGAACGCCGCCTCAACCCAACCAACGCCCACCCAGCTCAGGCATGACCAGTACCAATCCCGCCGCCCAGGCCGTGATGATCCAAGCCCGTGGGGTCGAAAAGTGGTATCCCAATGGGTATCACGCCCTGCGGGGGGTGGACCTGACCGTGGAACAAGGTGAGGTGGTGGTGATCATGGGCCCCTCCGGCTCGGGTAAGAGCACCTTCATCCGCACGTTCAATGCCCTGGAGGACTTTCAGAAAGGCACGATCGTGGTGGATGGCATGGCCCTCTCCGACGACGTACGCAACATCGACGCTATCCGCCGTGAAGTGGGCATGGTGTTTCAGCAGTTCAACCTGTTCCCCCACCTGACGGTGCTGCAGAACCTCACCCTGGCTCCGGTGCTGGTACGCAAGCGGCAGCGAAGGGAGGTGGAGCACCAGGCTCTGGATCTGCTTGAGCGGGTGGGGATCCACGAGCAGGCCCATAAGTACCCCGGTCAGCTGTCCGGGGGCCAGCAGCAACGGGTGGCGATCGCACGCTCCCTGTGCATGGAGCCGCGGATCATGCTCTTCGACGAACCCACCAGCGCCCTTGATCCCGAGATGGTGCAGGAGGTGCTGGAGGTGATGCAGGAACTGGCCCGCGAGGGCATGACGATGGTGGTGGTGACCCACGAGATGCGATTCGCCCGGCGAGTAGCCAGCCGCGTGGTGCTGATGGCCGACGGCGAAGTGGTGGAGGAAGCGCCGCCGGAGCAGTTCTTCACCCGTCCGCAGCACGAGCGCAGTCGCCAGTTCCTCAGCCAGATCGGCTGATTCAGCACGCGGTGCCGGTGAGGATGGATCCGCCGAGCAGCTGAAACGCCCTGCACTCCCCTTCCCTGCTCACCACCCTGCTGATCCTGCTGATCGGCCTGGCAGCGGCCCGGCTGACCACTGGCCGGCTCAGGCCCTGGGCCGTGCCCGCCATCGTGGTGGAGCTGCTGGTGGGCTTCGCCCTGGGCAACAGCCTGCTGCCGTTCGAGGCGATCGCGCCGCTCAGCGGGCTCACGGAGCTCGGTGTGCTGACTCTCTTCTTCCAGGTGGGGCTGGAAGTGCGCGGCGATCTTCTGGCCTCCCGTCGGCACACGATCCTGCGGCTGGTGGCGCTCAGCTTCCTGTCGCCGCTGCTGGCCTACGCACCCCTTGTGGCCGGCTTCGGCCTGAAGCCGGCGCAGGCATTGCTCTGCCTGGCCTGTCTGTCGGCCACGGGCACCGGCGTCACCCTGCGGCTGCTGGCACAGCGGCAGGCCCTGCGCACACCGTCCGGGCGGCTGCTGGTGGGCGTATCGGTGCTCGACGATCTGCCTGCGATCGCCTTGCTCAGCTTGGCTGTGACGGCTGGAGGCAACAATCTCGGCAGCGGTGGTCTGGGCTGGCCCGGGCTGCTGCTGGGCCTGCTGGCAGCCGCGCTCAGCTATGCCGGTGCCGCCTGGTGGGCGCAGACAGGGCGACGCGGACCGACCAGTCCGCTGGCGATCCTGATGCTGCTGATCAGCGGGGCCTGGCTCGGGGAGGTGAGCGGGCTCACCTCCCTGCTGGGCGCCCTCTGGGCGGGGGTGCTGCTCAACCGGCTGGCACCGATGCGGAGCGGGGTGAACCGGGTGCTGGGGGTGCTCTCGGAAGTGTTTCTGCCGCTTTACTTCATCAGCGTCGGCATGCGGGTATCGGCTGCCAGCCTGTTGGACCGCCAGGCCTGGAGCCTCGGCCTCACCCTGCTCGTGCTCGCCCTGGCAAGCAAGCTGCTCTGCGGACTGGGCATCACTGCCGCCGACCGCCGGGCCGGCATCGACCGCTGGCTGGTGGTGTTCGGCCTGATCCCCCGGGGGCTGCCCGGACTGGTGTTCGCCACCACGGCGCTCTCTGCCGGTGTGATCAGCTCCAGTCAGTACTCCGCCCTCGTGCTGATGGTGACCGGCACCACTGTGTTGGGCCTGGTGTTGCTGGAACGTCGCCTGCTGGCCCTGCCGCCCCGGGCTGAGGCCACCTAAAGCAACCCAGCAATGGACATACTATCGTTAAAATTTTGCTGGCCCTGGCTTGACCCGCTCCCTCCCTCAGCCGACCTGGCACAGCTTCAGCGCTGCAGACTGCATCCAGCGACTGGGTAGCCGGTCCGAGGGCCTCACGACAGCCGAAACGGCCCGCCGACTGGCCGATGGCGGCCCGAACCGCCTGGAGCTGGCCGAGGGCCGCAGCAACTGGCAGATCCTCTGGGATCAGTTCAGCAACGTGATGCTGATCATGCTCCTGGCGGTGGCGGCGGTCTCAGCGGCCGTGGCCTATGTGGAGCAGAAATTTCCCAAGGATGCGATCGCCATCGTGCTGATCGTGGGCCTGAACGGCCTGCTGGGCTACCTGCAGGAAAGTCGGGCCCAGAAGGCGCTGTTGGCCCTGCGCGACATGGCCCAGCCCCAGGTGCAGGTGCGCCGCGACGGGCAGTGGCAGCGCCTGAGCAGTGAGGAGCTGGTGCCCGGCGACCTGATCCGCCTGGAGGCGGGCGACCGGGTGCCGGCCGACGCCCGGCTCCTGGAGGCGGTGGACCTGGGGTTGCGAGAGGCGGCCCTCACCGGCGAAGCCGAGGCGGTGTTCAAGAAGGCCGAACTGGTGCTGGAGGAGAGCACCCCCGTACTGGAGCGCCTGAACTGCCTGTTCCAGGGCACCGAGGTGGTGCGCGGCCGCGGTGTGGCCCTGGTCACAGCCACAGGCATGGGCACGGAGCTGGGCCAGATCGCCGAGCTGATCAACACCGCCGGCGGCGAAAGCACGCCACTGCAGCAGCGGCTTGATGGCCTCGCCAAGGTGCTGGTGGGCAGCTCCCTGGCTCTGGTCGCCCTGGTGGTGGGCCTGGGTCTGCTGCTGGGCCAGGATCCCCTCAACCTGCTGGAGGTGTCGCTGTCGATGGCGGTGGCGATCGTGCCGGAGGGGCTGCCCGCCGTGATCACCGTCACCCTGGCGATCGGCACCCAGCGGATGGTGCAACGCGCAGCCCTGATCCGCCGACTGCCGGCTGTGGAAGCCCTCGGTTCGGTGACTGTGATCTGCTCCGACAAGACCGGCACCCTCACCCAGAACCGCCAGGTAGTGCAGGAACTGCGCCTCGGCACCGAGGCCGTGGCGGTGAGTGGTCTCGGCTATGAGCCCATGGGCAGCTTCACCCACCGCCTCCTGCCGCCGCCGGAGGGCGGCACGGCCGGTGCCTCAGACGGTCTGGAACGGCTGCTGCTCCAGGCGGCCGTGCTCTGCAGCGACGCGGAGCACAAGCAGACAGCCGAAGGTGGCTGGGAGATCCTCGGCGATCCCACCGAGGGGGCCTTGTCGGTGGTGGCGGCCAAACAGGGAATCGACGACTTCGAACTGCGCAGCCACTACCGGCGTGCCGCTGAGATTCCCTTCAGTTCCGAACGCCAGTTGATGGCGGTGTGGGTGGAGGACCGCGACGGCCACCTGCAGGCACCGCTCGGAGAGGTGGCCGCCGGCTCCGACCAGCTGCTGATCAGCAAGGGAGCCCCGGAAGTGATCCTGGCCGATTGCGGTCGCTGGGTGGATGGCAGCGGCGTGGTGCCCCTGAGCCCCGCTCAGCGCCAGTGGTGGCTGGATCAGGCCCGGGATCTGGCCGCCGCCGGGCTGCGGGTGCTGGCCTTCGCCTGTGCCCCCCATCACCCCAGCCCGGATCACCCCCTGGCCGACCAGGTGCTGCTGGGCCTGATGGCCCAGCTCGATCCCGCCCGCCCGGAGGTGATGCAGGCCGTGGCCACCTGCCGCAGCGCGGGCATCCGGCCGGTGATGATCACGGGCGACCATCCGCTCACCGCCAGAGCGATCGGCAGTGATATCGGCCTTTCCACCGCGGATGCGGAGGTGGTGCTGGGCCGGGAGCTGGAAGCCAGCAGCGACGAGCAGCTGAGGGAGGTAACGGCACGCTGCAGCGTCTATGCCCGGGTGCCCCCCGAGCAGAAACTGAGGATCGTCAAGGCGCTGCAGGCCAACGGCCAGGTGGTGGCCATGACCGGTGATGGCGTCAACGATGCCCCAGCCCTCAAGCAGGCCCACATCGGTGTGGCCATGGGCATCACCGGCACGG
>JBBASO010000003.1:0-83209 GCA_040399265.1 Prochlorococcaceae cyanobacterium
ATGTGGGCATGTGCGTGGAGCTCACCAAACAAGGCGCCCTGGGGGTGCTGAACCTGGAGGGCGTGCAGTGCCGATACGACGACCCCAATCCCGTCCTCGACCGCATCGCCGCGGTGGGCAACCAGGAGTTCGTGCCGCTGATGCAGGAGCTCTATAGCCAGCCGGTGCGGGAAGACCTGATCCGCCAGCGCATTGCCGAGATCAAGGAGCGGGGCGGCATTGCCGCCGTGAGCGCCACCCCCGTGGCCGCCCTCAGGTTCGGGCAGGCGATCGCCGAGGCCGGAGCCGACCTGTTCTTCGTTCAGGCCACGGTGGTGAGCACCGAGCACATCGGGCCTGAGGGCCAGGCGAGCCTGGATCTGGAGACCCTCTGTCGAGACTTCGGCGTGCCGGTGATCATCGGCAACTGCGTCACCTACGACGTTGCCCTCAAACTGATGCGCGCCGGCGCCGCCGGTGTGATGGTGGGTATCGGCCCCGGCGCCGCCTGCACCAGCCGCGGCGTGCTGGGCATCGGCATCCCCCAGGCCACCTCGGTGGCGGACTGCGCCGCCGCTCGTGACGACTACGAGCAGGAAAGCGGCCGCTATGTGCCGATTGTGGCCGACGGCGGCATCGTCACCGGCGGTGACATCTGCAAGTGCCTGGCCTGCGGGGCCGACGCCGTGATGATCGGCTCACCGATCGCCCGCGCAGCGGAGGCCCCCGGCCGGGGTTTCCACTGGGGCATGGCCACCCCCAGCCCGGTACTGCCCCGGGGCACCCGCATCAAGGTAGGCACCACCGGCAGCCTGGAAAAAATCCTGCGCGGCCCCGCCTCCCTTGATGACGGTACCCAGAACCTGCTGGGCTGCATCCGCACCTCCATGGGCACCCTCGGGGCCCGCACGCTCAAGGACATGCGGCAGGTGGAAGTGGTGGTGGCTCCTTCCCTGCTCACCGAGGGCAAGGTTTACCAGAAGGCGCAGCAACTGGGCATGGGCAAGTGAGCAGCAGGCACGCAGCACTGACCGGTCTATCTTGACAAGGTGGGGGCTTCACGGCTCACACACTCCTCACACCTACGGCCCGGTGAGCCCGGGCCTTCATTCTTTAAATCCCTGCAACGCTTGTCGGCCTGTTCGAAAGCCAGGCTGAGAAGCGTTGCTAGATTGTCCATAACCCGACCCCTACACGGATGTCCAGCGCCGCTGCCGTCACTGACTCCTCCTTCGAGCAGGACGTGCTCAAAAGTGAGGTGCCCGTGCTGGTTGATTTCTGGGCTCCCTGGTGCGGCCCCTGCCGAATGGTTGCCCCGATCGTCGACGAGATCGCCAAGGAGTTCGAGGGACAGATCAAGGTGGTGAAACTCAACACCGACGAAAACCCGAACGTTGCCAGCCAGTACGGCATCCGCAGCATTCCCACTCTGATGGTCTTCAAGGGCGGCCAGAAAGTCGATACGGTTGTGGGAGCCGTTCCTAAGACCACCCTCTCCGGCACCATCAGCAAGTACCTCTGACCAGCCAGCCTCCCCCCCAATCCCCCGTCTGCGACCTGGGCGGGGCGATCAGCCCACTTGAGGCACTGGCCCGGATCATTCCGGATCACCCACAGCGACGTGCCATCGAGCGCTGCGTGGTCTCTCTGCTGGAGATTGCCCGCCACGAGGCTGAGCCAGAGGCCTGGCGCATCCTCAGCGGCACCCTGGCCGACATCAGCGAGGCTCTGGAGGTGTTTCGGCCCGATCGCCATGTGCGCAAGGTCGCGGTGTTCGGTTCTGCCCGCACAGCCGCTGACGACCCCAGCTACCGCCTGGCTGAACAAGTTGCCGTGGCAGCCGTTGAGGCTGGCTTTGAGGTGATCACCGGCGCTGGTGGAGGCATCATGGAGGCCGCGAACCGCGGGGCTGGCTGCGAAGCCAGCATCGGACTGAATGTGGATCTGCCGTTTGAGCAGCACCCCAATCCGATCGTGAGCAGTTGTGAGGGGCGCCTGCTGCATTTCCGCTACTTCTTCACCCGCAAGCTCTTCTTCCTGCGTGAGAGTGACGCTGTGGTCGTCCTGCCGGGGGGATTCGGCACCCTCGACGAACTGTTTGAATCACTGACCCTGATTCAGACCGGTCGCACCCCGCCGGTGCCGCTTGTGCTCCTTGCCCCGGAGCAGGACACTTTCTGGCTGAGCTGGCAGGTGGAGGCGCAGCGACAGATGACCCGCCGGGGCCTGATCTCTGCCGAAGACCGATCGCTGGTGTTCCTGGCCGACAACGCCACCGCGGCGATCGATCACATCCGACACTTCTACCGGGTGTTCCACGCCGCCGAACTCCACAGCGACCGGGTGGAATTGCAGCTGAATGTGGCGGTGCCGCCGGCAGATCTGGCACGGCTGAACCGCGACTATGACGACCTCATCGACCAGGGCGTGATCCAGGCTGCAGAAACCTGCGACGAGGCCGGCATGCTGCGCCCCTGCCTGCGCTTTCATTTCGACCGACGACAGGTGGGTCGGCTCTACCAGCTGATCGCCGCCCTCAATGCCCTGGAGCTGCCTGTCTGCTCGGCCCTTGAGCAACCTGCCCAACGCCGGTGTCTGCCGTCATGACCAGCATCGGCCTGATCGATTACGGCATGGGCAATCTGCACTCGGTGCAGCGAGCCTTTGAGCGGCTGGGGGCGCAGGTGCTGCTGGTTGCAGGCGGCGATGACCTGCCACCGCTGGACGCGCTGGTGCTGCCAGGAGTGGGGGCCTTCGACCCGGCGATGGCGCGCCTGCGGCAGAGCGGCCTCGATCGCACCCTGCAGGCCTGGTGTGGCGACGGCCGCCCCCTGCTCGGCATCTGCCTGGGCCTGCAACTGCTGTTTGAGGGCAGCGACGAGGGCAGCGCCCCCGGCCTCGGGCTGCTCGCCGGCCGGGTGCGGGCACTGCCCCCTCGACCCGGCCACCCGATCCCCCACATGGGCTGGGCACCCCTGATCACCGCGCAGGCCAGTCCGCTGTTCCCGGCGGGTGCACCGACCAGCTGGGTCTATTTCGTGCATTCCTTTGCTGCAGATCCCAACGATCCCGGCGTGACCACCGCCCACGTCGACTTCGCGGGTGAGCCCGTCACGGCAGCCGTGTGGCAGGGCGCGATCGGAGCCTGCCAGTTCCATCCAGAAAAATCGGGCCCCCACGGTGAAGTGATCCTGCGCCGCTGGCTGGCCTGGCTCCGGCAGCTGTCATGAGCCTGAGGTTGAGCGGCGGACGACGGCTGCAGAGTCCTACCGGCACCACGGCCCGCCCCACTCCTTCGCGGGTGCGCCTGGCGCTGATGAACATCCTGGCGGCCGAACTGCCCGGCTGCCGCTGGCTCGACCTCTGTTGCGGCAGCGGGGTGATGGCCTGTGAGGCACTCCAGCGAGGCGCCGCTGCCGTGGTGGCTGTGGACCAGGACCGTCGACATGTTGCAGTGGCCCGGGCCAACCTGGAGGCCGTGCAGAGGGGACTGGAACGCCCGATCAGCATGCGGGTGATCTGCAGCGAGGTCTGCAGGTGGCTGCAGCAGGACGGTGAGCCCCCGTTCAACCTGATCTACGCCGATCCGCCCTACAACGCCGGGCTTTACGAGCGGCTCTGCGCTGGCGTGGAACGTGGCGGTCGGCTGAGCGCTGGCGGCACGCTGATGCTGGAGTATGCCGCTCAGTCGACGCCTGCCGTGCCTACCGGCTGGCAGATCCGCGACCAGCGCCGCTATGGGACCACGGCAGTGCTGATGCTCCAGCGGCAAAGCTGATGCTTCACCGGTGAGCCTGGCTGGCTGGCGAACTGACAGGACTGCTGGCTGAGGGGTTTAAAAACGTCCCTGTTCGGTTCCGTAGATAGACAGGCAGGGGCCTGGACTGGCATGGACCGGCCGGCTGGGGCTGCTCAGCAGCGCTGGAGAGAATCAACAGAGCTGGAGAGAACAGAAATCCTGCTGAAGCAGACAGAGTGGAGGAGCTTCAGCTGTCCAGCAGAGAACCGCGACGGTACTGATTCCAGGCGGCGACGAACAGACCGGCCAGGGTGACCGGAATCAGACCGAGCACGATGCCGCAGAGCAGTGGTTCGATCATGGAAGTGGTGTGGCGACAGTCGCGACACAATTGTTCCACGTGACAGCGGTTCGCTGACGCCGAACCCCCTCTCCCGTTCACAACCCAGCGCCCTGTCCCCGCCGTTTCACCCCCACCCCCTTGCCGTGACCGGTACTCCAGCCTCAAGCCCCCAGGCCCCAACAGCCGCACCGCCAGGCAAGCCCGCAAGCATGCCCCGAGGCCTCGTGGCCGGGCTGGTGCTGGCCGCAGCGGCAGCCTGCATCGTGGTGGTGCTGCTGGTGCTGCCAGTGGCCCGCAGCGATCCCTACACCCGTCAGACCCTGGAGCTGAAGGGGTCGGTGGAGCATGGGGCCCTGCTCTTTCGGCTCAACTGCGCCGGTTGCCATGGCATCGCCGCTCAGGGGCTGGTGGGGCCCGACCTGCACGGCGTCACCACCCGCAAAAACCAGAGTCAGTTGATCCAGCAGGTGGTGAGCGGCCGTACACCACCGATGCCCCGCTTCCAGCCCGATCCCCAGGCGATGGCCGACCTGCTGGCCTATCTCAACGGGCTGGTGTGAACGAGCAGGCGCCCTTGGTGGTGGTGCTCGTCGAGCCAGCCGGGCCTCTGAATGTGGGCGCGGTGGCCCGGCTCTGCGCCAATTTCGGAGTACAGGAACTGCGGCTGGTGGATCCCCGCTGCGATCCACTCGGCGAAGAAGCACGTCGCATGGCAGTCCATGCCGCGGTGGTGCTGGAGCGGGCGCGGCGATTCCCGAACCTGGCGGAGGCGGTAGCCGACTGCGGCCGGGTTGTGGCGAGCAGCGGCAGGCGGGAAGGCGAGCCCTCGCCCTTGCTCGCACCCGATCAGGCCCTGGCCTGGCTGCAGGCCGGCGGCGAGCCCGCCCCGGTCGCCCTGGTGTTCGGCCGGGAAGACCGAGGGCTGAGCAACGGCGAACTGCTGCAGGCCGGCCGCCTGCTCTGCATCGACACCGACGCCGACACGGGCTATGGCTCCCTCAACCTCAGCCACGCCGCCGCCATCGTGCTCCAGCGCTGGCACAGCCTCCGCAGCACACCGGCGGACGCAGCCCTGGCGCCGCTGCCGGAGCCTTGTCAACGAGGCCAGCTTGAGGCCATGCTGACCGACGCCGAAGCCCTGCTTCTGGAGGTGGGGTTCCTGTATCCCCACACCGCCAACGCCCGGATGGCCCGCGTGCGCAGCCTGCTGCAGCGGGCACAGCCGGATCATCAGGAGGTGGCACTTCTGCGGGGGATGGTGCGCCAGCTGCGCTGGGCCATCAGGCGGGGGGAGACCAGGAGTGGCGAGACCCCTTAACTTCGGTTCATTCTTCGGCCCCGGTGCCTTGACCAGCGGACGCCCACCCCGCCCTCCGCGCAGCAGCTGGATCCAGCCGCTGCTGCTGTTGCTGCGCCTGATCGTGATGGGGGCGGGCCTGGGTGTGCTGGCCGGTACAGGCCTGCGGCTGCTGGCTCCCCACCTGGCTCACGGGGCTGGCCAGGCCACGGCCGGCGCGGCGGCCGGCGGCGGCGGCCTTCTGGCAGGGCTGAGCAAGGGAGGCGGTGCGATCAGCAGCGGCCTGGGCCGGGGCAGCGGCCTGCCACTCGGCAGCTTCGAGCCGCGCCAGGAACTCACCGCGCTCAGTGCGCGCTGGCAGCAGCTGTCGGCGGCCCAGAAGGATCTGCAGGCCTCAGCGTTCCTACTGGTGCTCGATGACGGCCGCTATGCAGCTCTCAATCCCGACCGGCCCCAGCCGGCCGCCAGCTCGATCAAGACACCGATCCTGCTGGCCGGTCTGGAGGATGTGGACAGCGGCAAGCTGGCATGGAACAAGTCGCTGCCGCTCACCAAGGAGGTGGTCGGCGGCGGCGCCGGCTGGATGGGGGGCAAGCCAGTGGGCACCCGCTTCCCGTTCCACGAAGCGGCCACGGAGATGATCCGGGTGAGCGACAACAGCGCCACCAACCTGCTGATCAAGGAACTGGGGGGCAAGGAGCAGCTCAATACCCGCTTCCGCAGCCTTGGTTTTACGGCCACGGTAGTGAACAACTGGCTGCCCGACCTGGAGGGGACGAACACCACGAGCAGCCGAGACCTGGCCCGCTCCATCGCCCTGGTCGACACGGGCGAGCGGCTCAGCCCTCGCGCCCGCGACCTGTTCCGCGAGATCATGGCCAGCTCGCGCACCAACACGATGATCCCCCTCGGGCTGCTGAAGGGATTCGGCAAGGACAGCAGCGATCCCGATGCCGAGCTGCTGAGCCATGGGATCACCGTCTACAACAAGACCGGCGACATCGGCATCGCCTATGCGGATGCCGCCTTGATCCAGCTGCCTGACGGCAAGCGCGCCGTGGCGGCGTTCATGGTCAAGGGACCGTTCAACGACGGCCGCTCCACCGATCTGATCCGGGCGATGGCGACGGCCGCCACCCGCACCCTCGTGACCAAGGCGACCCCATGAACCGCCTCCTGCCGCTGCTGGCTGCTCTGAGCAGCGCCGCCGCTCTGATCACCGACTCCAGCGCCATGGCAACGGCCGCACCTGTGCTGCGCCCCCAGACGGTGGCGCCCCTGCCCGGGGGTCTCGATCCGGTTCTGGTGGTGAACGACAACAACCCGGAACTGATCAGCGGGCCCGGCATCCTGCTCTCCACCTTTCCGGCCCTCGGCAGGGCGGTGCCGGAAGCCCACCTGGATGTGGAGCTGAACGGCCGTTTCGATCTGTTCAGCCACCACGTGTATGCCGGCAAACCGGAAACCCTGAATTCCACCCTGTGGCTGGCGGTGGTGGCCCAGCCCCGCGGCGACCGACCGGTGCAGCTGCGTCTGCTGGCAGGCTCGACAGCCTTGTCCCAGTCGCTCGATCCGGCGATGGCAGGCGCCCCGTTCCTGCCCCTCCCGCCGCTGCTGGCCGAGAGCACCACGCCCTTCTGGTCAGGCCCGGGCAGCCGCGTGGCCGGTGAGCTGCTGTCGCGCCAGTCCAGTCAGGAGATTCCCGCCAGCTGGACCCTGCCCCCCGGAGCACCCACCACACTGCTGGTGCTACCGCTGCCGGTGCGCGGTCTCGATCCCCTGCTGAACGGGCGCAATCTGCAGCTGCGCCTGCAGAGTGATGGCCCGGTGAGCCTGGCGACCCTCGCCGCTTTCGGCAGCAACGACAGCCCCCCGGCTCCCACCGGCTGGGCCGGCCTGCTCAACGGAGCACTCAGCCCCAAAGAACACCAGCCCACCCCGCGGGGGGCCGCCGGACGCATCATCTATTCCCGCGTCAGCGGCGTGCAGATCGGCAGCGTCTGGCGCGGCACGATCACCGACGCCGGCCAGCGCTGGCTCAGCGCCTCAGCCGCTCCGATCTCCTGGCCGATCGCCTCCCTGGAGCGTGGCACCCTCGGCACCGGCCAGGTGCAGACGGCCGAGCTGAAGGCCCTCTATCCCGGCACCGCCTGGGCGGCCCATGGGAACTACGGGGTGGAATACGACCTCACGATTCCGCTCCGCAACACCGGCAGCCTGCCCGTGCAGCTGCAGCTCGCTCTGGAATCACCGATCAAAGGCGATCAGGCCCAGGGGGGCCTGCGCTTTAACAGCACACCCTCCAAAGCGGTGATGTTCCGCGGCCCGGTGGAGGTGAGCGGCCTGGATAGCCCAGGCGGACGCCCAGCCGGCCGCCAGCGCTTCCACCTGGTGCAGCGGGCTGGCGACCGCAGCCCAGCCCTCGGCACGGTGAGCCTGGCCCCCGGCGCCACCCGCCAGCTGCGGCTGCGGCTCGTCTACCCGGCTGACGCCACCCCACCCCAGGTGCTCAGCCTGCTGCCCAGCGCCAACGGACCGTCTGCCAGCCCAGCTGTGAAACAATCGGCCGACCAGCCCGCACCATCCCTCTGATGCCAGCCCGCCAGCGCAGGGTCTATCCCTTCACCGCGATCGTGGGCCAGGAGGAGATGAAGCTTGCCCTGCTGCTCAACGTGATCGACCCACGCATCGGCGGCGTGATGATCATGGGCGACCGGGGCACGGGCAAATCCACCACCATCCGAGCCCTGGCCGACCTGCTGCCCGAGATCGACGTGGTGGCGGGCGACCCCTACAACAGCTCCCCCACCGACCCCGACCTGCAGAGCGCCGAGGTGGGCCAGCGAGCCCAGCAGGGCGAGCAGCTGCCGGTGGAGCAACGCCAGGTGCCGATGGTCGACCTGCCCCTGGGCGCCACCGAAGACCGCCTCTGCGGCACCATCGACATCGAGAAGGCCCTGAGCGAGGGGGTGCGCGCCTTTGAACCAGGTCTGCTGGCCAAGGCCAACCGCGGCCTGCTCTACGTGGATGAGGTGAACCTGCTCGACGACCACCTGGTGGACGTGCTGCTCGATTCAGCGGCATCGGGCTGGAACACTGTGGAACGCGAGGGCGTGAGCGTGCGCCATCCGGCCCGCTTCGTGCTGATCGGCTCCGGCAACCCGGAGGAGGGCGAGCTGCGCCCGCAGCTGCTCGATCGCTTCGGCATGAGCGTGGAGGTGCGCACGGTGCGCGACCCCGAGCTGCGTGTGCAGGTGGTGGATCAGCGCACGGCGTTCGACAACGACCCCGACAGCTTCAACACCGCCGTGCAGCCCAGCCAGGACGCCCTGCAGGAGCGGGTGATCGCCGCGCAGACGCTGCTGCCTCAGGTGCAGATCGACGACGACCTGCGCATCCGCATCAGCGCCATCTGCGGCGAGCTGGATGTGGACGGCCTGCGCGGCGACATCGTGACCAACCGCGCCGCCCGCGCCCTGGCCGCGTTTGAGGGCCGCACCGAAGTCACCGAAGACGACGTGGCCCGCGTGGCCGCCTGCTGCCTGCGCCACCGTCTGCGCAAGGATCCGCTCGAGCAGATCGATTCCGGCGATCGGGTGGTGAAAGTGTTCTGCAAGGTGTTCGAGCGGGGCGAGCCAGCCGACCGCTCGGCCTTCGAGCTGGCCCTGGCGGCCTGATGGGGCGCCGGGGGGAACGATTGGGCTTCCCCTGATGCGCATCCTCGGCATCGACCCCGGCCTGGCCCGGGTGGGCTACGGCGTGATCGAGATCGAACCGGCCAGCCGCGCCCAGCGCCTGCTCGACTGCGGCATCATCCGCACCGATCCGGGGCAGAGCGAAGGCACCCGGATGGTGGAGATCGCCCGCGACCTGCGGCAGCTGCTGCGCACCTGGCGGCCCCAGCTGGCGGTGGTGGAGAAGTTCTTCTTCTACCGCTCCAGCACCACGATCGCCGTGGTTCAGGCCCGCGGCGTGCTGCTGATGACCCTGGCCCGCTTCGGCGTGGAGATCGCCGAATTCCCGCCGATGCAGATCAAGCAGGCCCTCACCGGCAACGGCCACGCCGACAAGGACGATGTGCTGGCGGCCGTGATGCGCGAGCTGGATCTCGAGCACCCACCACGCCCTGATGACGCCGCTGACGCCCTGGCCGCCGCCCTCACCGGCTGGTTCCAGCGATGAACCCAGATCCGCCAGACAAAACCGAGCTGCGCCGCCACCACGCCGCACGGCGGCGAGAGGCTCTGCCGGCGGTGGAGCGGGCGATCCAGCTGCAGGTGCAGGCCCTGCTGGCCCTGCAGCCCGACAGCGGTGGGCGAGTGGGTGTGTACTGGCCGCTGCGGCACGAGGTGGATCTGCGCGGGCTGGCGGCACCGCTGGCCCTGCCGGCCGTGAGCGGCGGGCAGCTGTGCTATCGACCCTGGGATGGACGGAGCGACCTCGAACCGGACGATTGCGGCATCCCCGCGCCTGCTGTGGCCGCGGGCGACCTCGAAGCCCCTGCCCTCAACCTGCTGCTGATCCCGGCCCTGGCGATCGACCGGCAGGGGTTCCGCCTCGGCTACGGCGGCGGTTGGTATGACCGACTGCGCTGCCAACCGCAGTGGCGCCGGGTGGCCTGCCTGGCGGTGCTGCCGCATGCCTGCCTCACACCGTTACTGCCGCACGACCCCTGGGACATCCCCCTCAACGGCTGGGTGCATGAGCACGGCTGGCGATGGCTCTGATCCGCAACGCCTTTTCGGCCGGATCAACATGGCGTAGCAAACGGCACATCGCCGCCTCGGGTTTGCAAAGATGCGCAGGTGCACTCCGGCGTGCCTTGATCGTGCCCCTTCTTTCCGCAGCCATCGCAGCCGCGACCGCCGCAGCCAACTCCACTGCCAACGCTTCAGCCACTACCTCAACAGCTTGTCTGGCCACCCCAGTCGCAGAAGCAACAGGTTGCGCCAGGGCTAACGCTGCCACGGCACCCTCGGCGGCGGAACGGGTGATGGCCTCGGAACTGGCTGGTCGCAGTGAAGCCCACGATGCTCTGTCGATGATGGTGAGTTCGGTGGTGCGGATGGTGCAGGCCGGACGCAGGCCTGAAAGTCGTTGGCAGGACAGCTGATCCCGCCGCGGCATCCGATCTCCCTGAACCGCCCCATGCGCCTGTCCATCCGCCCATCTGTCGCCAGAGCCCTGATGCCGGCGGCCTCAGTGGCACTGATCAGCCTGATGCAGGCCAGTCCGGCCCACAGCCACGCGATCGAGAGCACCCTCGAACGGCTGTCCGCCCTCAACGCCTCTCTGAGCACGCCCGATCAGGACAAGCTGCTGCTGCAGAGCCGCTTCGGCAATGGCGAGCCGGCCGCCGCCGCCAGCGTGCGCCTGGTGACGCCCACGGGAGGAGCAATCGAAATCGGACGCACAGACAGCACCGGCCAACTTCGCTTCAAGCTGCCCCGGGATGCACGCAGCGACTGGGAGGTGCAGATCGATGCGGGCCCTGGCCACCGCGACTACCTGGAGCTGCCCGACTCACAGAGCGTTTCCCAGAGCCCCTCAGGCGGCCCCATGACCCTCAAAGGGCTTGGGGCAGCAACCAGCCGCTGGCTGGGACTTGGCCTGGGTCTGTGCGCTGCGGGCATGCTGGTCTGGCGTCAGCGCCGCCCTTGAATGGCCGACCCTTCCCCTGTCGCCACGGGCAGTGAGACCCTCGATCAGATCGTGCTGAAACTCGCCGGCACCGCCGATCCGAGACGCCGCTACGAGTACGTGCTCTGGCTGGCCAAGAAGCTGCAGCCCCTGCCCGATGAGTTCCGCAATGACGCCTTCAAGGTGAAGGGCTGCGTATCGCAGGTGTACGTGGTGGGCCAGCTCCAGGAGGGCAAGCTCCACTGGCAGGGCGACTCCGACGCGGCAATCACCAAGGGGTTGCTGGCCCTGCTGATCGCGGGCATGGAGGGGCTCACCCCCCAGCAGGCCTGCGCCATCGATCCGGGATTCATCACAGCCACCGGTCTGCAGGCGAGCCTCACCCCTTCGCGTGCCAACGGGTTCCTCAACATCCTGCGGATGATGCAGCACCAGGCTCAGCTGCTGACGGCCTGATGCCCCGGCAGTCCGATTTCTAGGATCGCCACACACCGGATTTCCCCGCACATGACCATCGGCATCGGCTTGCTCGGCCTCGGCACGGTGGGAGCGGGCGTGGCCGAGATCCTGGCCACCCCCCGGGGACGCCATCCGCTGGTGGGCGAGCTGGCCCTGCGCCGGGTGGCCGTGCGCGACCTCAACCGGCCGCGGCCACTGCAGCTCGACCCCGGACTGCTCTGCACCGACCCGGAATCGGTGGTGGACGATCCCACCGTCGACATCGTGGTGGAGGTGATGGGCGGTCTGGAGCCGGCCCGCTCCTTGATCCTGCGGGCCATCGCCACCGGCAAACCGGTGGTCACCGCCAACAAGGCGGTGATGGCACGCTTCGGTGAGGAGATCAGCGCCGCCGCCGCCGCCAGAGGGGTCTATGTGCTGCTGGAGGCAGCGGTGGGAGGAGGAATCCCGATCATCGAGCCACTTAAGCAATCGCTCGGTGGCAACCGCATCTCCCGCGTCAGCGGCATCATCAACGGCACCACCAATTACATTCTCAGCCGCATGGCAGCTGAGGGAGCCGCCTACGCCGACGTGCTGGCGGACGCCCAGCGCCTCGGCTACGCCGAAGCCGATCCTGCCGCCGATGTGCAAGGCGGCGACGCAGCCGACAAGATCGCCATCCTCACCGGCTTGGCTTATGGCGGTTCCGTGCCGCGCCAGGAGATTCCAGTTGCGGGAATCGACCAGCTCGATGCCCGCGATGTGGCCTACGCCGACAAGCTCGGCTACGTGGTGAAGCTGCTGGCTGTATCCCAGCGGATCGCATCAACCAATGACAACGGCGCATCGGGCGACGACACCCTGTCACTCGACGTGCGTGTCCATCCCACCCTTGTGCCCCGCAGCCATCCTCTGGCCGGGGTGAACGGCGTGAACAACGCCATCCTGGTGGAGGGGGATCCGGTGGGCCAGGTGATGTTCTTCGGGCCGGGTGCCGGCGCAGGCCCCACCGCCTCCGCCGTTGTCGCCGACATCCTGAACATCGCCGGCATCCGCCAGGCCTGCGGCGATGCGACCGGAGCAGGACTGGATCCGCTACTGGCGGCCGGCAGCTGGCGACAGTGCCATCTGATCGACAGCGCCCTCACCACCCACCGCAACTATGTGCGCCTGCGCACCAGCGATCAAGCGGGGGTGATTGGAAGAATCGGCACCTGCTTTGGCCATGCCGGGGTTTCAATCCAGTCGATTGTGCAGTTCGAGGCCGACAGCGAAGCCGCCGAGATCGTGGTGATCACCCACGAGGTGCTGGAGGAGCACTTCCGCCAGGCCCTGTCGACGATCGCCTCTTTGCCCGAGGTGGCCGGAGTGGCAGCCTGCCTGCGCACGCTCTGAACCAAAGGCAGCAACAGTTCCTGACCAAGGCAATCCGATCAGCGAATCGCCACTCTCCCTGGCGCGTCGGGGCAGTGAGCAGGCACAGTGGAGTCAGATCGAAAGCAATTCTTAAATCCGCGCTCCCATTCCGACTGCGCCCCTTCTTCATGACAGCTTTCATGACACCGCCTCCCTGCACCACAGCTCCCCATGCCCCCAGCCAAGGGGAGTGCATACGGCTCGACAGCGACGAACAGCTCTACCAGGTGATCGGCGTGGATGACCGACAGGGACGCTGCTGGGTGCGGCGCTGGCCCCTGGCCCGCCAGGGCTCCGAGGTCTTTGAAATTTCGCTGCAGCTCGTGCGGCCTGAGCGCCCCCATCGCCCTTGAATGGCGGCCATTCCCGTTCGCTGACGCCCTTGTACCTGCCGCTGCGGCTGATCCGCCTGCTGATGCTGATCGCCCTGGCGGCGCCGCTGCTGCAGGGCTGCCAACCCAGTCGCCCCACCGGCAATCTGGTGGTGGGCAGCCGCAGCCGTATCGATTCGGTCGACCCGGCGCAGACCTACAGCATCGGGGCGATGCAGGTGATCAGCGCCCTGGGCGACACTCTTTACACGATCGGCCGCGATGGCGAACCTCGCCCGCAGCTGGCCACAGCCCTACCACGCCTGAGCGCCGACGGCACCCGAGCCCGCATCCCCCTGCGCGCGGGGGTTCTGTTTCACGACGGCACCCGCTTCGATGCCGCCGCCATGGTGTTCACCCTGAAGCGCTTCATGGGGATCGGCAAACTCAGTTACCTGCTCGGTGATCGGGTGCAGGACGTACGCAGCGTCGGCCCGCTGGAACTGGAACTGGAGCTCAAGCAGCCCTACAGCCCACTGCCGCAGCTGCTCAGCGCCGTCAATCTCACGCCTCTCTCGCCCACGGCCTACCGCCGGCTCGGCAAAGGCTTCCTCAACGATCGGTTCGTCGGCACCGGCCCCTACCAGTTGAGCTTCTACAGCGACCAGCAGCAGCGCCTGACACCATTCAAGGGCTACTGGGGCCGTCGCCCCGCCAATCGCGGCATCGACCTGGTGACGCTGAGCAACTCCACGGCTCTGTTCGGTGCCCTGCGCAGCGGTGAGATCGATGTGCTGCTCTCCACCAGCATCGAAGGGGACCAGCAGAGCGCCCTGGCGGCCAGCGCCCAGCGCGGCGAACTGCGCGAGGGCGTCGGTCCGGCCCTGGAAATCGGCTATCTGACGCTGCTCACCGATCGCTCTCCCTTCAACGACCAGCGCCTGCGCCTGGCCGTGGCGCGCAGTCTTGACCGCCGCACGATCAGCGAGCGGGTGACCCGGGGACTGCGAGCACCGCTGCGGGATCTGGTCCCTCCCAGCCTGCCGGGTTCCGATCCCCAGGCCTGGCCCGACTACGACCCGGAAGCAGCCCGTTCCCTTTACCGCCGGGCGGGGTACTGCAATGGCCGTCGCCTGACGCTGCCGCTCACCTTCCGCTCCAACATCCCCGCCGATCGCCTGTTCGCCCTCACCTGGCAGGCCCAGCTGCGTCGCGATCTTGGCGATTGTGTGCAGCTGGAGGTGAGCGGCATGGAAGCCACCACCGCCTACCGCCAGCTGGGCGACGGCAATTTCCCGATGATCCTGCTCGACTGGATGGGCGACTTCCCGGATGCGGACAACTACCTGACACCACTGCTCGCCTGCGAGAAGGCTGAAGGCGACCGCTGCCTGGCCGGAGCCAGTGCCGCCAGCGGCAGCTTCTGGACCGCCCCGGGGCTGGTCGGGGAGCTCGACCGCAGCAGCCGCATCGCCGGCTCCGAGCGACAGAACCTGCTGCGACAGGTGCAGCGCCGCACCGCCGCAGCCAGTCCATACCTACCTCTGTGGCTGGTGGCACCTCGGGCCTGGGCCCGTACGCATGTGAGCCAGCCCCGCTTTGATGGCTCCGGTCGACTGCTGTTACGGGATCTCTCCCTGCAGCACGGTGTTGCTGAGGTGAAGCGATGAGCCGCCGCCGCGCCCTACTGCGCTACCTGGGGGCCCGGCTGGCACTGGCGCCGCTGATGCTCTGGCTGATCGCCAGCCTCGTGTTTCTGCTGCTGCGGGTGGCCCCCGGCGATCCGATCGATGCCCTGCTCGGCACCCGGGCGCCGGAGGCGGCCCGAGCGGCCCTGCGCAGCCAGCTCGGCCTGGATCGGCCCTTGCTGGAGCAGTACGGCCGTTTCCTGGCCGATCTGCTGCACGGCAACCTGGGCGCCTCGCTCACCAACCAGGAGCCGGTGGCCGACATCATCGCCACCAGCTTGCCGGCCAGCCTTGAACTGGGCCTGATCGCTCTGCTGGTGGCAGCGATGCTGGGCCTGGCCGTGGGCTTCAGCGGTATCGCCCGTCCGGAGGGAGGTCTCGATCTGGCCGGTCGGCTCTACGGCATCGGCACCTATGCCCTGCCTCCATTCTGGGCAGCCATGGTCGTGCAGCTGGTCTTCGCCGTCTGGCTGGGCTGGCTGCCGGTTGGGGGTCGCTTTCCCCCCACCCTGTTGCCGCCGTCAGGCAGCGGCTTCTACCTGCTCGACAGCCTGCGGGCCGGCAGCTGGCAGCAACTGAGCGGCACCCTGCGGCACCTGGCCCTGCCGGCAGGCACCCTGGCCCTGCTGCTCAGCGGCATCTTCACCAATGCACTGCGCCTCAACCTGCGCCGCGCCCTGGGCTCCGACTACGTGGAGGCAGCGCGCAGCCGCGGGCTGGGGGAGGTTCAGGTGGTGCTGCGCCACGCCCTCCCCAATGCCCTGCTGCCGGTGCTCACGATCACTGGCATCACGGTGGCCTCGTTGATCGGCGGTGCCCTGCTGATCGAGGTCACCTATTCGTGGCCGGGAATCGCCGCCCGGCTGCAGGAGGCGATCGCCCAGCGCGACTATCCACTCGTGCAGGGAATCGTGGTGGTAGTGGCGGCCCTGGTGGTGGCCGTCACGGTCGCGGTGGATCTGCTGGTGGCCCTGCTGGACCCACGGGTGCGCTTTTGATGCGTGGCAGTTGCTGCTGCCAGCGTCTGGCGGCCGCTGGGTCGAGCACATAAGCCTGTACGCCGGCATGGTCTCGCCGCTGGGGCGCCAGCAGAGCTGGGTGGCGGGCCGATTCCAGAAATTCAAGGGTGAGCTGAAGCAGCAGCGCCTGAACCCGCTCGGGCTCCTCGCCCACCAGCGCTTGGCCGAGCCGGAACAGGGCCTGCCGGTCCGCCGGCAGACGCACCGGCGAGAAATGGCTGCCGCCATCCACCAGCACCAGGCGACTGCGGGGATGGCCGCTGGTCACCAGCAGGCCGAGCTGCTCCTGCAGCGGCGGGGTGACCAGATCAAGGCTGCCTCCCACCATCAGCACCGGCACTGGCAGATCGGCCAGTCCATGCCGCGGCCAGAGCAGACTGCCGAAGCTGTTGAAGGCCACCACCCCCCGCAGCGGGATGCCGCCCAGGTGAAGCAGGGGCTCGGACTGGGGCAACGGGGTGGCGCCATCGCCGGTGATGGCGGGCAGATGGCACTGCAGCAGGCGGGAGATGTTGGCGAGTGGCAGCGAGACCAGCACTCGCTCGCAGCGTTGCTGCAACCCGGCCTCGGGAACCAGACCGGCAGCCATCAGAGCCGTGAGAGCACCGAGAGAATGACCGATCAGCACCAGGCCCTCGTCCTCCGCCGATGCGCCCCCCAGCCAACCGATCCTTCCATCGGCGCGGGCCGCAAGCACGGCCTGCACATCGGCGAGCCGCTGGGGTACCGATTCAGCTCCGGGGGGAGGCCCATCCCCCAGCAGCGACTCCTTGACCGCCTGCTCATCACTGCCTGGATGGTCGACCACCACCACCGGCCAACCGCGCTCCGCCAGAGCCCTGGCTAACCAGCTGAGGTGGCTGGAACTGCCCCCCAGCCCCGGCAGGAGCAGCAGCCAGGTCGATCTGACCGGGCTGGACGCCACCGCGCGCGCCCAGACCTGCACCGGCAGTGGCGTAGGGCGATGAGGCACCGACAACAGCAGACGCTGGGGAGAAAGGAGCTTCGCGGCCGGCAGCAACGGCTGGCTGCGCCGCAGTGGCAGAGGCTGGCTGCGCAGCAGGTTGATGGCCTGTCTCTGCAATCGCAACTGTGCTCGCCCTTGCTCGGCCTGCCCCAGCAGCCGATCGATCCGCAGGGTGAGGCGACGCTGCGGGATGGCGCGCAGCAGAGCCAGGCTCGACACCTCCTGCTGCCGCGCAAACAGCTGGCGCAGGCTGGCCAGCAGCTCGGGAGCCGTGTTCTGCCCGTCCTCGCCCTGGAGGATCGTGCCCACCTCCCGTAACAACTGTTCCCCTGTCCAGCTGCTAAGCAGCTCCATGCCGAAGCTGCGATCACGCAGCAGCGGCGCCTGCAGCAGACGGATCAGCCCCAGTCGTGCCTCGGGATCCAGCAGATACAGCCACACAGCCTGGGTGCTGTGCTGCGCGGTGGGGGTGCGAGTCCAGTCCTCCAGATCCGCCAGATCGATCGGCAGTGCCAGGCCATCGAACTCCACAACCAGTTCGTCGGCGGCCCGTGCCGCGGGCAACCCCGCTGACGGCAGCAGGGCCAGCAGACTGGCGAACCATGCGAAGAGGCGGCGGCGGTTTGACAAAGGCCGGTGGATGGCAGACAGGCTTGCAGCCAGGCGGGCTGACCTGGTGGTTCCAGTTTCCCGCGCCGCTGCGGGAGGTTGTCGTGCTGCGGCTGGTCGGCTCAATCGGAGCTGGCGGCGTGCTCTACCTCACCCCACTGGTGTTCCACCAGCTGGCCTTCAGCGCATCAAGCGTTACCCAGGGCCTGGCGCTGGCGGCCCTGGCAGGCACCCTAGGCCGCTTCCTGAGCGGCACGCTGCTCGATCGCGGCGTGAACTGCGGCGTGCCGGTGCTGCTCAGCTGCCTGGCGGCACTCACTGCCGACAGCACCCTGATCGGGGCCCGCAGTTTCGACAGTTACCTGCTGGGCCAGCTGCTGCTGGGCATCGCCATGGGGCTGTACTGGCCGGCCATCGAACTGGCCGTGCCGCTCGGCTGCCGCAACACGACCCGGCCGATCCCTTCGGCCAGGGGCTATGCACTGGCGCGCACTGCCGACGCGGCCGGCATCGCCACCGGTGCCCTGCTGGGCGCCTGGCTGGCGGCGATCAACCAGCTGCGGGGCATCTATGTGGTCGATCTGATCTGCCTGCTCACCATGATGTTGCTGTTGCTGCTGCGCCGGCTACCCGACCCGGAATGCCGTGACAGCCAGGCCAGCCAGACCGCCGTACCGAGCTGGCTGCCCCCCCTGCTGCCGGTGCTGGCGATCACGCTGCTGGCCACCAGCCTGCCGGCCCTGATGCAGAGCGCTCTGCCGCTCGACCTGGTGCGGGGTGGGATGGAACGAGCAGCGATGCCCGAGAGCCACGGCGCCCTGTTGATCGGCGCTCAGCTGGGATTGCTACTGCTGCTGCAATGGCCTGTGGGCAGGGCTCTGGCGACCAGATCCGTGGCGGTGGGCCTCAGCCTCAGTCTGGTGTGTCTGGCTGCAGGCACAGCGGCTCTGGCCTTCTCCTCCCTCACCAACCAGGGCTTCTGGCTGGTGCTGCTGGCCCAGTTCCCTCTAGCCCTGGGGATGGCGGCTTTCCTACCCACCGCCACCGAAGCGGTGATTGAAGTCACACCGCGTCCCCACCAGGGGGTGGCGATGGCGCTGTTTTCCCAGTGCTTCGCCCTCAGCGGCCTGCTGGCGCCGCCGCTGGCAGGCCTGGCCCTCGATCGTCAGGGGCATGGAGGCGGCCTGTGGATCATGCTCACCCTGCTGTGCCTGGCGGGCTTCAATTTCAGCAAACGGCTGCGTCCGAAACCGATCAGACACCAGGCTGAGGCGACGCCGGTGCCTGCGAGGCAGGGTCTGGACTGAGCCAGGCCTCCCTCGGCAGCGGCTCGGTTCCATATTCCCAGTCGTCGTAATCCGGATCGTTGCGGATCTGCTGGTGCACCTGCTTCTGCACCTCAAAGTCGTGGGGATGCTCGCCCTGGGGGGTGCCTGCGGTGTCGGCGGCAGTGCTAGCGGCGTCCGGAGGCTGGGTGGTCATCGCAGCTGAAGCGTCTCTGCCGATTCTGGGGCACGTGGTGGTTCCGACTGAGACACCACCCCAATCCGACCCATCTCTGCTGAACTGGGTCACCCCGATCAACGCCGCGACCCCGTGTTTGCAGCCCTGCTCCCCCGTCGCGCCCCCTCCCTCTCGCTCTGGCTGGCCCGCTGGGGCGTTGTGATCGTGCTGGCCTATGGGCTGACCGCCCTGATCACGCCGCTGCTCGTGCAGGCCGGCTGGCTACCGGAGCCCAACGCCGGCCTCGACAACTCGATCTACGCACCCCCTTCTCCCGCCCACTGGTGCGGCACCGACCGCCTCGGTCGTGACGTGTGTGTGCGCACCCTGGCCGCCAGCGGCGTGGCGCTGCAGGTGGTGGTGCTGGCCCTGGTGGTGGCCCTGGTGGTGGGTGTGCCCCTTGGCATGGTGAGTGGCTATCTGGGCGGCTGGGTCGACCGGGTGCTGGTGCTGCTGATGGACACCCTCTACACCCTGCCGGTGCTGCTGCTCTCGGTGGTGCTCGCCTTCCTGCTCGGTCGCGGTCTGCCCAACGCCGCCGCCGCCCTCTGTGTGGTCTACATCCCCCAGTACTTCCGGGTGGTGCGCAACCAGAGCGCCCAGGTGAAGGCGGAGCTCTACGTGGAGGCGGCACGGTCGCTCGGCGCCGGCCCCGTATGGATTCTGCGCCGCTATCTGCTGCGCAACGTGATCACCTCCGTGCCGGTGCTGCTCACCCTCAACGCCGCCGATGCCGTTCTGGTTCTCGGCGGCCTTGGCTTTCTCGGCCTGGGGCTGCCGGAAACCGTGCCCGAGTGGGGCGGCGACCTACAGCAGGCCCTCACCGCCCTGCCCACCGGCATCTGGTGGACCGCCCTCTACCCCGGCCTGGCGATGTTCGTGCTGGTGCTTGGCCTCTCCTTCCTCGGCGAAGGACTGGAGAGCTGGCTGAGCGGCTCGGGCAGCGTTGGCCGGGCGCAACGCTGACGGGGGCGAGGGCGGCATTGATGGCAGGTGAACACGAGAGCCTCGGCATTGCCAGGGCTCAGCAACGCAGCCTGAGCGTGCGCGGCAGCTCCTCGGCGATCGCTCCCTCCCCATCCAGTGCCGGGTAGGGGCGCCCCTCCCGGCGGCACCAGGCGGCCACCTGCGGATAGGCCCATTCAAACAACAGCAGGCGGTAGCGCTCCGGTTCCATGCCCTCTCCCGCCTCCGGCACCAGACCGGCCGCCTGGCGCTGGCGCAGCGCCTCAAACAACAGCGTGGCCGTGGCCACGCTCACATTCAGCGACTGCACCATCCCGCGCATCGGAATGGTCACGGCCTGGTCCACCAGCTCGGCCGCCTCCGGGCTCAGCCCCCACTTCTCCGCCCCCAGCACCAGAGCCGTGGGGCCGGTGAAGTCGCAGCTGCGGTAATCCACCGCCGACGCGCTGAGCATCGTGCCGAAGACCTTGAACCCCCGCGCTTTCAGAGCCTGCAGGGCCTCAATGCTGGAGTGGTGCAGGTGCAGCGGCACCCACTTCTGGCTGCCCAGGGCCGTGCTGTTGAAGGTGGGCAGCCGCCCGGCCAGGCACACCGCATGGGCCTCCAGCACCCCCACCGCGTCGCAGCTGCGCAGGATCGCCGAGAGGTTGTGGGGCTTCTCCACATGCTCCAGCAACACCGTGAGGTCGCCCATGCGCCGATCCAGCACGGCCTTGAGGCGTTCGAAGCGGCGCGGCAGCAGGGGCATCGGGCAGGGAGGCGCGGAACGGGTTGTCCCAGCTTCGGCCAGCACCTTCACGCCGAGGGGTGAGCGGTTCAGGGGCGGGCTTAAGGGGGCAGGGTTTCCAGCGCCTCGGTGCCTTGGTTCCCGCTGCGCGGATTGAGGCGGGTGTCGAGGGTGGACCACCAACTGGCGCAGCACCGGGCTCACCACGGCGGGTGAGCCCGGTGCATGCGGATAGCGGGGATGGCCCAGGATCCGGCAGCACGGCGTTGTGGGTGATCGCGCAGGTGGCCCAGGGCCGCTTTCCCTGATCCGCGAACGATTGATGGCAGAGCTCATGGTGCACGTGGCGAGGGTCCACCACCAGCGCAATCAGCACAGTCACATCCAGCAGGGCGGTGCGCCGCCGGGTTGCAGCGGCAGCAGGGGCAGGCCGTTGCGCTGCATCTGGCCAGAACTGGCCGCTCCCCAGTGCCTGCCGAGCCCGGTGTTTCCCCGCCAGGATCAACCACCGCCACGTCCGCCGGTGATGCCTCCTGGCAGTCCCGATCCGCCCGATCCAGTCGGCTTCGACCAGCGCGTCTATGCCGCCGTGGCGCACATCCCTCGGGGCCGCCTGGCCACCTACGGCCAGATCGCCGAGCTGATCGGCGCCTACGGCTGCGCGCGTCAGGTGGGCTGGGCCCTGCGCCGTTTGCCCCTGCCCTCGGCGTTGCCCTGGCAGCGGGTGGTGAATGCCAGAGGCCAGATCAGCTTCACCCCGAGCCGTGAGGGCAGCGACTGGATCCAGCGGGAGCTGCTGCTGGCCGAGGGGATCCCGGTAGACGCCGAGGGCCGTCTGCCGCTGGGGCGCTATCTGTGGGTACCACCCTTGGAGGAAGCGCTTGACGGTTGAGGCGGCCCCGATCGGTCTGGCGCCGCGCCAGCTGGCCTGGCAGGTGCTTCAGGCCGTGGCGGCAGGGGCCTACGCCGACGGCGCCCTGGAGCGGGAGCTCAACCGCCTGCCCCTCGAGCCCGCCGACCGCGCCCTGGCGACCGAGCTGGCCTACGGCGCCATCCGCCAGCGACGCCTGCTCGATGCCTGGCTCGACGCCCTCGGCAAGGTGCCAGCCGCGCGCCAGCCACCGCGGCTGCGCTGGCTGCTGCACCTGGGTTGCTACCAACTGCTGTTCAGTGAACGGGTGCCGGCCGCCGCCGCCGTGAACACCACCGTGGAGCTGGCCAAGCGGGCCGGCCTGGGGCGGCTGGCGCCGGTGGCCAATGGCATGCTGCGTGGGCTGCTTCGCCGCCGCCAGGGCCTGCCGGCTGGGGCGCCCCCCTGGCAGGGGCTGCCCCAGCTGGAGGGGCAAATGACGGCGGCCGACGACATCGGCCTTCGCCATTCCCTGCCCGCCTGGCTGGCCGAGCTGCTGCTGCAGTGGCTGCCGCCCGAGGACGCCGAGGTCTTCGCCGCCAGCTGCAACCAGGCCCCCAGCCTCGACCTGCGCGTCAATCCCCAGCGCGCCAGCCGCGAGCAGGTGCTGGCGGCCCTGCGCCAGGCGGGCCTTGTCTCGGAGCCCCTGGCCGAACCCCTGGCCATCGGGCTCAGTGGCCGGGTCGGCGATCCGCGCCATCTGCCTGGCTATACCGAGGGCCACTGGTGCGTGCAGGACCGCAGCGCCCAGCGCATCGCGCCCCTTCTCGCCCCCCAGCCCGGCCAGCGCATCCTCGATGCCTGCGCTGCCCCCGGCGGCAAGAGCACCCACCTGGCCGAACTGATCGGCAATCAGGGAGAGCTGTGGGCAGTGGATCGCTCCGAAGCGCGGCTGAGGAGGCTGCAGCGGAATGCCGACCGACTCGGACTCACCTGCATCCAGACCCTGGCGGCAGATGCGTGCCGACTCGCCGTGGAACGTCCCCACTGGCATGGCAGTTTCGATCGCGTTCTGCTTGATGCTCCCTGCTCAGGGCTGGGCACCCTGGCACGTCACGCGGATGCGCGTTGGCGAATTGATCCAGCGGCCATTGATGACCTGGTGGCACTGCAGCAGCAACTGCTTGAGGGGCTGCTTCCGCTGGTACGCCCGCAAGGCCAGCTGGTGTACGCCACCTGCACCGTGCACCCGGCCGAAAATGGTGATCAGATCACCGGCTTGCTCAGCCGCCATCCCGAGTGGCGACTGGTCCACAGCGAACAGTGGTGGCCTGGCCAGGGTGCGGGCGACGGTTTTTTTGCAGCGGTGCTCAACAGAACTGATGGATCCCCTGGCGACACGGCCGACCTGGCTGGAGTTCAGGGCAGCGGCGGCAGTGGCGGCGGATCGACCACCGGCGGGGGTGGGGGGGGCGGAGGCGCCGGCGCGGCGGGTGCTGGGGCCGAGGCAGCGGGTACCGGCGCAGGGGCCACAGGAGCAGGAGCAGGAGCAGGAGCCGGTTGAGGGCGGGGCTCCGGCCGTGGCTGGGACCTCGGCTGAGGGCGGAGCTCCGCTGGAGCCGGCTCTGACCAACCGCCTGGATCAGTCCAGTCGGATTGCGGTTGCTCGCGCCGACGCGCTGTCGGATCCGCCCCGGCATCCACCGGTTCATCCCAACGGGGTGCATCCGAAGGCGGCGGAGGCTGCCAACGGCTTTCCGGAGCCATAGCGTCTGGCGGCTCCCAGGGCTTCTCGCGGCGGGCGGGCTCAGCGGCGGGCTTTTTCTTTTGCTTGGGGGGCACGTAAGGCACGAACGACCCGACCAGCACGGGCTTGGGCGGAAAGTCCTGCACCGGCAAGGTTTTGCTGATCGCCGCCATGAAGGCTCCCCAGGCGGCCGCCGCCTGGGCGCTGCTGCTGCCGGTCTTGATGTTGGAGTCGTAGCCGAACCACACGGCAGTCGTGAGCTGAGGGATCGAACCGATGAACCAGAGGTCACGGGCCCCCTCGGCCGTGCCGGTCTTACCGGCAGCGGGTCGATCGGGCAGCCCTGCCCCGGTGCCGGTACCACCGCTCACAACCTTCTGAAGCATCCAGGTCATCGCATCGGCCACGTCGCTGCTCACCGCCCGCTTCGGCGGCTTGCCATCCACACGGCGGCTGTACAGCAGCTGACCATCGGGGCCGAGAATTTCCTCGAACGGCGTGGGCTCAACGTAGACACCCCGGTTGTTGATGGCGGCATAGGCAGCCGTCATCTCGAGCATGGTTTTTTCGTTGGCGCCCAGCACCATGGCCGGATACTCGCCAATGGTGCCGGTGAGACCGAGGCGGCGGGCCACATCAACGACCCGCGGATAAGCCACCTTTTCTGCGGTGGCCACTGCCGCCGCGTTCTTGGACTGGGCCACGGCTTCCACCAGCGAGAAGCTGCCGCCGCCGGGGATGCAGAACCTCTTGGGAGGCCAACCATCCATGTAGCAGCGAGCCCGGTTGGTGATCGTGTCCTCGGGTTTAATCCCCGCTTCAAGGGCGGCGGTGTAAGCAAACAGCTTGAAGGTGGATCCCGGCGAGCGCAGGGCCTGCACCGCCCGGTTGAACTGGCTGCGGTTGAAGTCCTTCCCACCCACAATCGCCCGCACCAAACCGGTGCCTGGCTCCATCGCCAAGAGCCCACCCTCCATGCTGCCGGCTCGGGCATTGATCACTTTCTGGGCTTCAGCCTGCCAGGCGGAATTCATGCCGGTGCGCACAGTGAGTCCGCCCACCTCAAGCTGCTCCTTGGTGAGCACTCGCGGCAGCTCAAGCGCCACCCAACTGCTGTACCAGGGTGCCGTGCTGTCGAAATACTTTGGATCGGCGGGCTTCAGTGCCAGCGGAGAAGACGCTGCCTCCTGTTCCTGAGCGAGGGTGATGAATCCCTGCTCGCGCATCCGCCGCAGCACGATGGCGCGCCGCTGAAGGGCAAGATCCGGATTCACCAACGGCGAATATACCGAGGGAGCCGGGGGCAGCCCGGCGATCAGGGCTGCCTCGGCCAGATTGAGCTGCTCGGGCGTTTTGGAGAAGTAGATCCAGGCGGCATCCGAAACGCCGTAGGCACTGGAGCCCAGATACACAAGATTGAGGTACTCGGTGAGGATCTGGCGCTTGGTGAGCTGGCGCTCGAGCTTGCCAGCAAGCGCGGCCTCCTTGATCTTGCGGATCAGGGTGCGGTCCTGACTGAGGAAGACGGTTCTCGCCAGCTGCTGGGTGATCGTGCTTGCACCCTCCTCCACCGAGCCGCGGGAAAGGTTGCGGAGCATGGCGCGGCTGATGCCCTGCACATCCACGCCATCGTGGCTGTAGAAACGGCGATCCTCAGCGGCGAGAAACGCGCGTTCGACCAGCGGCGGAATCGCGCCGCTGCTGAGCTTCTCCCGGCTCACGGGCCCGAGCTTCTGCACCACCTGGCCATCGGCAGCCAGAATCGTGAGCGTGCCGGGACGGTTGTAGTGGCTGATTCCGCGGGCATCAGGCAGGAGCGCATCAAACCCCTGCACCACCACTGACTGAACCACTGCCGCACCGGCACCGATGGCAGCGGCGATCAGGGCCGGTCTGAGCAGCTGACGGTGTCGACTCGAGCGGAGGGCAGCCTCACCCATCTCAGGCCACCAGGCTGCTGTGGCCGATAGCCAGGGCTGTAACCAACATGCCGAGCACCAGGAAAGGCTGCGCACTGGCCTGATACTTGACGTCGTAAGCGACCGGATCAGGAAGCAGCCAGATGTCCTGGAAGGTGATCTGAGGAACGATCAAAAGCACCAGCAGCACGGCGGCGAAATGCTGGCCGATGGCGATCAGTACGGCCACCATCGCCAGCTGAAACACATCGATCATCGCCGCGCTGATCCAGCTGGCCTTGCTGATGCCGAACACGACGGGCAGGCTCTGAAGCCCGAGCGCTCGATCTCCCTCCACGCTTTTGAAATCGTTCACCACAGCGATACCCAGACCAGCCAGCGAGTAGGCGAGGGTGAGCAGGGCCGTGGGCCAGGTGAGCTGGCCGAACAGAGCCTGACCGGCCCACCAAGGCAGAGCGATGTAGCTGGCGCCAAGGGCATAATTGCCAAGCCAGCCATTCTGTTTGAGCTTGAGCGGCGGAGCGGAATAGATAAAGCTCACAAACGAGCCACCGAGTGCTAGCAGCAGCAGAACCGGAGTGGAGTGACCAGCCCAGCTGTCAAGCCCATAGGCAACCCCCAGGCCCGCGACCAGCAGGATCAGGATCTGGGCCTTCACCTGACCAAGGGGAATGGCTCCAGAGGGGATCGGCCTGTAAGGCTCATTGATGGCGTCGATCTCGCGGTCGTAAAAGTCGTTGATCGTCTGGGTGTAGCCCGCCAGCAGGGGGCCACTCATCAGCATGCAGGCGATCGAAGCGCCAACCTCGGGCAGAGTCCAATGGAAGTTGCCGGAGGCTGCGGCACCGCAGAGCACCCCCCAGATCAGGGGGATCCAAGTGACCGGCTTCATCAGCTGCAGCCGGATCTTCCAGATGTTGCTTGTACCGCCAGCTCCCTTCATCCCCAGCAGCTGGCGAGCCGCTGAGCCGCTGGTGGCTTCAGGATTGGGGCTGCGGGTCAAGACCTTCGGCTCAGGCAGGAGTGACTTCGTCGTCGAAGAACCAGGCGGTCTGGCCGCCTGTCAGTTCCAGCACCACGCCGATGCCCTTGCCATCGACGGTGCGGAACCCTTTGACCGTGCCGGTGGCGTCGGCCTTCAGGGCTGTCACCAGATCGGCCGGAATGCGATCGCGCACGCGGGTGACGCGCACTCTGGAGCCCACATTGATCGTGGCAGCCTGGGCCATGGGGTCGGCGCGACTGAGAAAGTGGCGCAACCTTAACAGCGAAGCTGGCACAACCACCCCGCCCCGAACCATGGTCGCCAAACGGATCATCCCCTGCCTGGACGTGGCCGAAGGACGGGTCGTGAAGGGTGTGAATTTCGTCGGCTTGCGGGACGCCGGTGATCCGGTGGAGCTTGCCTGTCGTTACAGCAGTTCCGGCGCTGATGAGCTGGTCTTTCTGGACATCGCCGCCAGCCACCAGGGTCGCGGCACCCTCGTGGAGCTGGTGCGCCGCACCGCAGAAGCGGTGACGATCCCGTTCACGGTGGGCGGCGGCATCAGCGGCGTGGAGGGGATCACCGCGTTGCTGCGGGCCGGCGCCGACAAGGTGAGCCTCAACTCCGCTGCCGTGCGCGATCCTGAGCTGGTGAGCCGCGGGGCGGAGCGGTTCGGCTGCCAGTGCATTGTTGTCGCCATCGATGCCAGGCGCCGGGAGCGGCACACCAGCTCCGCGCAGGCCAGCGGCTGGGATGTGTTTGTGAAGGGGGGGCGCGAAAACACCGGCCTGGATGCGGTGGACTGGGCTCGACGGGTGGTTGCCCTCGGTGCGGGCGAGATCCTGCTCACCTCAATGGATGGCGATGGCACCCAGGCCGGTTACGACCTTGAGCTCACCAGAGCCGTTGTCGATGCGGTGGAGGTGCCGGTGATCGCCTCCGGTGGAGCTGGCTGCCTCGATCACATCGCCGCGGCCCTGAACCCTGGGCCAGAAGGAGGCCATGCCGCCGCGGCCCTGCTGGCCTCGCTGCTGCACGACGGCCTGCTGTCGGTGGAACAGATCAAGACCGACCTGCTGGCAAGGGGGCTGCCGATCAGGCCGCTGAGCGGCGGCAACTGAATGGTCACGCCATGCTTAACGGCCCTTTACATTGTTCTCATTAGCTGGATGGTTCTGCCAGCCGAATGTTCTGCTCCCACCTCAGTCTTGAGCGCACAAAGCCGCAGTTGACAGCACTTGATCGACCCGTGACCGCCCCGTGACAGTCCCTCTCGACACCCTGGTCGCTCTGCTGCTGGTGTCTGCCGTGACGGCCTTGGTGGCCTGGGCCCTGCAACTGATGCAGGCGGCGACGGATCGCCAGGAGTTTTCGCTCATGCTCGCTGGCTGCATGGTGTGCTCTGCAGCCGTCGGTCTGGCCACGGTGATGGTGATCACACTCACAGGGCCAGAGCATCTGGCTGAGGGTTCTGGTATGGCAAGCGATGCGGCAGCCTCTCTGGTTCTCGAAACCCTGCCTGAGTCGCTGGTGATGCCCTGGGATGGTCAGCTTTAAACCGGGAGATTCGGCCGCGGTTGAGCAGTTGTTCGACCAGATAGCGCCCCGCTATGACCAGCTCAACGACCTGTTCAGCCTTGGGCTGCATCGTCTCTGGAAGCGCCAGGCGGCAGCCTGGGTGCAGCCTGCACCAGGCCAGCGACTGGTCGATCTCTGTTGCGGAACCGGCGATCTGGCTTTGCTTATGGCCAGGCGAGTTCGCCCCGGCGGCAGGGTGATCGGGCTTGATGCGGCGGCGGTGCCGCTGGCCTTGGCTGCTCAACGCGCTCGCTCGTCTCCCTGGCTGCCCATCGACTGGGTTCAGGCGGACGCCCTGGCAACCGGCCTGGCCACTGGCTGGGCCGACGGGGCCGTGATGGCCTACGGCCTGCGCAATCTGTCTGATGTGGCGGCAGGCCTGCGCGAACTGCGGCGGCTGCTGCGAACCGGTGGACGGGCGGCCGTGCTCGACTTCAACCGCCCTGGCGGCGCAACAGCCGATCTGCAACGACGGTTGCTGCGCCAGCTGGTGGTGCCGGTTGCGGGGACAATCGGGCTGACTGAGCATTACGCCTACCTGGAAGAGAGCCTGCAGAGTTTCCCCACCGGCCCCGAACAGGAGCAGCTGGCTCGAGCAGCTGGATTCAGCCACACGCGCCACCGGCCTCTGGCGGCGGGCCTGATGGGACTGCTGGAGCTTGTGGCCTGAACACGCCGGCCTGGATCATCAGCCTCACAGCCCACGATCATGACGCCTGCAACACCGAAACGCCTTTCTGCAGCCTGAACCAGTGGCTCCAGCACCGAACAACCCAGAGCAAGAACGATCAGATTCCGGAGGATTAGATCAGCCACAAGCAGACCAGGCACAAAGCACCAACGAAGCCGTGATCCATCCTTTTTCCAAGCAGGCGGCAAGGGGTCACACCAACCAACGCTTCAACCCATTCGTACCCGCTTGCCCATCCCCGAGCTAGCTTCAAACCACCAAGCCACCGCGCAATCAGGACAACGCTGAATGAATTCCACGGCAAAGCACGCAAGCCAATCCAAACTTCTACGCCTGTTGGGCAGAGTACTGATTGCAGCGTTTTGCATCAGCATCCTTGCCTTCGCCCTGCCGTTTCAGCTCAGATCTCCAAATTGGGGTGTCATTTTATCCAATCGGATTGTCGACGAGTTCCCCCTGGTGCTAGCAGGCATCGGTCTCCTGAGAGTGAGCGCGCTCAACGATGCTCAAGAAGCAAATGATTCGGACGAAACAGATGACACAGACGCCTTGGAGAGGGATCAAGGTAGTCGCTGGATTTCCAAGCTCGGCTTGATCAGCGTAGGACTCATTGCAATCTGGCAGGTTGGATTATTTTTTGGCATCTTGAGAGACATTGATCAACAGTCAGCGTCAGCACTCGCCCAGATTAACCAGCGCAAAAATCAGCTCTCAGAGCTTTTGCAACGAGCTCCTGATTCAGTCGTCCAACGATTGCTTCAAGAGTCTCGACAAGCGCTAGGCAACCAACCCACCAAACCCAATGCATCACCCCTGCAGGAACTGAGAGACAACATACAGACGCAAGAGCGAATAAGCATCAAAAAAACATACGAAAGCGCCAGCCAGACCAAGTTCCGGCTCACGAAAGATACAGCTCGAATCCTTTTGCTTTGTCTGGTTTACGGGATTGCCCTCTACGGCATGGCAACCGTTTTTTAATCATCCAACCAACGTCTTCGGGCGACGTCTTCGGGCGTTTCCGCAATCACCCTCACGATCAACTGAAGCCGATTTCGGGCAGCCGATTGCAGCCATTCCAGCCCACTGCATACCGTTGCTGAAAGGTTTCATTCATCAGCGAGACCGCAGCAGGATCCTGCAAGGGGATCACGATCTCAATCACCGACCAACGTGCCTGCCGCGCCGTCTGAAAACCGCGATGCAGCTGCCTGCATCGGATCAGGCACTGGTCCATCTCAGGTCTTCACCCAAGGTCTCAGGGCGATGCCAATGCCTGCGACCGCTGCTAACACTACGGATGATCCGCAGTGCGTTGCCCCATGCCCCTGCGCACCTCTCTGTTCCTGCTCACCAACCTGGCGGTGGTGGCCACCATCGCCGTGCTGCTCGGCCTGGCCACCGCCATCGGCCTGCTGCCGCCCGATCTGCCCTTCACGCCCCTGCTGATCGGCAGCTTCTTCTGGGGGGCCGTGGGCTCCTGGATCTCGCTGCAGATGTCACGGGAATCGGCGATCAACGGCATGGGCGTGCAGCTGGTGGATGAAAACAGCGGCCCGGAAGCACGCTGGCTGGTGCAGACCGTGGCCGCCCTGGCCGAAAAGGCGGGCCTGCCTATGCCCGACGTGGGCATCTATGCAGCCCCCGAGTTCAACGCCTTCGCCACCGGCCCCTCCCCGGACCGCGCCCTGGTGGCGGTGTCCACCGGCATCCTGCGAGGCATGCCCCCCGCCGAACTGGAGGCTGTGCTCGGCCACGAACTCAGCCACGTGGGCAACGGCGACATGGTGACCATGAGCCTGCTGCAGGGGGTAGTGAACGCCTTTGTGCTGTTCTTCGTGCGGCTGCTGTGGATGGCCATGCCCCGCAGCACCGACGAGCAGGGCCGCGTCCGCGCTCCCTCGCTGGTGCTGGTGCAGCCGCTGGAGGTGTTGCTCGGCCTCGGCGGCTCCCTGATCACCGCCTGGTTCTCCCGCCACCGCGAGTTCCGGGCCGATGCCGGTGCCGCCACCCTCGTGGGCCCCGACGCCATGGTGGGAGCCCTGGAGCATCTGGGTGGTGCCATTCAGCTGACCGACCACCGCGATGGTCCCGCCTTCGACAACCTCAAAATCAGCGCCCCACCCCAGCTGCTCGGCCTGCTGGCCAGCCACCCTCCCCTGGAAGACCGCATCCGGGCCCTGCGGGAAGCCCAGCTGAAGGGGCTTCAGACGGCATCTCCGTAGAGGCTGCGCAGGCCCTCCTCGCTGGCGGCCGCCACACCCCTCTCGGTGATCAGAGCGGTCACCAGCCGAGCGGGCGTCACATCGAAGGCCGGGTTGAAGCCGCCACTGCCATCCGGCGTGAGCTGCACCGCCGTGATCGCGCCATCGGCATCGCGGCCCTGGATCTGGGTCACCTCGGCGGCACTGCGGGCCTCGATCGGGATCTCAGCCACCCCATCGCTCACCGTCCAGTCGATCGTGGAGGCGGGCAGGGCCACGAAGAAGGGCACGCCATTGTCGCGGGCGGCCAGGGCCTTGAGATAGGTGCCGATCTTGTTGCACACATCGCCGCTGCGAGTGGTGCGGTCGGTGCCCACGATCACCGCGTCCACCTGGCCGTGCTGCATCAGATGGCCACCGGCGTTGTCGACGATCACCGTGTGGGGCACCCCCTCCCGGCCCAGTTCCCAGGCGGTGAGGCTGGCGCCCTGGTTGCGCGGCCGCGTCTCGTCCACCCACACGTGCACCTTCAGCCCAGCCCGATGCGCCTTGTAGATCGGCGCCAGGGCCGTACCCCAGTCCACCGTGGCGACCCAGCCGGCATTGCAGTGGGTGAGCACGTTCAGCGGCTGGCCCTGGCGCTCGGGAGACCGCGCCGCCGCCAGCCGCTGCAGCAGGCCCAGGCCGTGCTCACCGATCGCCTCGCACATGGCCACGTCCTCCTCGGCGATCAGCGCCGCCTCCGCCTGGGCCGCCGCGGCCCGCTGCTCCGGCGGCAGCGGCTGCACCTTTGCCCGCACCCGCTCCAGGGCCCAACGCAGGTTGATCGCCGTGGGCCGGGTGGCGTTGAGCTGCTCGAAGGCCGCCGCCAGGGCCGCGTCGCTGGGGTCGGACTGCAAGGCCAGCATCAGCCCATAGGCGCCGGTAACACCGATCAGCGGTGCGCCCCGCACCACCATGGAGCGGATCGCCTCGGCGGCCTCGTCGCAGCTCACCAAAGTCCGGGTGATGAAGTGATGCGGCAGGAGTGTCTGGTCGATCACACCCACCGTGTGCCTCCCCGGGGTCCCGTCCGGCTCCAGCCAGATCGTTCGCCAGGGCTTGCCGTCGATGTTCATGGCTGGAAAGTGTTCATGGCTGGGAAGCGGGCGCCGGTACCGCCCTGATCATCCCTGGCGGAGCGCAGCGCAGCAGCAGGCCATTCAGGCCCAGGTGGGCCGCAAACCGCTGCCGGCCGCTCATGCCGCACCCCGGTCGATGCGCCTGTAGCCGAACCAATCCGGCACCTGGCTCTGGATCAGCCCCTCGGGATGGGGCTCCAGCCGCACATGCCAGCGCTCGCCGCCCAGCAGCTCCAGCTGCTCGATCGCCAGGCAGTCGTCCACGGCGGCCAGGTCATCCTTGTGGGGCTGCAGGGCACCGCGCAGCCACTGGCGCTTGGCCGCCGCCTTGGCCGCCTGGGATGAGCGGGCCACCACCAGGCCGAAGTGGTGCAGCTCAGCGAGGGAATCGGGGCGGTAGGCGCCCAGGTTCACGAACCACAGCCGCTCGCCCCGGGGCGCGGCAGGCTCGCGCCCCAGGCTCACCGCCCAGCCATCGATCGCCCGCACCGCCATGAAGGCATCCAGGTGCAGGCCCTCGCGCGACCCGAACCACTGGCGCCGCAGCTCCGGGATGGCCTCATCGATCGTGGCGCCGGCCACGAAGCGCACGTCGTGCAGCTCGATGTGGCACCCGGGCGCCCGGCCGCCGAGCACCACCAGAAACAGCAACGGGGAAGCAGTGGTCACCGGCGGACGGGCATGCCAGGCATCACGGCATGGTCCAGCAGGATGGGGTGGTCGGCTCCAAGGTGATGGATTTCTTCGATCGGCAGTGGAGTTCCTACCGGGCGATCGTGGAGCACGACCTGATGGAGCATCGGGCCGTTGCCGCCGCCACCGCCGCCGCCCTCGAGCGCTGGCTGGCAGCCCGCAGCGGCGCTGCCCCTGCCCCGGTCATGGTGGATCTGGGCTGCGGCGATCTGGCCCTGCTGGCTCCGCTGCTGCGGCGCCTGCCGCTGGGCTCCTACACCGGCCTCGACCTGGCACCAATGGTGCTGCCCCTGGCCCAGGCGGCGCTGGGTGAGGCGCCCTACCCAACCCATTGGCAGGAGGGCGATCTGCTGACCTGGGCCCAGGAGTCGGCGGCGGAGAGCACCGACATCCTCCATTCGGCCTTTGCCATTCACCACCTCGACGACGCCGGCAAGGCCCGCTTTCTGCGGGAGGCCCGGCGGCGCATCAGCCCCGATGGCCTGTTCCTCTGGGTGGATGTGTTCCGCGAGCCCGGGGAGAGCCGTCCGGCCTACATCGCGCGTTACGTCAACCGAATCCGAGCAGGCTGGCAGCCGCTCACGCCTGAGCAGCAGGAGCACGTGATCAGCCACCTCAGCAGCTTCGACATCCCCGCCGACCGCGACGCGATCGCTGCCACCGCCCAGGCCTGCGGCTGGAGCTGGCGCTGGGCCTGGCAGGGCAGCCACAACGCCGAGGCGATGGCAGTGCTCACGCCCGCCTGACGAGCGTGCTCAGCTGTGCTCGCGCAGGAACTGGATCGTGCCCTCCAACTCGCCTGCGAAGCGATCGATCTCCGCGGGGGTGGTGGTGAAGCTGAGGCTGGCGCGGGCCGAGCCCGGAATCCCGTAAAGCCGGTGCAGGGGCTGGGTGCAGTGGTGGCCGCTGCGGATGCAGATACCGGCTGAATCGAGCAGAGCGGCGATGTCATTGGCGTGCAGGCCGTCCACCGTGAAGGCGGCCAGGGCGCCGCGATCGGGCTGCTGCTCTGGCGTGGGGCCGAGAATCCGCACGCCATCGATCGCCCGCAGCCGATCGAAGAGCTGGCGGGTGAGCACCTGCTCCCAGGCGTGGATGCGATCGAGTCCCAGGTGGGTGAGGTAGTCGAGGGCGGCGCCCATGCCGATCGCCTCACCGATGGCCGGCGTGCCCGCCTCGAACTTGTGGGGCAGCTCGGCCCAGCTGCTGTGGTCGAGATACACGTCCTGGATCATCTCGCCACCACCCAGGAAGGGCGGCATCGCCTCCAGCAGGGCCTCCCGGGCCCAGAGGAAGCCCATGCCGGTGGGGCCGCAGAGCTTGTGGGAGCTGCCCACCAGGAAATCGCAGCCCAGCTGGGCCACATTCACAGGCAGGTGGGGCAGGCTCTGGCAGGCGTCCACGAGCACTAGGGCACCGGCGGCATGGGCCAGGGGCACCACCTGCTCGATCGGGTTAAGGCAGCCAAGGGTATTGCTCACATGCACCAGGCTCACCAGCCGGGTGCGCGCGTTGAGCTGGGCACGCAGATCATCGAGATCCAGCTCACCGGTTTCTGTGAGGCCCGCGTGGCGCAGCACGCAGCCGGTGCGCTGGGCCAAGAGCTGCCAGGGCACGAGGTTGGAATGGTGCTCCATCACAGTGAGCAGCACCTCGTCGCCCGCGCCCAGGTTTGCCTCGCCCCAGCTGCGGGCCACGAGGTTGATCGCCTCGCTGGCATTGCGGGTGAACACGATCTCCCGCGGGCTGTCCGCCCCCACAAAGGCCGCCGCCTTGGCGCGGGCCGCCTCGAAGCCCTCGGTGGCACGGGCGCTCAGCTGGTGGGCGCCGCGATGCACGTTGGCGTTGTCGTGGTCGTAGTAGTGCTGCAGGGCCGCCAGCACCTGGCGGGGCTTCTGACTGGTGGCAGCGTGATCGAGGTAGATGAGGGGCTGGCCCAGGCAGGCCGTCTGGGCCAGCAGGGGAAAGTCGGAGCGGGTGAGAGCGGCCAGGTTTTCAGCCCCAGCCTGCTGCTGAACCAGCGGCGACGCCGCGACGCCCCCCTCACCAGCCTGAGGCTGGGCTGCCGCAGCCGGGTTGGGATCAAGGGCGGGCGTTGCAGTCACAGCGATCAGGCCTCCCCGAGCAGAGCGCGAAAGGGTTGCTGAGCCGCTGCGCCAGCCGGCAGCTGGCGCAGCACCTCCTCACAGAAGGCCCGCTGCAGCAGCTGGGCCGCCTGAGCGCCGGCGATGCCACGGCTCTGCAGATAGAAGATCTCTTCGGTCTGCAGGCGGCTCACGGTCGCGCCGTGGGCGCAACGCACATCATCAGCGACGATCTCCAGCTCCGGTTTGGTGTCGATCCGGGCACGATCGGAGAGCAGAAGACTGCGGCTGAGCTGGGCAGCCTGAGTGCGCTGGGCGGAGCGGGGCACGCTTACGGCGCCGTTGAAGACACTGCGGGCCTGGTCATCCGCCACAGCCTTATGCAGCTGGTCGAGTTCACCCTCAGGGCCGTCGAAGCGCACCCAGCTGTGAGTGTCGGCCAGCTGGCGCTCGCGGCACACCTGCAGAGCGCGCAGGCGCGTACAGGCCGCGCCTTGGCGCTGCAGGATGCGCGGCTCCTGGCGGGCCAGGGCCCAACCACCGCTCACCGCCACATTCTCGATCCGGCTACCGGGCGCCTGAAGCACAGCGGTGTGCTGCAGCAGGCAACTGCCGGAAGCACCAATAGCCAGACAACCCAGCTTCAGCTCGGCACCGGTCTCCAGAATCACCTCACTCACCAGGCTGATGGCATTGACGCCCCTGGAGCTGGGCAGCAGCAGCAATTCCAGACTTGCCCCGGCCTCCACCACAAGCAGCAGGCGGAAACTGGCCAAGCCAGGCTGGCTGCCAGCGTCCAGGGGAAGCTCCAGGTGACCGGCTGCGCCGCTCACGCGCAGGGCCAGCAAGGGGCTGGCCTGACCAGCACTGGCGCCGGCATTGAGCAGCACAGGCCAGTGGTCGAGACTGTTTGTGGCGGCCAGGGCCTGACCCAGCCAAGGGGCGGCAGCCGCAGAACTGAGGCGCTCCACACCAACAGGCAGCGCCTTGGCCGCCAGGGGGTCAAGGATGCTGATCAGCTGAGGCTCGATGGCCGTGAGGGCAGCCAGATCAGTGAAGCGCCAGTCTTCTTGGCGGCGGCTTGGCAAGGGGGCCCCGGCAAGGGAAGCCAGCCAGGCGGCGGTGGGAGAAGCCGAAGCTCCCCCTGCAGCGTCGGCGCGGGGAGTGGCAGTGACAACGGCCACCATCAGCCCACCTCCACCGGGGAGCGCTCGGCCTGCTGGCCATCGGCGGCGAGCCGCTCTAGTTCTGGGTCCACCCAGTCATAGCCGGTGCGCTCCAGCTCCAGGGCCAGCTCCCTGCCGCCGCTGCGCAGGATGCGACCGGCCGCCATCACGTGCACGTAATCGGGGGTGATTAAATCCAGCAGGCGCTGGTAGTGGGTGATCAGCATGGTGGCATTGTCGGGGCTGGCCAGCTGGTTCACGCCACCAGCCACAATGCGCAGAGCATCGATGTCGAGGCCGGAGTCGGTTTCGTCGAGGATCGCCACCAGCGGCTCCAACAGGGCCATCTGCAGGATCTCGTTGCGCTTCTTCTCCCCCCCGCTGAAGCCCTCGTTCACCGAACGCTCCAGGAAGACAGGATCCATCTGCACCACCTCCAATCTCTCGCGCACCAGATCTTCAAAGGCAAAGGTGTCGAGCTCCTCGTCGCCCCGCTCGCAGCGGCGAGCATTGGTGGCCACCCGCAGGAATTCGAGGTTGCTCACCCCGGGAATCTCCACCGGATACTGAAAACCAAGAAAGAGGCCGATCCGCGCCCGCTGCTCGGGGTCGAGCTCCAGCAGATTCTCACCCCGATACTGCACGATTCCGCCGGTGACGGTGTAGGCAGGATGGCCAGCGAGCACCTTGGAGAGGGTGCTTTTGCCGCTGCCATTGCGACCCATCACCGCATGGATCTCACCCGCCCGAATCGTCAAATTCACTCCCTTCAGGATCGGCTGTTCGTCGACAGCGGCCTGCAGGTCGCGGATCTCAAGCAGTACCGGGGCGTCGGGGCGGATCACGGAGAAGAAGAAGGGGAAGGAGGTAGCGAAGATGAACGGTGAAGGATACAAAAGAATCCATGGGGCAAGAGGCCGCAAGCCTGCGGTCTTCAGCCCACTGAACCCTCAAGCTTGAGAGCCAGCAGTTTGTCGGCCTCGGCGGCGAATTCCATCGGCAGCTGGTTGAACACATCGCGACAGAAACCACTCACCATCATCGAGACGGCCTCCTCAAAGGCGATGCCGCGGCTCTGTAGATAGAAGAGTTGGTCTGCGGAGATGCGACAGGTGCTGGCCTCATGCTCGATCGCCGCATCCGGCTGCTGACAGCGGATGTATGGATAGGTGTTGGCGGCGGCCTGATCGCCGATCAGCATCGAATCACACTGACTGTAGTTGCGGGCGCCCACCGCCTTCGAACCGATCTGCACCAAGCCACGGTAACTGTTGCGGGAATGGCCCGCACTGATGCCCTTGCTCACAATCGTGGAACGAGTGCGTGGGCCCACATGCACCATTTTGGAACCGGTATCGGCCTGCTGCCTGTTGTTGGTGAGTGCCACCGAATAGAACTCGCCAACCGAATCCGCCCCCTGCAAAACGCAACTTGGGTATTTCCAGGTGATTGCCGAGCCGGTTTCCACCTGGGTCCAGCTGATCTTGCTGCGGTCGCCGCGGCAGTGGCCGCGCTTGGTGACAAAGTTATAAATACCGCCCACGCCGTTCTCGTCCCCAGCATACCAGTTTTGCACGGTGGAATATTTGATAGTGGCATCGTCCAGCGCCACCAGCTCAACCACAGCAGCGTGCAGCTGATTGGTGTCGAACATGGGCGCTGTGCAGCCCTCCAGATAGCTCACCGAGGCCCCTTCCTCAGCCACGATCAATGTGCGCTCAAATTGACCAGTGTCGCCGGAGTTGATGCGGAAGTAAGTAGATAGCTCCATCGGACACTCCACGCCCTTTGGAATGAAAACAAAGGAGCCATCGCCGAAAACAGCTGAATTAAGAGCGGCGAAGAAGTTATCATTACCGGGAACCACCGTACCAAGATATTCCTCAATCAGATCCGGATAATCCTTCACGGCCTCACTGATCGAACAGAAGATCACTCCATGCTCTGCCAGCTGTTCCCGGAAGGTGGTGGCGATCGAAACGCTGTCGAATACCGCATCCACCGCCACGTTCGATAGACGCTTCTGCTCACTCAGAGGGATCCCGAGCTTTTCGAAGGTTTCCAGCAGCTTGGGGTCCACCTCATCGAGACTGGCCTTCTTGGCCTGCTGCCTCGGCGCCGCGTAGTAGACCATGTCCTGGTAATCAATCGCCGGATAGCCCAGCGACGCCCAGTCGGGCTCGCGCATCTGTTGCCACTGGCGAAATGCCCTGAGGCGGAAGTCGAGCAAGAAGGCGGGCTCACTCTTCTTAGCTGAAATCAGCCGCACCACATCTTCACTGAGGCCCTTGGCGATCTTATCGGTTTCGATGTCGGTGACGAAGCCATATTTGTATGGCTGCGAGACCAGATCCCCAACGGTGGCGGTAGACATAAAAAGAAGAGGTGTGATTCAGGACAGGGCGAACTGCCGCACGGAAGTCACTGACCAGCAGTCGCAGCCTGGATCTCCTCCATGGAGATCGTTTGCTGGTCGCCGCGGAAAGGATTGTCCTCGGTGAGGAACAACATGCAGTGACACTCCTTGCGCTCACGCATTGGCACGCAAGGGCAATTCCAGAAAGCCTGAGAAACCTCGGCTTCCTTATCTTCGTAATGCCGACACGGGCATAGTGCGCCGCCCAGCTCGTCCTTGTGACGGGCCAGCCCCTCCAGCACCACCGCTGTGACACCGGGATCACTGCAGAAGTAGGTCCCGGTGCGCTGGGCGTAGGTCTCGGCAAACTTGCGAATCACCTCCAAGCTGTCGGCCCCGGCAGCCGGGCTGGGAGAGGCAGTGCTGGTGGAGCTGATCTCGGTCATGGCGGGCTGACAGACGTCTCGACAGGGGGTGTGAGGCAGCGCTGGGGATGCTGAAGGCCGGATCGGAGCAACACCGAGTGGACCGGGAAGCCCGGACTGGCGCCCCGATTACGAAACCAGAGGGTTTCCTATTCGGAAGCTTAGGGCAGGAGCGCGGCACTTTGGGCCTTCCCCATTCTGCCGTGGTACCCGGGCCTGCCGTGCAATCCCCAATTGCCTGCTGACCGTGGCATCGTGTGAATGCAAGCTGGGTTCCATGGCCAGCACCTCCTCCTGCACACCCACTCGCGAAGCTGCTCTCGCTTTGCTGCTGCGTCTCGGCGAAGCCACCGCTGCCGATCTTGCCGATCGTCTGGAGGTTTCGGTTCAGGTGATGCGCCGTCATCTTCGCAATCTTGAAGACGAAGAACTGGTGGAGGCCAGCTCCGGCGCGGATGGTCCGGGCCGACCCAGCAACCGCTGGCGACTCACCGGGAAAGGCCAAGCCCAGTTCCCGGACGGCAGCGACGATTTCGCTCTGTCGCTGCTCAGCTCCATTGCGGGCACCATGCCCCCTGGCACCGTGCAGAACCTGTTGTCGCACCAGGCCCACGAAAAAGCCGCAGCCTATCGGCGCCAGCTGGGTTCAGGACCTCTGCAGCAACGGCTGGTGCGACTGGTTGAGCTGCGGCGGAGGGAGGGATTCGTGGCCGAATGCCGTGCTGACGGCAGCGATGGCGCCTGGGTGGTGAGCGAATTCCACTGTTCGGTGATGCGCCTCGCCGAACAGTTTCCCTGCATCTGCGATCAGGAGCTTCTGCTGCTGCGCCTCACCTTCTCCGATTGCCAGGTTGAACGCGTGCACTGGCGGCTGGAACAGGGGCACTCCTGCGGCTTCCGGCTCGTTCCCAGCACGTGAGCGCCTCGGCCGACACCCCCCGGGCAGATGCTGGTCCACTCAATGGCGCGGAGCTGGCTGAACTGCACGCCACCCAGCTGCCGGCCCTAGAGCTCCACCGGTTGCGCCTGCTCGCCCATGGCCTGCGCACCCTGCAGCAGATCGCCGGTCTGCGTGCAGGCCCCGCACCCAGCACCAACGCCATCGCGCTCTGGGCGGCGAAGCAACCTGCCATCGCCGCTGATCGGGTCTTCCAGACCAACTTCACCGCCCAGCTCCGGCAGCTCGCAGACCAGCTCGGCGCCATCGGCGCTGCACGGGGAATTCAGGCCCTGGATCTGGAGCTGAGCGACCTCTGCGCCTGGGCCCTTGCCGAGACGGCGCCGGCAGAGAAGGCCCAAGCGGAGACAACGCAGCGCCTGGGCTGCGGGTTCAGCGACTGATCAACACCACCGCCAGCACGCTCAGACAGGCCGCCGACGCACCGACAGCTCCGGGACGGTCCCCCTCCCAGCGAGCCAGCGGCAGGGCCAGCACCGGCGAGGTGGCCAGCAGCGCCACCGCTAGCCCGCCAGGCAGACGGCTGAGTGCGAACTGCTGCAAGACAATGCCGGCACTGGTGCCCAGCAAGGTGGCGAACAGCACCAGCGGCCAGCGCCGCCACGCCGGCCGCGGTCCCATGGCGACACCACCACGATGCTGCAACAGAGCTGGCAACAGGGGAAGCAGCACCAGAGTTCCGCCCAGCAGGCGCAGGGTCGCGGCGGTCAGCGCCGAGGGCCCGTCAAGCCTCAGCACCGAACGGGCCAGCAGGGCACCGGCCGACCCACAAAGCAGGGCCGCCAATGCCAACCCCACCCCGCGCCGCTGGTCGGCCCGATGGCTGGTCGTTTGGGCGGCGCCGGTCGATATGGGCAGGCGCTGCCGTGCCACCAGCAACACCGCCAGGCTGATCAGACCGATGCCGAGCCATTGACGCAGCAGCGGCACCTCCCCCAGGAAGACCGTGCCGGCCGCCGCCGTCACCGCGGGCCCCCCGGCATCAAATGTGAGCGCGCGACGGGTGCCAAGCCTGCGCAGGGCCGCAAAGTACAGGCTGTCACCCGCGGCAATGCCCAGGACACCGCTCAACAGCAGAAGCAGCATCGCGGGCAGCGGCAGACGCCCCAGATCGGCGGCGCCGCCGATGAGCAGCAGCAACGGCACCTGCACCCCCAGGGCGAGGAGATTCTTGAGCAGGTTGAGCTCGGATGCGCTCAGGGAGGTGGGCAGACGGCGCCAGAGGCCGCTGGCCAGTGTCCAGCACAGTGCCGCGCCAAGGGCGGCCAGCACCCCGTCGCCGCTTGCGATCATCCTCAGAGCCTCGCCCCAGCCGGTCGCCCCACCGTGATCCTTCCGATTCCCGACGCCATCAGTTTCTTCAGGCTCAGCTGCGGGCGGTGGCGCTCGCAACGCAGCAGCCACCACCTGCTGCACCGCCGCGCCGAAGCCGGCGGCTCCTTCATCGAGGTGGTGGAACTCCAGGCCGACAACCCTCGCCTCTGTGCCATCGCCGCCCTGCACGGTCAGGATCCGGCCGGCCTGATCGGCGGCTGCCAGGTGCGATGGAGCGGCTCGATGGCCTGGGACAAAGCCGGCGAGGCCCACGAGGGCGAGAGTGTGTTCGGCCTGATCCCCAGCGACCAGCACGGCCGGAGCGGGCTGCTGCTGCGCGACCGCGGCTATGCCGAGACCGCACCGGTCGCAGGGCACTTCGCGATGGACGAGCGGGATGGCCTGCTGCTCACCACCAGCTACGAAACCATGGACAGCCTGGAGCGGTTCAGCTTCGCCGGGCCGGACGTGCGGCTGCGCACGAGCACGGTGCAAGGTCTGAGCAACACGGCCTCCTTTTGCGTGGAAACCCGCTGCCAGGCCACCTGGTTGGCAGACAGACAGGCAGAGCCGGAGCTCCGGCAGCAGGACCCTGCCCCGGCCACCGACGGGCGCATCGCCGCTGGCCACGCCGAGGCAGGCGACTGCCTCTCCCCGCTGGGCTGGTGAAGGCCGCGCCGAACAGACTCGAACGTTACGGACTGTGAGCCATGCCTGAAGGGCCTGATGGGCACCCGGGGTGCACTTCTACGATCCCCCTCGACGGATGCCGTACTCGCGTGGCCCTGCCCCTCTTGCAATACGCACCCACCACCCAGAACTCCAGGGTTGCTCCCCTGCGGGTGGGTTCGGATGAGGACCCCAAGGCCGTGTCCATGGACAAGGCCATGGATCGCGAAGATCAGAACTTCGTGATCGAAGCGGCCTACCGCCAGATCTTTTTCCACGCCTTCAAGGTCGACCGCGACCGCACCCTCGAATCCCAGCTCCGTGATGGTCAGATCACGGTGCGGGACTTCATCCGCTCCCTCTGCCTCTCGGACACGTTCAATCGCAGCTTCTACAACCTCAACAGCAACTACATGGTGGCTCGCCACCTTGTCGAGAAGCTGCTGGGCCGCAAGACCCACGGCAAGTCCGAGGAGATCGCCTGGTCGGCCGTGCTCATGACCCGCGGCGTCAAGGGGATGGTCGACGACATCCTCAATTCCCAGGAATATCTGGATAATTTCGGCTACGACACGGTTCCCTACCACCGCAATCGCGTGGTGGGGAGCCGCGATCTTGGCGAAACCCCCTTCAACATCACCAGCCCTCGTTATGAGGCGTACCACCGAAGCATCCTGGGCTTCCCGCAGGTGGTCTACACCGGTCCGATCAAGGCATTCCCGGAGCGTTCCCGCCAGCGTCGTGGCGGCTTCCCCGAGGACTACCTCTCGATCGTGCGCAGCCTGCCGGCCATGCGGGCCAGCAGTGCCTCGGCCAGCGCCGACATGGATTATCTGGCCAAAGTTCCCTACCGCAGCCTCGGTCGCTGACCATCCGGATCCCATCTCCATCAAGGCGGCCGTCAGGCCGCTTTTTTGTTGGCCGCAGCACCGGGGGAACCGGCCGCAGCAACCTGATCCCCGCTGCAGCGAGTGGTCAGTGGATCCTGACCACTCGCTGACCTGTTGAGCAATCGGTGGGAGAGTCGACCACACTGATCCCAAAAGAAACCTGTTGCTGTGAGCCCTTCCTTCAGTGCCCTAGCCCGGATGACTCTGCGCCAGCTTCGCCAGGTGGCCAGCGACCTTGGCGTGGCGCTGTATAGCCGCAAATCCAAGGAAGATCTGGTCGCTGCGATTGAAGAGCGTCAGGACGTACAGGACAAGACTCCAACTCTTTCGGCGATCGAAGCCGAGATGACCCCCGCGCCGCGGCCCGCCGCTGAAACCAGCGTGGTGTTCCTGCCGCGCGATCCCCAGTGGGCTTACGTGTTCTGGGAGATCGCCGAGAGCGACCGCCAGCTGGCCATTGATGCCGCTGCGACCCAGCTGTGCCTGCGGGTCGCCGACGTGACGGGCCTGCCCGGTGGATCCGCCCACCCCCACACACTCCAGGAGGTGATGGTCGACAGCCACGCGACCGAGTGGTACCTACCGGTTCCCCTCAGCGACCGCGACTATCGCGTTGAGCTGGGCTATCGCAGGAATAACGGCGGAGGCTGGATCTCCCTGGCCTTTTCTTCGGTGGCGCGGGTACCTGCCCTGCACCCGTGCGAGCAGATCCTGGATCAGTTCGTGCCGTTCTCCCTTGAAGCAGCGCCGGCCCCGCTGCCGACGCCCGTCGAACCCGCAGACGCAGGCCTGCACGAGCGGCTCTACCAGAGCGCCACGTCACAGTGGCGGCGCATCAGCCGCGGTTCCGAGGCATTCCACGAGCTCGAGGCCGCTGGATTCGAGTCCGGTGATCTGAGCGCGTCCGGAGCCGGTGTCTGGGCCAGCGGCCGCGATTCGGGGATCGGCGGAGTCGCCCCGCGCCAGCGATCCTTCTGGCTGGTGGCCGATGCTGAATTGATCGTTTATGGCGCCACCGACCCCGCCGCCCGGCTCACAATCGGTGGCGAGAGCGTGCCTCTCTCTGCCGACGGCACTTTCCGGGTTCAGGTTCCCTTCCGGGACGGACAACAGCTCTACCCGATCGAAGCGACCGCCGCCGATGGCGTTCAGAAGCGCAGCATCACCCTGGAGTTCAGCCGCACCACCCCTGAAGACAACAGCAATCCCGCCGATAAAGCTGTCAATGAGTGGTTCTGAGACAACGGGCAGCAGCGTGCGCAGCCAAACCGTTCAGCGGGCTGTCGTGGCCTTCACTCCCCTGGCCGGCGCCATCGGCTTTCCAGTGGCCATCCCCTTGGTGATTCAATCAGCCGGCCTGCCGACCGCCTTGCTCTGCGCCGTGGCGCTGGCAAGTGGGTGGTTTGTGCTGATGCTGCGCACGGCCGAAATGCCTGGTCACCACTGATAGTGCCCTCCCCGGAGTCAGGTCAGCCGCCCGCTGCTTGAGCGTCACCACTGTCGAAGACCGCAGCAGGTGGCAATGCTTTTTGCAGTTCCGCACTTGAGATGGCGCTTCGCTGGTTCACCCCCAGGGTCGGTCGACTCGCAGCACCGTTATCTGCGTTGCTGCTGGCCGGTTGCGCCGCTCAGGCCGACCTGATCGGTCAGCCAACGGCCCGCCCATCACTGCCACCTGGCATCGAGGTGGCCTTCAACCACCGCGCCAGCAGCCGCTACCGCAGCCCGATCCACGGCCAATGGCGCCCAGGCGATGATCTGGAGGCCTTCCTGCTCGAAAGCATCGGCGGCGCCCGGCAGGAGATCCTGGTGGCGGTGCAGGAACTGTCGCTGCCACGGGTGGCTAAGGCCCTGGTGGAGCGACACCGCCAGGGCCTGACCGTGCAGGTTGTGCTGGAGCATCTGTACAGCACCCCCTGGAGCGAACAGCATCCCGCTGATCTCAGCCCCCATCTGCGCCAGCGCCAGAACCAGCTGCGGGCTCTGGCGGGCGGCGATGCCGTTCGCATCCTGCGCGACGGCGGCGTGCCGGTGATAGACGACACAGCCGACGGCAGCGCCGGCAGCGGGCTGATGCACCACAAATTCATGGTGATCGATGGCCGGCAGGTGATCACCGGCTCCACCAACTTCACCAGCTCCTGCGTGCACGGTGATCCCGACGATCCCCGCACCCGCGGCAACGTCAACCACCTGCTGCGTCTGCAGAGCGCCGCACTGGCCGACCTGTTCCGCCGCGAATTCGCGACCCTTTGGGGCGACGGACCCGGAGGAGCGCCCAACAGCCGCTTCGGCATCGCCAAAAACAGCCCCGGTATCCGCTGGACAACCGTGGGCCGTGTGCCCGTTGGCGTGCTGTTCGCCCCCCATCGGCGCCAGGACCCCCACCATGGCCTGCGGCTGCTGGATGCTCTGCTGGCACGCACCCGGCGCCAGGCCGATCTGGCCCTGTTCGTGTTCTCCGATCAGCAGTTAGGCAACCGACTCGGCGAGCTGCATGACCGGGGTGTGGCGATTCGCCTGCTTGCCGATCCAGGCTTCGCCACCCGTTCATTCAGTGAAGTGCTGGATCTGCTCGGCGTCACCCTGCCCGACCACCGCTGCCGCCTCGAAGCCGGGAACAGGCCCCGCACCACAGGAATCGACGGTGTCGGCACCCCGCGCCTGAGCGCCGGGGACAAGCTGCATCACAAGCTTGCCGTGCTGGATCGCCGGTTCGTGATCAGCGGTTCGTTCAATTGGAGCCCGTCAGCCGCGCACCAGAATGACGAAACCCTGCTGGTGATCGATTCGCCCGCCCTGGCGACGCACTTCAACGAGGAGATCGACCGGCTCTGGCAGGGCGCGGAACTCGGTGAAACGGACAGGCTTGAGCGGAAGCGGAAGCGGCAGCGGCTGAGCTGTGGCACTGGTCGCGCGCTGCAGTCCTAAGTTGGCGAACCGACCGTCTGCGTGACGATGCCCGCGCTTCCGGACTCCAGACAACACCTGGCCACACTGGACGCGATTCAGCTGATGCTTCGGGATCTGCACACCCGGCACGATGAAATCCGCCATCGGGCAGCGTTTCGCGGCTGCACCAAGGAGCTGCTGGACGTGCAGCAGGAACTGGTGGATTACTTGCTGGCCAAAAAAGGCGCCCTGATGGGCCAGCAGAACCCGGAAAGCCAAACCAATCCCAGTTACACCGCTTACCTCTGATCGGTTCCCCCCCGCAACCTGACCCGCTGAACGCTGTTGCTGAACCCTCGGGATGCATGGCTGAACCCTCGGGATGCGTGATCGTGGGTGCCGGACCCAGCGGCGCATGCCTGGCCCTGCATCTGGCCCGCCAGGGCGTGCCGGTCACCCTGGTGGAAACCACACTCAGCCCTGGTGGCCGCTTTCGCGGTGAAGCACTGATGCCCCATGGTCTTGAGGTGCTGGCAGCAATGGAACTGCTGCCCCTGCCAGCCCCCATCCCGCAACGGCCCCTGCAGGGCTGGCGCTATGTGGTGAACGGCCACGACTGGTTTCGCCTGAGTGAGCCCCTCGAATCGGGTGTGGGGCACCCCTGCACCCTGATCAGCCAGCCGGCACTGCTGCAGCACCTGCTCAGCGAGCTGGAGGGGTTTGCCCATGTGTCGCTGCTGCTGGAGCAGTCGGCCGAAACACTCCTCTGGCAGGGGGACCGGATTGCGGGGGTGCGCCTGAACGACGGCCGGGAGCTGCCCGCCAGGGTGGTGGTGGCCGCCGACGGCCGCGGCTCTCGGCTGCGGCAGCAGGCTGGCCTGGCGCTGGAGCGGCTGGGCCATGGCTTTGACCTGCTCTGGTTCCAGCTGCAGCAAGCGGATCCAGGCCCGCTGGCCGGGGAGTTCGTGACGCTGATCGGACCGGCAGGGATCTGCAGCGCCTTCGCTTCAGCCAGCGGCACCGTGCAGGTGGGCTGGGTGCAACCGCAGGGCAAGCAGCAAGGCCTGGACTGGGCCGAACAGCTCGCGGCTCAGAGCCCCTGCGATCTGGCCCCATGGTGGCGCCAGCAGGCCGAGACCTTCCAGGCGCCCATTCGCTGGAGGGTGCAGGTGGGCCATGCCCGCCGCTGGTGGCGGCCCGGCCTGCTGCTGCTGGGTGACGCCGCCCACCCGATGAGTCCGGTGCGGGCGCAGGGCATCAACCTGGCGCTGCGCGATGCCTGGGTGGCAGGCTGCGAACTGGGAACCTTGTTGCGGGAGCAGACTCCCAACACAGCCCTGGATGCAGCCCTGGCCCGCATCGAAGCGCAGCGACGGCCGGAGATCAGCAGATTGCAGCGACACCAGGCGGCGGAAACGGTCAAGGGGCTGCTGCTGCTGCGGCAGCCTCAGCTGCGCAGGCTGGCAGCGGCCTCAGCCCCATGGCTCGGTGCGCTGGTGGCGCAGCGCTGGCGCCACGAGCAGAGGCCGTTCCGCCAGGGAATCAGCACACTGACCGGGCTGAAAGGGTGCGGTCCTGCAGCGGTCGCCACTCGCCCCAGGGCCTTGCCCCCGCAATGATGGTGGTCGCTCTCTCCTGAACAGGCGCCCTGCCAGCCTGCCGCCGATGGTCACCGATTCCGTCCAGTCCCGCCGCACGGCCAGCGCGCTGATCTCGCTGGCCGGGATCGTTCTGCTGGCCACGTCATCCGGCCTGCGGCCAGCCAGAGCGGGCCAGGAGCCGATTTACCCCAGCCAGGAGCAGCTGCGTCAGCTGCAGCTGCTCACCTTCAGCTGCGCCCGTGACAACCGGGCCGTGGCCTGCGACCAGGCCCGGGGCCAGGCCGACCCACTGCTCGATCACCCCCGCCTGCCGGGCAGCTGCAAGGACGCCCTGTGGCAGATCCGGGAGCAGGCCGTGGTGGCACCGATCAACAGCTTCGAGCGACGGGACCGGCTCGATCGGGTAGCAGTGCAGATGCTGCGTAGCTGTAAGGCCGGCAGCCGGCCAGCAGCGCCAGGAGGTGGCCAGAGCGAGCAGAAACGACAGGGCGGCTTCGGGCTCGTGCCCTCCAACTGAACCGCTGGCATCTGCCGTCTGATTGCAGAAGCCTGATCAGCGTTTCGAGGCAGCGGCGGGCCTGGGCTCGATCAGCTGGAGCAGCTCCCGCGCCGTGGCCTCCATGAACGACACCGACCAGCTCAGCTGCACCACGGCCCGCTCCGCCAGGGCACAGGCTGGATCGGCCTGGCCAGGAACTGCCTCACAGCTGGCAGAAAGCCCCAACAACGCATTCGTGAGTTTGCCCCGCAGGCAGCTTTCCGCACCGGCGCGGGCCAGCACCGCTTCCGCCGCCGCCCGAGAGCGGGCCAGCGCCTCGGCATAGGGCAAGGCCCGGGCAGAGCCCTGCACAGCAGCGACGGCAGGCAGACCAGGGCCAGAGAGCAGCAGTGCGGCCACTGCCGCGAACCGGCGGGAGCGGCAGCAGGCACGTTGGCCAGAAACGGGCAGTTCTTTGCACACGGCGTTGACCATCAGCGGGGCGACGCTGCAATAAGCACAGCTTCAACGTAGCCAGGCTGCCCGATCCCGCCTGCAACCAGAGCTATTTTGAACGCGCTCCGCGTCGGCGCCATGCCCGCAACCGTTCAGCAGATCAGTCTGGCGACGCCGTTCAGCGACCAGAAACCAGGCACCTCGGGGCTGCGCAAGAGCAGCAGGCAGTTCGAGACGCCCCACTACCTGGAGAGCTTCATCGAGGCCAGCCTGCGGGTGCTGCCCGGGGTGGCCGGCGGCACCCTCGTGGTGGGCGGTGACGGGCGCTATGGCAACCGCCGCGCCATCGGCGTGATCGCCCGCATGGCCGCTGCCCACGGCGTGGCCCGGCTGATCACCACCACCGGCGGCATTCTCTCCACGCCTGCCGCCTCCCATCTGATCCGCCAGAACGGCGCCATCGGTGGCGTGATCCTGTCGGCCAGCCACAACCCAGGCGGCCCCGACGCTGACTTCGGCGTCAAGATCAACGGCGCCAATGGCGGGCCCACCCCCGAGTCGATCACCGACGCCATTTACGCCGCCACCCAGACCCTCGACACTTACCGCATTCTCGAAGAGGACGGCGAGCTCGATCTCGAGGCCCCCGGCAGCCAGCAGCTGGGCGCCATGGCCGTGCAGGTGGTGGACGGCGTCGACGCCTACGTGGCCCTGATGCAGAAGCTGTTCGACTTCGACGCCATCGGCGAGCTGCTGAGCGGCGATTTCCCTATGGCGTTCGACGCCATGCACGCCGTGACCGGCCCCTATGCCAAGAGGATCCTGGAGGGTCTGCTGGGGGCGCCCGCCGGCAGCGTGCGCAACGGCAAGCCCCTGGAGGATTTCGGCGGCGGCCACCCCGACCCCAACCTCACCTACGCCCACGAACTGGCCGAGCTGCTGCTGGGCAGCGACGCCTACCGCTTCGGCGCTGCCTGCGACGGCGATGGCGACCGCAACATGATCCTGGGCACGCGCTGCTTCGTGAACCCCAGCGACAGCCTGGCGGTGCTCACAGCCAACGCCAGCCTGGTGCCCGGCTACACCGACGGGCTGGCCGGCGTGGCCCGCTCGATGCCCACCAGCGCCGCTGCCGATGTGGTGGCCAAGGGGCTGGGCATTCCCTGCTTCGAAACCCCAACGGGCTGGAAGTTCTTCGGCAACCTGCTCGACGCCGGCCGTATCACCCTCTGTGGTGAGGAGAGCTTCGGCACCGGCTCCAACCACATCCGCGAGAAGGATGGCCTCTGGGCGGTGCTGTTCTGGCTCAACATCCTGGCCCGGCGGCGGGAACCGGTCAGCCGGATCATGGCCGAGCACTGGAGCCGCTTCGGCCGCCACTACTACTCCCGCCACGACTACGAGGCAATCCCCACGGAGGCCGCCCATGGCCTCTACGACCGGATGAAGGCGATGCAACCCTCCTTGGGGGGCCAGAACTTCGCCGGCCGCACAATCGCCACTGCCGACGACTTCGCCTACACCGACCCGGTGGATGGATCCTTCACCTCCGGCCAGGGCCTGCGCCTGCTGCTCAACGACGGCAGCCGCGTGGTGCTTCGACTCTCCGGCACCGGCACCCAGGGCGCCACCCTGCGGGTGTATCTCGAGAGCTACGTCCCCCCAAGCGGCAACCTCAGCCAGGATCCCCAGGCCGCCTTGGGCGAGCTGATTGGAGCCATCGACGCCCTCGCGGAGATCAGGCAGCGAACCGGCATGGACCGGCCCACCGTGATCACCTGATGGGATCAACCGGATGGGCGATCACGGCGGCCACTCCTGCTGCCGTGGCCGCGGTACGCAGGGTCTGGACTGGTCATTTGCAGCTGTCGCACGGCTTCGATGGACAGACCAGCCAGCAGGCCGAAGCCTGACAGCAGCACCAGAAGCCAGGATTGAGCCGACGGGGTGATCTGCGCGGGAGTGCTGGCGACAAGCCGACGAAGCAATTGGGCCGCGCCCAGGCCGATGGCTGCCCCGATCAGACCCACGACAACGATCTGGCGTCCCCTGAAGGGGGCCTGAGTCTGGGAATGGCGAGGCGGCTCAGCCATGGCTCAGAGGGACTCCTCCGCAGGTGAAGGGGCCGTGAGCTGCTTCAGCACCACATAGAAGGCCGGCACCACCAGAAGCGACAGCACCGTGGCCAGGGTTAGGCCGCCGAACACCACCGTGCCCAGGGAGGCCTGGCTGCGGGCCCCGGCGCCACTGGCCAGCACCAGCGGCAGAAAGCCGAACAGGGAGGAGATGGCTGTCATCAGGATCGGCCGGAAGCGGGAGCTGGCCGCCTCTCGGGCCGCTTCGAGCGGGGAGCGGCCCTCCGCCATGCGCTGGTTGGCCAGATCCACGATCAGAATGCCGTTCTTGGCCGCCAGAGCAATCAGCATCACCAACCCCACCTGGGCATAGATGTTGAGCACCTCCTGACGCAGAGCCAGAAACAGCAGAGCCCCGAGCATGGCGGTGGGCACCGTCATCAGGATGATCAGGGGATCGGTGTAGCTCTCGTACTGAGCCGCCAGCACCATGTACACCACCACGATGCCCAGGGAGAACACAACCACCGCCAAGGCACCGGCCTTGATCTCCTCGCGGGAGATGCCGGTCCAGTCGGAGCCGATCGACGGCTGATCCAGCTGCTCGAACAGACCTCGAATCGTGTTGATCGCCTCACCCGAGCTCACACCGGGCGCAGCCAGGCCTTCCACTCTGATGCTTCTGAACAGGTTGAAGCGAGGAATCAGGGAAGGGCCTGACTGCTGCTCCAGCTGGATGAACTCCGATAACGGCACCGGCCGACCGGAGCGGTCGTTGACCGTGAGGGCCGCCAGCTGGTCGGGGCTCGAGCGCCGGTCGGCGTCAGCCTGCACGAACACGCGCCGCACCCGGCCCTCATCGAAGGTGTCATTCACGAACAGGCCGCCGATATTCAGGCTGATGGCCCGCATCGCCGCCCCGTAATCCACATTGAGGGCCGCCATCCTGTCGCGGTCAACGCTGACCTTCAGTTGAGGCGCCTCCGGTGAGAACTGGGTGAACACCCGCTGAAAGCGGCCGCTGGCATTGGCGGCTCCCACCAGCCGGTTGGCCACCGCCGCGAAGTCGCCCAGGCTGAGGCCGCCGCTGCTCTGATCAAGCAGTTGCAGCTCAAAACCGCCGCCGGTGCCGTAGCCGGGGATCGCCGGCAACTCCTGCACCACGACCCTGGCCTCCTGGATCGGTGCCAGCTTGGCGTTCAGCCTGGCCACGATTGCCCCCAGGCTCTGCTCAGCGGCAGGGCGCTCATCCCAGGGCTTGACGCCGAAGAAGAAAAAGCCCCGGTTCGGGCTGTTGCCATCGAAGCTGGCGCCACTGAAAAGGGCCGCGCTCTCGATGTCGGGCTCACTGCGCAACACCTCCGCCACGCGGGCATTCACGGCCCGGGTCCGGGCCAGGGGCTGGCCGTCCGCCAGCTGCACGATACCGATGGCGTAGCCCTGGTCCTCGATCGGCACGAAGCCTGTCGGCATGGCGGTGAACGCGAAGCCGGTGAGCACCACGCCCGCCACCAGACCCGCCAGCACCATCTTTCGATGGCTGAGGCTGGCATCCAGCAGGCGTCGGTAACCAGCCTGAACGCTGCCATAGCCGCTGTTGAAGGCGGCGAAGATCCAGGGGGTGGCCCAGCCGAACAGCGCGCCGATCAGACCGAAGATCACAACGGGCCAGGGTTCGATCCCTGGCACGGCGACCAGCGCCACAACCAGTCCCCCCAGGGCGAAGGGCAGGCGCAGGGGCAGCCGGGTGAGCAGCGCCAGGCCGAAACCCACCACGGCTCCCACCACCAGGGCGAACAGGGCCGGCACCACTCCGCTGCCGCCCAGCAGCAGGCCATAGATCAGACCGATGAAGCCCCCGGCGATGGCGTAGGTGCGGCGGGTGGGAGGCGCCTGATCCCGGGCCAGCAAAAGGGCCGAGAGCATGGGCGAGAAGGTGAGGGCGTTAAAGGTGGAGATCGCCACCGAAAACAGAATGGTGGCCGCGAACTGCTTGTAGATCGTGCCTGTGGCACCGGGAAAGAACAGCACCGGCACGAACACGGCCAGGAGCACCAGGGAGGTGGCGATCACGGCCCCAAACAGGTCATCCATCGTGGACCGCGCGGCATCGAGGGCCGACAGCCCCGAGGCCTTCTTGGTGGCCGTGTCCTCCACCACGGTGATGGCGTCATCCACCACCAGGCCCGTGGCCAGCACCAGGCCGAAGAGGGTGAGCTGATTGAGGGAGAAGCCAAACGCCTTCACGAAGGCGAAGGTGCCCACCAGCGCCACCGGGATGGCAATCGCCGGCACCAAAGTGGCCTTCCAGTCCTGCAGGAAGAGGAACAGCACCAGCACCACCAGCACCACTGCATCACGCAGCGCACTGCTCACCCCCTGAATCGAGGCATTGATGAAATCGGTGGAGTCGATGATCAGCTCCATGGTCATGCCCACCGGCATGAGCGGTTCGAACTCGGCCAACACCTGCTTCACCCCGCGCGACACATCCAAGGCATTGCTGCCACTGAGCTGGTAGATCGCCATGCCCACCGAGGGCACACCACGCAGGTCGGTGGCCTCCACGTCAAACGACTCCCCCCCCAGAGTCACCCGACCCACATCGCGCAAACGCAGCAGGCCGCCATTGGAGCTGGAGCGCAGGATCAGGTTCTCGAAATCCTCCACGCTGGTGAGCCGCCCCTGCAGTTGCACCGAGAGGGTGTACTGCTGATCCGGTGGCGCTGGCGCGCCACCGATCTGGCCCGCAGGCACCAGCCGGTTCTGGCTGCGCACCGCCGTCACCACGTCGTCGGCACTGAGACCATTGGCCGTGAGGCGGGCGGGATCGAGCCAGAGGCGGTACGCCAGTTCGCGGTTGCCGAAATAGGTGAGGCTGCCCACCCCCGGCACTCGGCGGATCGCATCGGTAAGGTTCTGATCCAGTAGGCCGCTGATCGTCTCCACGCTGTAGGGATTGGCGGCATCTTCACTGCTGAAGTTGACCACCAGCAGAATTGAGGTGGAGGCCTGGTTCACGGTCACGCCGGCCTGGCGCACCTCCTCGGGCAGCCGGGGCTGGGCCAGCGACACCCGGTTCTGCACGTTCACCTGATTGATGTCGCGGTTACTGCCGCTGGCAAAGAACACCGTGATGTTGCTGGTGCCGTCCGCGCCGCTGGTGGAGGTGAGGAACTCCATGTTCTCCACCCCGTTGATCTGCTGCTCCAGCACACTCGTCACCCCCTGCTCCACGCTCACCGCGTCGGCACCCACATAGCGGGAGCGCACGTTCACCGTGGGCGGGGCGATGTCGGGCAGGCTCTCGATCGGCAGCAGGGGCAGAGCGATCAACCCGACAAACACCACCAGCAGGCTGCACACCGTGGTGAGCACGGGGCGAACGATGAATCGGTTGGAGGGCGACATGGCAGGGCCTGCTCAGTTCACCTGCACCGGCGAGCCGTGGCGCAGGTTAAGCAGGTTGGAGGTGATCACCTGCTGAGTGGGAGCCAACCCCCGCAGCACGGGATAACGATTGCGCTGCAGGGGGCCGAGCTGAACGGGCACCTGCAGCGCAAACCGTCCATCTGCGGGGAGCGCTGCAAGGGCTTTGGCGCTGATCCGGCCGGGCTTGGCCCTGAGCTGCTCCAGGGTGCCGACCACAAACACGAAACTCTGGCCCGACAGCTGGGTGACAGCCGCAAACGGCACCGACAGCTGGGTGCCGCTGGCCAGCACCAGCCTGGTGCGCGTGCGCAGCCCGGAGCGCAGATCCCCGCGGGGATTGGGGAACTCCGCCTTCACCAGCAGCGACTGGCTGCTGGCAATGATTCCTGGATCGATGGAGCGCACCTGTCCCTCAGCCATGGGACGGTTGGTGGCCGGATCCATCAGCACCACCGGCTGCCCCACCTGCACCCGCTCGCCGTAGACGGCCGGCACATCGATGCGAGCCAGCAGACGGTCGTTGCGAATGATGGAGGTGAAGGGACTGCCGGCCTGAATCACATCACCGGCCTTGACCTGCACATCCCCCACCACGCCGGCGATCGGTGCCTTCAGATCACGGAACTGCAGATCCGCCTGGCGGGCCACCAACTGCTGGCGTGAGGAGATGTACTGCTGGCGGGCCTGATCGCGGCGCAGGGCCGTTTCCGCTCCCATCCGCGCCAGCATGTCGAAGCGCTCGAAGTTGATCCGATCGGTTTCGGCCTGAGCCTTGAGCGCCTCCACCTCGGCCCTGAGCTGCACCTGATCGAGCACCAGCAGCCTCTGCCCCTGGCTCACCTGATCCCCCTGGCGCACCAGCAGCTGTTCGATCCGGCCGGAGGCCTGGGCCGCCAGTGCCACCTCATCGAGCGCCTCCAGGGTGCTCACTGTGTCCACACTCTGGCTGAACTGGGCCGGCACCACCGGGGCGGCCTGCACCGGGAGTGAACGTTGCTGCGCAACAGGAGGCCTCGACTGACAAGCCGCTGCCGTGACCACCAGAAGCAGGCTCAGGCCAAGCCCGCCAGCCCTGAAACGTTGCGGCAATGGAGGAATCATGGGGGGGAGGAGATCAGCGCGAAAACTTGGGGGCCGCAAGATCGGGACCTGGCTTGCTGAATCGGCCGATGGGCAGATCGGGCCGATCGATGACCAACGCAAGAGAACGATGACGCAGAAGATGAGCCCCTGTCCCCGTCCGTTGGTGGGTACCCACAGATTTGAGTGACAACGTCCATCCTTCAGATCTCCTCCGGCCCTTCAGGTTCCCCCAGCTGGGTGAGCGCCAGCTGGCGCATGGTTTCGCCCCAGGCTGCACAGCCGGCGGCGCCACTCACCAGGATCAGAGCCTTCAGCAGGGGGATCGGGCGCAGCGGTTCGCCCGGTATGCGGGTGACGCGATGCACGAGCACCAGCAGCACGCTGGCGGCGACCGTTGCCAGGGCCGCGCTGAGCACAATGCGCCTGCGGTCGACCCGTTGTTGACGGCCCCTTCGGTAACTGGGTGGATGGGGAAGAGGCATCGCTCGGATCAGGCTGGTGGGGGCGTTTCAGGGCCCAGAGGATCAGAGGCGGCGCTGGCGGGGAACCAGGCAGCCTCCAGCTGCTTCATCAGCACATAGAAGGAGGGCACCACAAACAGGCTCAGCCCCGTAGCCACCAGCAGGCCACCGAAGATCACGGCTCCGAGCGAGCGCTGGCTGAGGGCTCCGGCGCCGCTGGCCACCAACAAGGGGAAGAAGCCGGCCAATGCCGCCATCGCCGTCATCAGGATCGGGCGCAGGCGCGACCTGGCAGCGCCGATCGCCGCATCCGCGGCCGCCATACCCTGCTCCATCCGCTGGTTGGCCAGATCCACGATCAGGATGCCGTTCTTGGCCGCCAGACCGATCAGCGTCACCAAACCGACCTGGGCGTATACGTTGTTCACCTGGCCGCGCAGCACCAGCAGGGCCAGAGCACCGAGCATGGCCAAGGGCACCGTCATCAGGATGATCAGCGGATCGATGTAGCTGCCGTACTGGGCCGAGAGCACCAGATACACCACCACAATCCCGAGCGCGAACACCAGGGCCGCCAGGGCCCCGGCCTGCACCTCGGAGCGGGTGAGGGCCGACCAGTCTGAGCCGATGTTGCTGAGATTGAGCTGACGGAAGCTTGCCATCAGAGTGTCGATCGCCTGACCGCTGCTCCGCCCCATGGCCTCAACGCCCTGGATCAGCACGGTGCGGTAGAGATCAAAGTGGCTGATGATCGGCGGAGCGCTGTCGAGCCGCACCTTCACCACATTGGTGAGCGGAATCAGCTTGCCGCTGCGATCCGGCACATAGAGATCATTGAGCGACTGCACAACCTCCCGCTTGCTGCCCTCTGCCTGCACGTAAACCTGGCGGTACTGCTGGTTCTCGTAAGTCTGGTTCACGAAGCTGCCGCCGTTAACAGTGCCGAGCACCTGCATGGCCTGGCCGTAGTCGATGTTGAGGGAGGCCATCCGGTCGCGGTCTGGCTCCAGGCGCCACACGGGCGCATCGCTGATGAACTGGGTGTAGAGGTTGCCGAAATCGCCCGTGGCCCTGGCCGCGCCGATCAGCTTGCCCGCCATCTGGGCCAGATCCGTGGGGCTGTAGCCACCATTGCTGAGGTCGTTGAACTGGAACGACAGGCCCCCCTGGGCACTGAAGCCGGGCACGGCGGCAGGTGACTGGGCCAGCACCAACGCACCGGGGATCTCATGGAACTCCTTATTGAGGCGGGCGATGATCTCCTGGGCCGACTGGCCCTTGCCGCTGCGCTCATCGATCGGCCGCAGGCCGAAGAAGAACAGGCCCTGGTTGAGCGAGCCTCCGTTGAATCCCGCGCCGCCCACGATCTCGCCGGAGATGATCTCCTTCTCCCTGGCGAGGATCGCCTGAGCCTTAGTGGCTACCTCCATGGTGGCCTCGATCGAGGCCTGCGGAGGGAGCTGGATGATGCCCAGCCCATAGCCCTGATCCTCGGTGGGCACGAAGCCGGTGGGAATGGCGGTGAAAGCAACCCCGGTGAGCACGATGCCGCCCAGCAGCAGCAGGGCGACCAGCCGGCGCAGCCGGATCACCTGATTCAAGGCGCGGGCGTAAACCCTGGCCAGACGGTCAAAGCCTGCATTGAAGGCCGTGAAAATCGGCATCAGGTAGGTGCCCACCAAAGCTCCCAGGCCGCCGAGCACCAGGGAGAGCACCCAGCCGCCGGCCATGGCGCCGTAGATCCCGCCGAAGATGCTGCCGATCAGGGTCCAGCGCAAACCGCGGGGCTCGGTCTTGCCGCCACCGAGCAGCAGGGCCGACTGCAGCGGCTTGCCGGTGATCGCATTGAAGGTGGACACCACAATCGAGAACACGATCGTGAGAGCGAACTGGCGGTAGATCACGCCGGTGGCACCGGGGAAGAAGGTCACCGGCACGAACACCGCCAGCAGCACGAGAGCCGTGGCGAGGATGGCGCCGGTGAGCTCCTTCATGGCATTGGAGGCGGCCCTGAACGGACGGTCTCCGGCTTCGATCCGGGCCGACACCGCCTCCACCACCACGATCGCGTCGTCCACCACCAGACCGGTGGCCAGGATGATGCCCAGGAGGGTGAGTTCGTTGATCGAGAACCCGAACACCTTCACGAAGATCAGAGCGCCAAGCAGGGCGATCGGCAGGGCTAGCGCAGGCACGGCGGTGGCTTTCCAGTCCTGCAGAAACAGGAAGATGATCAGCAGCACAAGCACCACGGCATCGCGCAGGGCGTCAAGGGCGCCCTCGATCGAGGCGTTGATGAAATCGGTCTGGTCGAACACCTTCTCCAACACGACCCCGGGCGGCAGGGTATTGGTGAAGCTGGTGAGCACTGCGTCCACGGCCTTGGCGGTGCTGATGGCGTTGCTGCCAGGCAGCTGGATCACACCGAAGCCCACACAGGGATAGCCCGTGCGCGCGTTGACCGCCTGCTGATTGAAGTTCTGGAAAGCATATTCAGCCCGCCCCACATCGCCCACGCGGATCAGACCGCCATCGGGCCCCTTGGCCAGAATCACATCCTCAAACTGCTGAACTGTTTCCAGGTTTCCATTCACCAAAATCGGGAATGTGCTGCGGTTGGCACGGGTGGAGGGAGGACCGCCGATGCTGCCAGCGATCACGATCTGGTTCTGGGATTTGAGGGCCTCAACAACCGCATCAACGCTGAGATTGAAGCGGGCTAGCCGTTGAGGGTCCACCCAGATGCGGAAGGCAGGATTGCTGGCGCCGAAAATGTTCACCTGCCCCACCCCATCGGCCCTCGTCAGGGGGTAGTAGAGGTTGAGTTGCAGCAGGCCATTGAGATATTCACGGCTAAACTGACCGGCGGTAGAGGTAAGGTTGTAAACCAGCAGATAGCTGCTGGCCGTCTGCTGCACCGTTACCCCCTGGGCATTAACCTGAGGCGGCAATTGGGGACTGGCGGTCTGCACCCGGTTGAGCACATTCACCTGGTCGATATCAGGATTTGTGCCGGCCTTGAAGTAGACGTTCACCTGGCTGGTGCCCTGGCTGGTGCTGAACGAGGTGATGTAGTCCATTCCCGGAGCACCGTTGATCTGCTCCTCGAGGGGGCCGGTCACCGCACTCTCCACCGTGAGCGCGTCGGCCCCGGGCAGGTTGGCGTTCACCTGCACAGTGGGTGGGGCAATGTTCGGCAGGTTCTCGATCGGCAGCAGCGGCAGGCTGATCAGGCCGGCCATCAGGATCAGGATGCTGCACACCGTGCTGAGCACGGGGCGGCGGATGAAGGTGTCGGAGAGACTCATCGGGCCTGCGTCCGGCTGGCGGGAGGGATGCGCATGCCGGCGAACGGACTCTGCAGCGCCGTGACGGACTGCACCGAAAGGCCGCTTCGCAGCTGGGCCAGATTGCCCACCACCACCGTGTCTGCAGCGGTGAGGCCCTCCAGCACCGGATACGCGCCATCCTGCAACGTGCCCAGACGCACGGGCACCTGCATGGCGACGGGAAGATTGGGAACGGGCGGGGGATCGATCTCGCGGCCGAGCCGACGGCGGGCCTCCTCCGCGCTCACCGCCAGGAACACGAAGGTCTTGCCCGCCTGGAGCAGCACGGCCTGCTGAGGAATGGCCAGCATCGTGCGCTGGTCGAACACCAGGGTGGCGCTGACCCGCTCGTTGTTGCGCAGGGCGCCATCGGGGTTGTTGAAGGCTGCCTTCACGAGCATGGTCTGTCGCTCCTTGTCGAGATCAGGCGCCACGAACACCACCTGCCCGGTGGCCCGGGGGCGGCGCGGGTCCGGCCCCTTCAGAATCACCGGCAGACCAGGGCGCACCCGATCACTGAGCTCACCCGGCACATCGATCCGCACCCAGAGCCTGCTGTTGTCAACCACACTGGTGACCACTTCACCGGCTTGAATCACATCGCCGATCTTGAAGTTCAGGCTGCCCACATAGCCCTCGATCGGCGCCACCACGTTCTTGTAGGCGAGGGTGGCGCTGGCGGCCTTGAGTCGGTCGCGGCTCTGGATAGCCTGGGTTACATAGAAGTCGCGATCTTTGGTGGAGACGGCGCCTTGCTGGTTGAGAAAAATGTAACGCTCAGCGTTGATGAAATCCTTGCGGGCTTCGGCAGCGTCGGCATCCACTTCAGCCCGCTGCTGCACCTGATCCAGGCGGAAAAGCAGGTCACCGGGCCGCACGCTCTGGCCCTCATTCACGGGCATGGAGGTGATGCGCCCGGCGATCTCCGAGGCCAGCCGGATCTCGCGAATCGCTTCCAGCGTGCTCTGGTAGTCGGCCGAGTCGGTGATCAGCTGGGGCCTGGGGTTCACCAGCTGCACCTGGGGGGGCACTGCAGCCGGCGGTCTGGGCTTGCTGCACGACGCCAGCATGGCTGCCCCCATGCCGAAGCTGAGCAGAGCCAGAACGACCTTGGCTGCCGGAACGGCTTGAATTGCACGCACGGGGACGGGCTGGCTACGCAGCAAGTTACACAAGGCACCAGGGTTGGCCAGTGCAGGCAGAACAGTGGCTGCGCCGGCCCGCCAGCATCAGCACGACCAAGGGGCAGCAGGCACCACGCGTCAGCACCGCCCATCCCTGCCGAGCAGGACAATCCAAGCCCGTGACGGATCTCTTCAGCCACCAACGGCAGGTGCAGCTCCAGAAGCTGGCTCCTCTGGCCGACCGTCTGCGCCCCCGCTGCCTCGACGACTTCGTGGGCCAGGAAGCGATTCTTGGCCCAGGCCGGCTGCTGCGCCGCGCCATCACTGCCGACCGGGTGGGCAACCTGATCCTGCATGGGCCGCCAGGAGTGGGCAAGACCACCCTGGCCCGGATCATCGCCGGCAGCACCCGAGCTCACTTCAGCAGTCTCAATGCGGTGCTGGCCGGAGTGAAGGAGCTGCGCGCCGAGGTGGAGGCCGCCCAGCAGCGCCTTGAGCGGCATGGGCTGCGCACGATCCTGTTCATCGATGAGGTGCACCGCTTCAACAGCGGCCAGCAGGACGCCCTATTGCCCTGGGTGGAGAACGGCACCCTCACCCTGATCGGTGCCACCACCGAGAACCCCACCTTCGAGGTAAACAAGGCGCTGGTGAGCCGCTCGCGCCTGTTTCGCCTGTTGCCGCTCGAGCCGCGGCACCTGCACCAGCTGCTGCGGCGGGCGCTTGCGGATCCCGAGCGGGGCTACGGCGATCGCACCATCGCCCTCGCCGCCGAGGCGGCAGACCACCTGGTGGATGTGGCCGGTGGCGATGCCCGCAGCCTGCTCAATGCCCTGGAGCTGGCCGTCGAGACCACCCCGCCAGGCGCTGATGGCGAGATCGCCATCGATCTGGCCACCGCCGAGGAGTCGATCCAGCAGCGGGCCGTGCTTTACGACAAACAGGGTGACGCCCACTTCGACACGATCAGCGCATTCATCAAGTCACTGCGCGGTAGTGATGCCGATGCGGCGCTGTTCTGGCTGGCCCGGATGGTGGAGGCCGGTGAGAACCCCCGCTTCATCTTCCGGCGCATGCTGATCGCAGCGGGGGAGGACATCGGCCTGGCCGACCCCCAGGCGATCGTGGTGGTGGAGGCCTGCGCCGCGGCCTTCGAGCGGGTGGGCCTGCCGGAGGGGCTCTATCCCCTGGCCCAGGCCGCCCTCTACCTGGCAGCGGCGGACAAGAGCAACAGCGCCCTGGCCTTCTTCGATGCGCTCAGAACCGTGCGCGCCACGGCCCGCCAGGAGGTGCCGTCGCACCTGCGCGACGCCAACCGCGACGGCCAGCTGTTCGGCGACGGGGTGGGCTACCGCTATCCCCACGCCTACGCCGAGCACTGGGTGGCACAGCAGTACCTGCCCCGCAGCCTGCAGGGGGAAGTGTTCTGGCAGCCGGGCCACCTGGGTTGGGAGGGAATACGACGCCAGCGCCTGCAGCAGCGCCGGGCGGCCCAGCTGGCGGCAGCGGCGGAATCAGCCCACGATGGCGAGGCCTGGCTGAGCAGCAGCCCGGATGATCCCGCTCTGACCCGCTGGCTGCAGCGTCAGTCCGTCGCCGAAGGCGCCCGGCTGGATGCGCTGCGGCGGCGCTTCTGGCACGGCGTCACCTGGCGGCGCCACGACCGGGTGCTGCTGCTCGACGCCCAATCCCTGCTCTGGGCGCTCGATCCGATTGAAGCGACGCCCGAGGGAGGGGTGGTGATCACCGTTGCCGACGCCAGCTGCAAGCAGCGGCTGGAAGCGCAACTGGAGCTGCTCGACAGCCTGCGCCGGCCTGAGATTCTGGCGAACTCGCCGGAAGGTACCCAGCTTCTGGTCGAAGCATGCGGCGCAAGCCGGTTCGAATGGATCGCCGCCCGCCAGCCGTGGCCGCGTCAATCGCCCGCAGTGATCCGGGCCTGGTGGGAGGCGTTGGAAACCCTCCTCACACCTGGTGGGGAATGCAGGCTGCTGTTCAGTGGGCCACGGCTGGGCCCTGCCGGATCCTTGCTGCGGCTGCTGACAGAGCGGGAGCGAAATCCGGCGGATTCTGATCAGCAGGAGTGCCTGGCACGGGTTGCCGCGGCCGAGAGCCGGGCCTTGGCAACCGAACGAGCCGATCTGCACCACTGGCGCGATGGCGCCGGGGCCGCAGGCTGGCAACTGCAGGAGCAGAGCTGGCTCGAGAGCCTGGGGCTGGAGCTGAGCCCAGCGCTCCTGGAGCGCTGGCTGGCTCCGCAGAGCGCCTACCGCCGCCGCCTCGGCTCGCTCGACGCCGACACATTCAGCCAGCTGGGCGAGTTGCTCGATTGCCAGCGGGGAAGCAGGCTGCCCCAGGAACTGGAACACACCCTGCTGATCGCCCGCCGGCCGAGCTGACCGGGGCGATCCAGCCGGGGTGGATCACCAGAGACCGCGGATCACAGTGGGCTGGGGAGCGGGAGCCGCAGCCGGGGCCTGGGTGTTGATGCGCACCTGAGCCACCGGATCACTCTGCTGATTGGCCTGGATGCAGGCGGGCAGGAAGACGTACCAGGAGAGCAGGGAGGTGCACTGGGCCTCGCCCTGGCAGCGGCCCTCAGCACAGACGTTCTGGGCACCGGTGTAGGTGTTGCAGAAGTCGGCCAGGCGCATGTCAACTGGCAGGTTGGCCATGATTCCGGCCGCGGAGATCTGGCCGTCGCGAGCGTCGGCAAGAATCGCTGAGCGCAGAGCCTGAACTGAATAGGTGGTCTTGCTCCAGTAGGGGAAATAGCTCGTGGTCTGGTTCTTGAGGAACTTCACCCCATCGGCGGAAAAGAGGAAACGGCTCACCCCGACCATGTCAACGTTGTAAGTCTTGTTCAGACCCTCACGCACTTCATCGGCTGTCCAGCCAGAGCTGTTGAGTCCGCCCTGGAGTCCGCGATCGGTCACCTCGCCAGACTCCAGGAAGGTCTTCATCGCCGACTCATTGGTCGACCACACGGCACCGCCTGTGTTCCAACGGATCGGCAGACCGTTATCAACAGAGGCGCTGGCCGGGAGCGCCACAGCGGCAAGAGCTGAGCCCAGAAAAATGCCAACGAGCAAACGCTTCTTCACGTACGTCACTGTTTGAAAAAAGACTTCACCTGAACCGTAGCCAGCTCTTCCAGGCTGGAAAACGGAGCGCAAGGGGTACTTACAAAATGAAACAACCTGGCGAATCCGCTGCGAATCAGCGGATCACAAGGGGTTGATTAGCAGCACAAAGCGCGACAGATCACGACGGCGGCCATCGCCCTAGTTCCCTTCCTAGGCTCCCGCCAGACAGCGCAGACCCTCCACCATGGCCCTGGCGATCGGAGCTCAAGCCCCTGATTTCACCCTGCCGGATCAGAACGGTGATTCCGTGCAGCTCTCAGCGCTACGCGGTCAGAGGGTCGTCATCTATTTCTATCCGAAGGATGACACGCCTGGATGCACCAAGGAGGCCTGTAACTTCCGTGATCAATGGCAGGCCTATGAGCAGCACGGCATGCGTGTGCTCGGCATCAGCAAGGACACCACCTCGAGCCACGCCAAATTCATTGCCAAATACTCACTTCCATTCACTCTGCTCACCGATGCCGAGCCCTGCCCGGTGGCCAGCGCCTATGACAGCTACGGGCTAAAAAAATTCATGGGTAGGGAGTACATGGGGATGATGCGCCACACCTTCGTGATCGATCCGACTGGCGCGATCGAGCTGATTTACACCAAGGTCAAGGCAGAGACGATGGCAGACACGATTCTGGCCGACCTGGGCCTGATCTGAGCGCCGCCAGAGCTTCAAGCGCCAGATCAGGCTGACAGGGCACCCCCAGGGCTTCCGCCAGCCAGATCCCATCTCCACCGGTCACCCACAACCGGCAATCAGAGTCGCTGCGGCGCAGCTCCTGCCAGGCGGTCTGCACCGCTGCCACCATCCCCAACCTCACACCCTGCTCCATCGCCTCCGCTGTGGCAATGGGCCAGGGCAATTTCACCGCTGCCGGCGCTGACTCAACCGAGCTGGCCAACCAGGGGAGCTGGCTGGTCGCCTCGGCCAGACTCCGCAGCTGCAGGCCACGTCCTGCCTGAATACGACCGCCGGCGAAGGCCCCATCCCGATTCACGCGGGTGAGGCTCAGGGCAGTGCCGGCATCGGCCACCAGCACCGCCGTTCCGCCCAGCCGCCAGGCCTGCCAGGCCACCAGCGCCCGGTCCACCCCGATCCAGGCGGGCAGCCCTGCGAGCGGAACGGCGCCAATGTTCAGCCGCAGCGAGGGATCGAGACCACCATCCTCTGGCACCGGACCCACCGCAGCCCAGCCCCGCACGCGGGGCAGCAGGGCCTGAACGATCCCATCACCAGTGGCCGGCGGGGGGCTGCTCCAGCAGCGCAGGCCTTCGGCTCGCCCCACAGCCCAGTGCCAGCGGCTGTTGCCGATCAGCAGCCAGGTGTCCTGGCCGGGTTCCGGAGCCAGAGCCGCGCCAGGAGCCTGGGGTGACGCAGTCAGATCCCCTCTCCCATCAGACCGGGAAGGTGTATTCCGCATTCCTGCTTCAGACCGCTGAACCGGGTGGCACGCCCGTTGACAGCGCCGTCATCGGGGGCACTGGAATGCCAGTCACCCACCGTGGAATAACCCTGTTCGAACAGGGGGTGCTGGGGCAGCCCATGCTCCTGCATGTAGTAGTAAACCTCGCGGTTCGACCAGTCCAGCAGGGGCCTCAGCGACCAGCGCTGACGCACCCCAGCGAGCACCACCATCGAGCGGCGGTGATCGGTCTGGCTGCCGCGCACGCCGCTGGCCCAGCAGTGCACATCAAGCTGAGCGAGGGCCTGATCCAGCGGTTCGACCTTCCGGATCCGGTGATAATTCTCAAGATCCTCAACACGGCCCGTCTCCCACAGGCGTCCGTGCAGAGCTTCCATCCGGGCGGGGCTGAACGCGGCCTGGGCCACATGGGGCGTGATTCCCAACAGGCTGCAGAGCTGATCGGCATAGCGGTAGGTCTCGACAGGGAGGTAGCCCGTATCCACCCAGATCACCGGTAACGGCACCGCACGCTCGGCCATCAGCTGGCTGGCCTGATGGAGCAGCACCGCAGATTGGATGCCAAAACTGGTGGTGATGGCAAACCCCTCGCCAAAGCGATCCAGCCCCCAACCCAGGCGAGCGGCCGGATCGAGGGGCAGCAGTTGCGCACAGGCCGCCTCGGAATCCACCGGCAGGCCGCAACGGTCTGAGGGGAGCGTTGTCGCTGGGGCAATCACCATCAACGCATCATCGCCCCGCATCCGACCGACCGCCGTGCGCCGCGTATCTGAACGGGCTCTCAGCTGTGCGACCAGACAGCCATGATCAGCCAAGAGCGGCTGCCGTGATGCCCATCCCCCGCACCACCTCCCGCACAGACTCCCCCAGCCCCGAGCCGGACATCACCAGCGCTCCGATGTCCGATCAGGCACCGATTGTGATCGTGGGGGGTGGATTCGGCGGTCTTTACACCGCCCTTGCCCTGGCGGAGCGCCGCCACCACCCGCCCCTGCTGCTGATCGAGCCCCGGGAACACTTTCTGTTTCTACCGCTTCTCTACGAGCTGCTCAGCGGCGAGCTGCGGCGCTGGGAAGTGGCGCCCCGTTATGACACCCTGCTGGCAGGTCGAGGCATCGCCTGGCTTCGGGATGGGGTGACGGGGATTGACACCGCGGCCCACACGCTGGAGACACAGTCAGGCCGTCGGCTGGCCTACGGCCAGCTGGTGTTGGCCACCGGCGCGCGCGGCCAGAGCTTCGGCATCCCAGGCGTGACGGAGCATGCCCTGCAGTTCCGCAGCCTTGCCGATGTGGATCGGCTGAGCGAGCTGGTGACCCACCTGCGCCAGCAGAGACGCCCCCTGCAGCGCCTGGCTGTGATCGGCGCCGGACCGAGCGGCGTGGAGCTGGCATGCAAGCTCGCCGATCTGCTGGCAGGAGCGGCGGTGATTGAGCTGATCGAGCAAGGATCCACGCCACTGCCCCAGGCGCGCGCTTTCAACCGTGAGCAGGCCATCCTGGCCCTGCAGCGCCGGGATGTGCGGCTGCGCTGCGGCTGCCGGGTGCTTGCCGTCGGTCCTGACCACCTCAGCCTGGCCAGCACCGACGCCGAGCAGCCTGAGCGGCTGACCGTCGACGGGGTGGTCTGGACCGCCGGCCTGGCCTTCGCACCTCCAGCTCTTCACCCGGAAGCAGCACGGGATCGGTCAGGGCGTCTGCTGGTGGATCACACCCTGCAGCTCCAGAGCGACCGGGCAGTGTTCGCCCTCGGCGACATCGCCGCGCTGGCCGATGGATCCCAGCTGCCCATCACCGCCCAGGTGGCTCTGCAGCAGGCCAGCTGCCTGGCTGGAAATCTGCTGCAGGCACGCCGTGGAGGCGAGCTGGAGAGCTTCCGCTTCCAGGATCTCGGCGAGATGCTCAGCCTCGGCCGGGGCGAGGCGAGCCTGGTGGGGGGCGGCTTCACCCTGGCTGGCCCGGTGGCTTTCCAGCTACGGCGGCTTGCCTACCTCACCCGGCTGCCGGGCCGCTCCCATCAGCTCAGGGTGGCAGCCGGCTGGCTGGCGGACTGGTGATCATGGCAAGCGGCATCCCCTCAAGGTTGCGTCGGCCTGAAGGGCTGCTGCTCGATGCCATGGGCACCCTGATCGGGCTGCGGGAACCGGTGGGGGTCACCTACGCCGAGCTGGCCGGCCGCCATGGCCTCGCCGTGACACCGGCCGCGGTGCAGGCAGGGTTTGCCCAGGCCTGGCGAGCCGCACCGCCCCTGGCTTTTCCGGCTCTGGCCGGCGTCGAGCTACGTCGGGCGGAGATCGCCTGGTGGGGCGAGCTGATCCGGCTGAGCCTGGATCCCAGCGGCGCAAGCAGCCCGCCCTCGGAACTGATCGAGGCGCTCTTTCAGCACTACGCCCAGCCCGATGCATGGCGGGTGTTCGCCGATGTGCCGGCCTTGCTGGAGCGCTGGCACCACCGGGGGCTGGCCCTCGCGGTGGTGAGCAATTTCGACACGCGCCTGCCCGAGCTGCTTGCCCAGCTGGGGCTGGCCCGCTGGTTGCAGGTGGTGGTGGTATCCAGTGCGGCGGGAGCAGCCAAACCGGATCCAGCTCCGTTCCATCTGGCCCTTGACCAGCTCGGCCTCCCTGGCGAAGCGGTATGGCACGTGGGAGACAGTCCGGAGGATCTCACCGGAGCAGCCGCCGCCGGGATCCCCTGTGTGCTGGTGCGACGGTCGTGAGGCAGGGGGTGGTGGCTGGACGCACGGCCGGATTGCGGCCGTCCCAGCGGCGCCGGCTGGAGAGGATCTGCCACAGACGCCATCCCGCCGATGGCATCGCCGAGGTGCTGTGCCTGCAGCGGCTGGCGGCCGAGAGCGAGGAACTGGCGCTGCCGCTGAGCCTGGTGGTGGACAGCCGAGGCCTTTGTCGTCTGCTGTGGGTCGGGTCGCTGGAGGAGTCCGGGCGGCTGCTCGAGAAACTGCCCGACTGCCGCCGCCGGGCGGGCGAAGCGCTGCGGCTGATCACCTGCTGCGGTCACAGCCGCCAGCTGGAGCCAGACAGCCGTGAAGGCGTGGTGGCCCTGGATCTCCAGCCCAGGGTGTGGCTGCGCTTCGGCGATCGCCCCGGCAAAGGCGGCAGCTGGCCCGCCCTGCTGCTGCATGCCTGTCCAGGTGAGCCCGTGCCCTGGCAGGCCGCCGACCAGGTGGAGCTGGCGGCCGTGGAGGAGCTGATGCCACCGCTGGCGGACAGCCGGCAGAGCCCCCGGGCGGGGGCGCTGCCGGCAGGGGGGGAACGGGTGCTGCTGCTGGTGCTGCCCCCCGGCGATCGCCGCGAGACCGCACGACAGATCGCGGAACTGGAGGGCCTGGTGCGCAGCGCCGGCGCCACCCCTGTCGGTGTGGTGGAGCAGCGCCGTAGCCAGCTGGCCCCCCACACGCTCTGGGGCGAGGGCAAACTGGCGGAAGCGGCCCTGGAAGCGCGGCGACTGGAGGCCACCCTGGTGGTGACGGACCGGGAACTGACGCCGGTGCAAGGCAGGAACATCGAGCGGCTCCTGGATCTGCCGGTGAGCGACCGCAGCGAGCTCATTCTCGACATTTTCGCGCAGCGAGCTGCCAGTGCGGCCGGACGGCTGCAGGTGGAGCTGGCCCAGCTGCGCTACCGATTGCCCCGCCTGCTCGGTCGGGGACGCAGTCTTTCCCGCCAGGGGGGCGGCATCGGCACCCGCGGGCCCGGGGAAACCCAGCTCGAGAAGGATCGCCGCGCCATCGCCCGCCGGATCGACAAGCTGCAACGGGATGTGCGACACCTGGGGGAGCACCGGGCGCGGCTGCGCCAGGCACGCAGCGGCCAGAGTCGCCTTGCCCTGGTGGGTTATACGAATGCCGGCAAGAGTTCCCTGCTGAATGCGCTCGGCGGCAGCCCTGCCGGCAGCGGCGTGCTGGCTGCAAACCAATTGTTCGCCACTCTGGATCCCACCACCCGTCGCATCGCCCTCCCGGATCCGGACGGCGGGCCGGCCCAGGCGATCCTGCTCACCGACACGGTGGGGTTCATCCGTGACCTGCCACCAGCCCTGATGGAGGCTTTCCGCTCCACCCTGGAGGAGACCCTGGCGGCCGACGGCCTGCTACTCGTGGTCGACCTCAGTGATCCGCACTGGCCAGAACAACGGCGCACCGTGCTTGCCATCCTCGAGGCCTTGGACTGCCGGGCGCCGCGGCGACTGGTCGCCAACCAGATTGACCGCTGTCCGGCATCGGAACTGGAACGGGCCCGCAGCCTGGAGCCCGATGCGCTGTTTGTTTCGGCGACGGCCGGCCTGGGCCTGCAGCACCTGCGTGGGTGCCTGCGCAACTGGCCAGCCCAGGCCGAACCCGACCCCCCGGAAAACACGGCTACGAGGTGAACAATCCCCCTCGGGCCAGGCAGTCCAGGTGAACATCGCCCCAGAAAAGCTGTCTTCACTGGCATTCCCACAATAAATCCGCCACCAGTAATCCCCTCTTGCGGGATGGGTTAGCCTGGCTCGAGTTACACCAACCCATGAGCGAGTTCAGCCAGGTCATGCTTGAACCAGGAGCATTCATCACCCTCGCAGTTCTGGCCGGTGCCGTCGTGCTGTTCCTGGGCGGCTGGCTGCCGCCGGAAGTGGTCGGCCTGCTAGCCGCCGCCCTGCTGATCTGCACCGGCGTGCTCGATGCCAAGGAGGCAGTGGCGGGCTTCGGCAGCCCGGCCCTGATCACCTTGATCGGCCTGTTCGCCCTCTCTGCCGGTCTGTTCCGATCCGGAACCCTCGATCGGCTGCGGGCACTGATCGGCTCCGACGCTGTGCGCAGCCCGAAGCGAATGATCGCCCTGATGACGGCGGTGGTGGGCCCGGTGTCGGCCTTCGTGCCGAACACGCCGATCGTGGCCGCCCTGCTGCCGGTGGTCGAAGGCTGGTGCAAGCGTCGGGGCATCGCCCCCTCCAAGGTGCTGCTGCCGCTGTCGTTCGCGACAGTGCTGGGCGGCACGATGACTCTGCTGGGAAGTTCCGTAAACCTGCTGGCAAGCGAGGTGAGCGAGCGGCTGGGCTACGGGGCATTCGGCCTGTTCGGCTTCAGTGCCATCGGCATCGGCGTCTGGCTGACGGGTGGTGTGACGATGGTGCTGCTCGCCGACCGGTTCCTGCCCGATCGGGGCACGGATGGTGAAGAACTGCAGACCACCAGTGGATACATCACCGAGGTGCTGATTCCCAGCGGCTCCGGCCTAGTGGGCCAGTCACTGCATGACAGCCGACTGCAGCGCCGCTTCGACGTCGACGTGCTGGAGCTGCATCGCGACGGCGAACGCTTTCTGCCCCCCCTGGCCGACCGCACCCTGCAGCAGCGGGATCGGCTGGTGCTGCGCTGCAGTCGGGAGGAACTGCTGCGTCTGCAGCAGGAGCACACGATCGTGCTGGCGCCGACCCCCGAGCCGGCCCCTCCGGCCGACCAACAGAACAAGCAGCGCATGGTGGAGGTGCTGATCCCCTCCGGCTCCACCATCGCCGGAGACTGCCTGCGCGATCTGCGCTTCCGCCAGCGCTACAACCTCACGGTGCTGGCCCTGCGCCGCGGCAATGCGGTGCTGCGGGAACGGCTCGGCCGCATCAACCTCAATGAAGGAGATGTGCTGCTGATCCAGGGCCCGCGTGATGCGATCCGCGGCCTTCAGGACAGCAACGACCTCGTGGTGCTCGAGGAACTGGAAAAGGACCTGCCCACGGTGAGCCGAAAGGGTGTGGCTCTGCTGATCGGCGCGCTGGTGATCCTGCTGCCCACCTTCGAGGTGATGCCGCTGGTGGCGTCCGTGCTGCTGGGCACCGTGGCCATGGTGGCCACCGGCTGCCTGCGTGCAGGGGAACTGCAGCGCGCCATCCGGTTGGATGTGATCCTGTTGCTGGGTTCGCTGGCCAGCTTCAGCGTGGCTCTTGAAAAAACTGGGCTCGCTGCTGCGATGGCCAAAGCCCTGATGCGCGGCCTCGACGACTGGCCGATCTACGGGGCCCTGCTGGTGGTGTTTCTGTTCACGACCCTGCTCACCGAGGTAATGAGCAATGCGGCAACGGTGGCCCTGCTCATCCCGGTGGCCGGCCAGCTGGCTGTGGGCCTGGGTCAGCCCCCCCTTGCCTTCATCTACGCCGTGCTCTTTGGCGCCAGCCAGAGCTTTCTCAGCCCGGTCGGCTACCAGACCAACCTGATGGTGTTCGGACCCGGTCGCTACCGCTTTCTCGATGTGACCCGCTATGGCTTCCCCCTCACCGTGATCATGACCCTGGTAGTGCCTTTCCTGATCTGCCGACACTTCAGGCTCTAAGGTCTGGCCCCGACCAGACTTGAGTTGCTGTCGTGTCTGCGACCTCCCTGGCCTGAGGCCACGGATCAACCTTTCCCCTTGTTTCGCTCCAACCTTCCATGGCTCTTCAACTCGGCGACACCGTTCCCGATTTCACCCAGAATTCCCAGCTGGGCCCGATCAATCTCTACGACTTCGCTGGCGACAGCTGGGTGGTGCTGTTCTCCCATCCTGCTGATTACACACCGGTCTGCACAACCGAGCTCGGTGAGGTGTCGCGCCTGCGCGCCGAGTGGGAGAAGCGCAACGTCAAGACCGTCGCCTTGAGCGTGGATTCCGCCGAAAGCCACAACGGCTGGATCTGCGACATCAACGAAACCCAGAACACCACCGTTGACTATCCGATCCTCGCCGACGAAGACAAGAAGGTGAGCGATCTCTACGGGATGATCCACCCCAACTCGCTCAACAACCTGACGGTGCGCTCGGTGTTCATCATCGACCCCAACAAGAAGCTGCGCCTTCAGATCACCTACCCCGCCAGCACCGGCCGGAATTTCCATGAGATCCTGCGGGTGATCGACTCCCTGCAGCTCACTGACAACCACCAGGTGGCGACCCCGGTGAACTGGAAAGATGGTGAAGACTGCGTTGTGGTGCCCTCCATACCCACCGAGGAAGCCCGCAACAAGTTCCCCAAGGGTGTGACGGAAATCAGGCCCTATCTGCGCATGACCCCCCAGCCCAACAAGTGAGGTCCGGCGTCTGCCTTTGGCCACAGCTCGCCCCCGGTCGATCCCGGGGGCTTTTTCGATGCGGGAGCAGGGTGGGGTGAGCACGATCGTGCTGGGTCTGATGAGCGGCACCAGTGCCGATGGCATCGACGCCGTGTTGGTGCGATTCAGTGGCAGAGCCACTGCACCCCGTTGGCAGATTCTTGCCAGCAGCTTCCGGCCCTATCCCGAGGCATTGCGGGCCCGGCTTCTGACCGTGGGGCAGGGCGCAACCCTCAGCAGCGCCGACTGGCTGAACCTCGGAGAGGCCGTCACCGAAGAGCAGGCGGCCGCTGCCAGGCAGTGTGATCCAGACGGCCTGGCCCGGCTGGTGGGCTGTCATGGGCAGACCGTGTGGCACCGCCCACCCCAGGGGCAGCGACGAGGCGCCAGCTGGCAGCTGCTGCACGGACCGCTGCTGGCCCAGTTGCTGGGCTGCTCTGTGGTCCACGATTTCCGGGCGGCCGATCTGGCCCTGGGAGGGCAGGGAGCTCCGCTGGTTCCGCCGGCGGATCAAGCCCTGGTGGGCCGCGTGGCTGGCTGGCGCGCTCTGCTCAACCTGGGGGGTATCGCCAATCTGACCCTGATTCCGCCGGCGAGCGGCCCCGATCGAGCGGCGGCGCTGCAGGGCTGGGACTGCGGTCCTGCCAACACTCTGCTCGATCTGGCGGTGAGCCACTTCAGCGAAGGCCGCCTCAGCTACGACGCTGACGGCGCTTGGGCCGCCCAGGGAACGGTGGACGGCACCACCGTGAACAGCTGGCTGGAGGAGGAGTACTTCCAACTTCGGCCGCCGAAATCCACCGGCCGTGAACTGTTCGGCGCCAACGACCTGGAACGGCGCCTCGGTGATCTCAAGCGGGGGGCCCAGCAGCGGGGCGGAACGCTGACGGCGGCCGATGCTCTGGCCAGCCTCACCGCCTTCAGCGCCGCCGTGGTCGCTCAGGATCTGCAGCGGGGGCCCCGCCCCGTGGAGTTGCTGGTGGCGGGCGGGGGCAGCCGCAACGCCACCCTGATGAATCAGCTGCGCCAGCGCTGCCTCGGCATCACGGTGAGACCGCTGCAGGAGCTTGGGATCGCCGACAACCAGCGGGAAGCCCTGGCCTTTGCTCTGCTGGCCTGGTGGCATGACCGCGGTCACCCCGGCAATGCCCCGAGCGTGACCGGGGCGACCCGGGACTGCCTGCTGGGAATCCGGGTTGAACCGCCGGCTCATCCAGGCCGATACAACCGCAACCGGCGGGGGGCGCCACGCAGCCGCGGCTGATTGGCTCTGCCCTGACGCTCGAGCTGCTGACGGACGCGATCGGAGCTGACCATGGCCGGCTGATCCGGCGCAATCGTTCGCTGCCGCTCCATCCGCTCCACCCCCTGCTGAATCAGCACCCTGGCCATATTGCTGACAGTGCGGGCCTCGGAGTCAGCCAGCAGGGTGAGACGCTCGCAGAGGTTCTCCGGCAGCACCACCTGAATCCGGGGCGATTTCGGCTTGCCGCTGGTTGAGGTTTGGCGGGTGGCCACGACAACTCCGGAGCTGGGGACCTTCGGCACATCAGGACCTGCTGCGGTCCTGCACTGAGGGGCATGGATGCACCCGGTGACTACAAAGTGTACGGTGATGGCCACGGATAGTATCCGTGACTAAGCTAGGGGCAGTTCACCCGATCGGTGCCTCCCACCGGTCGGCCCCAGCCGGATCACCCAGGCCGGAGGTCAGCCCATGCCCAGAAACCGCGAACGCGGGCACACCGCCCGCAAGACCGCCGAGCGCACGGACGTGCTTGTTTCAGCGGTGATCAGCACCTATCTGCTGACCCACCTGCACCACGTGCTGCAACGAGCTGAGTACGGCGCTCAGCAGGAGGGACGCACAGCACTGGCGGCCAACTACGCCGAATTGCGCAAGGTGCTCTGTGTTGATGCCCGCAGCATGGAGGATGCCTCCGCCTGCGGCAATCCGGTGAGCGACGCACCCCAGGCGGCCTGACCCTGCCGCGCGGCGCGGAATGGTCAGCACGCATAAGGTCGAAGCAGAGCCCTCATACCGATGACGAACCAGCCCTCCGACCAGCCTTCTATCCAGCCTTCAAGCCAGCCCTCTGCCGAGGAGAACGGCAACGCCCCGGCGCTGTACGCGCGGATCAGCAGCGATCACGACCTGACCCAGGCACTGTTTCGCCAGGCTCTGCAGGACCCTTCAGGGGCGCTGGACCGGATCGTGGCGCTGGGGCAAGAGTTCGGATTGCCAGTGAACCGTGAGCAGGTGCGCTCCCACGTCTCCTCCCTTGACGACAGCGCCAGCAAGCAGTGGCTGCTGAAGGCCCGCGGCGGCCTCTGAACGCGGTGGGATGGTTAGTGGAGCACTGCGACGCTGCCGCTGATCGGAGCCACCACCCTGGGCCCAGCTGAAAAACAGCCAGTAGCTCACGATCGCCAGGCCGGCCGCCACCACCACGGCAGCCACCTGCTCCAGGCGCTTGATCATGCGGGAATGTCAGGGCGGCGGTCTTCGGAGTCTGCCCCAGCAGCCTCCGGCAGGGATGATGAGCAGGGTTGGCCCGCTGGGATTTCACCGGCAGCCGGTCCCGCTCCACCAGCCCGCCCATCTCCAGCCTCCCTCTTCCCCGTGCTCCGACTTGAACGCATCGGCAAGATCTATCCCACCGGGGAAGTACTACGCGATGTCACCTGGGAGGTGAAGGGCGGCGACCGGATCGGCCTGGTGGGCGTGAACGGCGCCGGCAAGTCGACGCAGATGCGGATCATCGCCGGTCTGGAGGAACCGAGCACCGGCACAGTGGTGAAGCAGGGTTCACCTCGGATCGCCTACCTGCAGCAGGAATTCGACGTAGATCCCAGGCGCACTGTGCGTGAGGAGCTGTTCCAGGCCTTCGGTGAGGCCGCCGAAGTCCTGAACCGCAAACACGCGGTGGAGCAGGCGATGGGCAGCGAGCGGGCCGCCAGCGATGCCGAGCACCTGGAAGACCTGATCCACGAGCTCGGCGGCCTGCAGGAGCGCTTCGAAGCGCTGCACGGCTACGAACTCGACGCCCGCATCGACAAACTGCTGCCCACGATCTCCTTCACGCCCGAGGGAGCCGAACAGCTGGTGGCCGACTACTCCGGCGGCTGGCAGATGCGCATCGCCCTGGGCAAGATCCTGCTGCAGGAGCCGGATCTGCTGCTCCTCGACGAGCCCACCAACCACCTCGATGTGGAGACGATCCAGTGGCTGGAGAGCTACCTGCTCGAGCAGAGCACCGCCATCGTGGTGATCAGCCACGACCGCACCTTCCTCGATCGGGTCTGCACCCAGATCGTGGAGACCGAGCGCGGCATCTCCCGCACCTACCTTGGCAACTACAGCCAGCACCTGGAGCAGAAGGCCCTCGAGCGTGAGGCCTCCCTGGCGGCATTCGAGCGCCAGCAAAAGGAACTCAGCACTCAGCAGGCCTACATCGACCGTTTCCGCGCCAGCGCCACCCGCTCCACCCAGGCCAAGAGCCGCGAAAAGCTGCTGGAGAAGGTGGAGCGGATCGAGGCGCCGGTGGAAACCGTGGGCGGGCCACGCTTTCACTTCCCCGAACCGCCCCGCTCCGGCCGGCTGGTGGCTGAGGTGAAGGATCTCACCCTCAGCTATGGCGAGCAGATCCTGTTTCTCGGCGCCCAGCTGGAAGTGGAGCGAGGCGATCGCATTGCCTTCGTGGGTCCCAACGGCGCCGGTAAATCCACCCTGCTGCGGCTGATCATGGGATTGGAGCAGCCCGATGAGGGCTTTGCGGGCCTGGGCGAGCACAACGTGATCGCCGGCTATTTCGAGCAAAACCAAGCTGAGGCTCTCGATCTCACCAAAACCGTGATCGACACGATCTTCGAGGTCGTGCCCGACTGGACCCAGACCCAGGTGCGCTCGCTGCTGGGCAGCTTCTGCTTCTCGAACGAGAGTGTGTTCAAGGAGGCCGGCAAACTCTCCGGAGGAGAGAAGGCGCGGCTGGCCCTGGCCCTGATGCTGCTCAGCCCCTGCAACCTGCTGGTGCTTGATGAGCCCACCAACCACCTCGACATCCCCGCCAAGCAGATGCTTGAGGACGCTCTGATCGCCTATGAGGGTGCCGCCCTGGTGGTGAGCCACGACCGGTACTTCATCAGCCGGGTGGCCAACAGGATCGTGGAGCTGCGCGACGGCGAATTGGTGCTCTACCGGGGTGACTACGCCTACTACCAGGCGAAAAAACGCGAGGAGAGCGAAGCCGCCCAGTCCGCCGCCGCGGCGGACGCGCGCGCAGCCAGACAGGCCGCCAACCGCCTCAAGCAGAAGGACAAGCAGAAGGCCAAGCAGCAGGGTGGCAAAACCTGAGGAGCACCGGGCCGCCGCGCCATGACTTCATGGGGCTCGCCGCAGCAGCCAGGAAATCAGCACAGCCCGGCGGAGCGGTTGCAACGGCTACGCAAGACCTTGAAACAGTTTGTAGTGTGAACCTACACCTGTTTCATCCGGTGCCTGCCATGGGCGAACCACTGAGCCTCAGCCTCGGTCAGCAGTTCGAACTCGAGCGCATGAGCCGTGCCATCGACGAAACCGCTGATCTCTCGGCCCTGCGGGGCATCGCCAAGCAGTTGTTACAAGCTTGGCAGAGCCAGAAGGCAGCCACCCAGTGGGTGTTGCGCCAGCAGCTCGGTGCACCGGCCGCAAACGATCAACGCCCTGACATCGCCACGGGCACCACCGGGATCTGAACCGTTTGGCCGCCGCGGCTTACGGTCAGCCGCAACGTGCCCCCCACACCTGTCCGTTCAACGGCTGTGATCAGATCGGCGGGCTCGTCCAGGCGAATCCCATCGGCGCTCACCACCACATCACCCTGGCGCAACCCTGCCTTCTGGGCCGGTCCCGTCGACGAAACCGAGGCGATGCGCACCCCCCGAACAGGGCCTCCAGGCTCGGTGCGTACCGGCTCGAGAGTGACCCCGATGATCGGATGGTTCACCCTGCCTGTCGCCAGAAGCTGCCCGGCGATCGTCCGCGCCCGGTTGATCGGGATGGCAAAACCCAGCCCCGCCCCCGGTCCGGTCCGCACCAGTGTGTTGATACCGATCACTTCTCCCTCGGCGTTGAGGAGGGGGCCCCCGGAGTTTCCCGGATTGATGGCGGCGTCAGTCTGAATCAGATCCAGCCGCTTGCCGGTGATGCCGAGCTTGGCGGCATTGCGGTTCAGATTGCTGATGATGCCGAGGGTGACGGTGTTGTCGAGCCCATAGGGATTGCCAACGGCGATGGCCCACTCCCCCACCTCCAGGCGATCGGAATTGCCCAAGGGGGCCACGGGCCACGGACCGCGTCCATCGATGCGCACCACAGCCAGATCGGTGAGCCGGTCGAGGCCCACCACGCTGCCGGACACCCGCCGGCCATCCTGCAGGCCCACCGTCACCCGGTCGGTCTTCTCGACCACGTGCGCATTGGTGAGAACCAGCCCGTCGGCCTGGAACACGAAACCGCTGCCCTGACCGCGCTCCGTGCGCTGTCGCGGAGGCTGCTGTGCCTGGGACTGGGAAGGCAGCCCGAAGAACTGACGGAAGAGGGGGTCCTCCAACATGGCGCTGGAAGGGGCCCTTCCACTCACCTGAACGGTGCGCTCAGTGTCGATCGTGACGACGGCAGGCCCCGCCCGACGCACAGCGGCCGCCACAAACGACTGACGGGAAATCGCCACGGCCGCGGCGGAGGCAGCCCTCGCCGGCCCAGGCCCTTGGATCGGCGCACCGAGCAAAGGCAGCAGCAGGGTTAGGTGGAGAGCCGGCTGCAGGAAGCGGTGAGAACGCATGCGGCTGGTGAGCGTGCGGGAATGACCGTAGACACTGCCGGGCCTGGTTGACAGGTCGGTTGTCCCGACCTCATTGCGCCGGGCTTCGGTCGCGCCGGGCAATGATGGAATCCGCCGCTGCTCTCAGCTCTCCAGCGGGCCCTCGCCATGAACGCCCTGCTCTCCCAGATCTTTCCGATCCTCTATGGCGCCTGCTTCCTGGTCTTGCTGTGGCAGGCGTTCCGGGTGATGGGCAGAGGCTTCGGCGCTGTTCCCCGCCCGGGGGACCCTGGCGGCGGCGGCAACCGGCGGGATCGTACCGGCCAAGTGACGATCCATCCGGAACTGCTGGACGCCGATGGGCAGCTGACGCAGGAGGATCTGCTCACAGTGCGATTCGGGGCCGAGGACGGTGAGGGCCGCCCCCCCTTACCCCCCACTGAATAGGCTCAGAACTGAGTCCATGTTTTCAGGGGGAGAACCGAATTGGATCAACGCACGCGAATCGTGGGCGCGGTCCTGCGCAACATCAAGCTGCCGCCCCGGTTTCGCCTCCGGTTGGTCAAGGAAGACCCCGTGCGTCTGGAGTTGAGTCTCACGCCGGCCTACGGCAAGGAGCCGCTGCTGGTGGGGCTGCTGGAGTCGCAGGATCTGGTGGCTCGCCGCGATCGGGAAGGCCGCATCCCGCGGGATCTGCAGGGCACCTGGGACTGGACGGTGCGCCACGGCAAGGTGAGCACGGGCGGCTGGAATCCCTATCTCAAGGAAGCCCTGCAGACCATGTTCGAAACGGGGCTGCCGGCGATCGTCTACGAAGAGCTCACCGGCGAGGCCTACCACCCGGTGGATGGGGTCAGGCACGTGCGCTGAGCGGCGGATGCGGCCGGTCCTGCCGATCGATGCCCTTCTGCCCCTGGTGAGGCAGGAGATCGCTCCATCCGGTTCCACCCTGCTCCTGCAGGCGCCTCCTGGCGCCGGCAAGACGACCCGGGTGCCAATCACGGTGCAGCAGGCGATTGACGGCTTGGTCTGGGTTCTGGAACCGCGGCGGATCGCCGCCCGCACCGCGGCGCAGCGCATGGCCACCGAGCTGGGGGAACGGCCTGGTGAAACGGTCGGGTACAGCGTCCGTCTCGAAAGCCGGGTTAGTGCAGCTACCCGGATTGAGGTTCTCACCGAAGGGCTGTTTCTGCGGCGGCTGCAGGCCGACCCTGCTCTCAGCGGCGTGGACTGCCTGATCTTCGATGAATTCCATGAGCGCCACGCTGATGGGGATCTGGCGCTGGCGCTGGTTCGTCAGGCCCGCGATCTGGTACGTCCCGACCTGCGGCTGGTTGTGATGTCTGCCACCCTGACGATCGAACCGCTGGCGCAGCAGCTGCCGCAGGCCCGGCAGCTGACCAGCGAAGGGCGCGCTCACCCCGTGGCCGTGGTGTATCAGGTTCCCAGAGCAGCAGAGCCCTTGGCTCAACAGGTGGTTCGGGCGCTTGAGGAGCACTGGCTCGATCAGCACGGCCCCGGGGACTGCGCGCTGGTGTTCCTGCCGGGCCTCGGCGAGATCCGCAGTTGTGAGCGACGGCTGTTGAGCTGCCCATGGGGCGAGAGCCTGGAGGTGATGCCCCTGCACGGCAATCTGTCGCTGGCTGAGCAGGCCCGGGTGATCGCGCCGGCACCCGGCCGATCCGGGCGCGTGGTGCTGGCCACTGGCATCGCCGAGAGTTCGCTCACGATCGCCGGGGTCAGCCTGGTGATCGACAGCGGGCTCAGCCGACGCAACCGCTTCGATCCCGCCCGGGGGCTCGATGGCCTAGTGACCGTGCCGTCGAGCCAGGCCAGTGCCGAGCAACGGGCCGGCAGAGGGGGGCGTTTGGGTCCCGGTCGCTGCATCCGTCTCTGGTCTGCCGCTGAACAGGGGCGGCGACCCGCCCATGACACGCCGGAACTGCTGGAGTGCGATCCCTTGCCCCTGTCCCTCCAGCTGGCGGAGTGGGGGGACCCCCTCGGTGCCGATCTGGCCTGGATCGATGCGCCTCCGGCAGCGGCTCTGAAGGAGGCCCGCGCTGCGCTGGTGCGGCTGGGCGCTCTCAACTCCTCAACCGATGGCTGCCTCAGCGCTGCCGGCCGCGCCATGACCAGGCTTGGCATGCACCCCCGACTGGCGCGCCTAGTGCTCAACGGACGCGCCCGTGGCCAGAGTCGGCTGGGCTGTGAGCTGGCGGTGCTGCTGAGCGAGCGAGACCCCCTCGATCACCGCGAGGCCGGCAGCGATCTGCTGCGCCGACTTGACTGGCTGAGGGCGCAGCCCAGCCGCCATCCCACCCGGCAGCTGCTGGAGCATTGGTGGCACCAGCTGGCGGCGCTTCCAGCGGACGCCGAGCCCCTCGACCTTGGTCCCGGGGATGCCTGCCTACCGGCTCCTGAAGATCTGGCGGCCGGGTTGCTGGTGGCTGCGGCCTTCCCGGAACGACTGGCGCTTGCCCGGGAAGGCCAGCAGGGCCGCTACCTGCTGCGCAGCGGCCGTGGCGCCGTCCTGCGCTACGAGGATCCTCTCTGCACCCATCCGGTGCTGGCGGTGGCGCATCTGGACGGCGCGGGCATGGAAGCGCGGATCCAGCTGGCGTTGCCGCTGCCGCTGGGGGTTCTGCGGGACCTGGCTCTGGAGAGCGGCGAAACGGATGTGATCGTGAGCTGGGATGAGCAGGCGTTGCGGGTGCGCTGCGAACGCAGACTGCTCCTGGGAGCACTGCAGCTCGAACGGCACCCCTGCAGCCCGGTCGCTCCGGAGAAGATCCGCCTGGAGCTGCTGGGGGGGCTGCGCCGCCACGGGCTCAGTCACCTGCCCTGGCGGCCGGCGATGCGGCAGCTGCAGCAGCGACTGACCATGGCGCATCAGCACCGGGGGGCCCCCTGGCCCGACCGCAGCGATTCGACCATGCTGAGGGATCTGGAGGGATGGCTGGCCCCCTGGATCGAGGGCATGGCCAGCCTGGCGGACCTGCAGGGACTGGATCTGGAAGGTGCCCTCTGGGGCGATCTGGGCTGGTCGCAGCGCGCCGAGCTGGATCAGCTGCTGCCGGCCATGCTGGCCGTGCCCACCGGGCGCACGGTGAGGCTCGACTACAGCAGTGGCGAACCCGTGCTGGCGGTGAAGCTGCAGGAGCTGTTCGGATGCACCAGCACGCCGGCAGTGCTCGACGGCGAACTGCCGGTGACCCTGCACCTGCTGTCGCCCGCCGGAAGGCCGGCAGCCATCACCAAGGATCTGGCCAGCTTCTGGGCCATGGGCTACCGGGACGTGCGCCGCGAACTGCGCGGTCGTTATCCACGTCATCCGTGGCCCGAGGACGGGGCCAGCGCCACCCCCACAGGCCTCACCAAAGCCCGGCTGCAGGCTGACGCGGGCTGAGCCCAGAGGTGAGCCCGCCGCCAGGCCCATGCGGAGCTCCTGCACGAGTTCGTGTATCCCAACCAATCCGCCCCTCTGCGCCAGACTGCTGTGATCAACGGCAGTCACAGCAGCAGAAGGGTTGCGAAGGCTCCACCGGCTGCGGCCGGCCACCTGGCGGAACTCCCCGTGAACAGCTCGGAACTCTCACGCCAGCAGCTGCCCCGCTACGACGTGAGCAGCTTGAACGGCGCCGTGGCCAACCTGCTGGATCGGGGGTTCGCGCCTCGGTTTCTGCTGGAGGCCACGGTGAGCCGCCCCCAGCTCAAAAAGGGGCACCTCTGGATGACCCTGGTCGACGAACAGGCGTCGATCTCGGCGGTGGTCTGGGCATCGCAGCTGCAGCGGCTGAACATCCAACCCACAGATGGCGATGGAGTTCTCGTGGTGGGCAAGCTCAACTTCTGGGCCAGCCGAGCCAACCTCTGCGTCCAGATCCTCGATCTGCGGCCAAGCCTCAGCAGCGTGCTGCGGCGATTTGAACAAGTGCGTGAAAAATTAGCGCCAGAGGGGTTGTTTGACGTCGATCGCAAACGGCAACTTCCCCCAACACCGGAGCGAATCGCCCTGCTCACCAGCGTGCCGAGCTCGGCGTTGGCCGACATGCTCCGCACCGCCAGGGAGCGCTGGCCTGCCACCGGCATCCTCCTGGTGCCGATCCCTGTGCAGGGAAACGTGGAAACGAAAATCTGTGAAGCGATGGTGCGGGTCAGTGAGCGTGCGATGGAACTGGGCATCGAGGTGATCGTGCTGGCCCGAGGGGGGGGCAGCCGTGAGGATCTGGCCGTCTTTGACGGTGAAGCGCTCGCTCGCACCATTCGCGCCATGCCGGTGCCTGTGGTCTGCGGCATTGGCCATGAGGACGACACCACCATCGCCGACCTGGTGGCCGATCATCGTGCCGCCACTCCGACAGCGGCTCTGGTCACCCTGCTGCCCGATCGGGAACAGGTACTGGCAGGCCTGCAACTGCAGCGGCGACACCTCAGCCAATCGGTGAGGCTGAGACTGCAGGCAGCACATCAGAGCATCGGTGGCTTGCTTGATCGGCTGGAACGCCTCCATCCCCGATTCCTGGTCCGTGAGCGACAGCGCGAACTGGTGCAGGCCAAGCGACTGCTGAGGGCCCTCTCGCCGCAGCATGTGCTGGAACGCGGCTTCTGTGTCGTGCGCAACAACGACGGCGCCCTGGTGCGCAGCCTCGCCGAGTTGAGCATCGGTCTGCAATTGCGGCTCACCATCATCGATGGCGAGGCCGACACCACCGTGAACAGGCTTCACCCCACCAGCACATCCAACAGCGAGGCCAATACGCCGCTGAGGTGAGACCGACAGAGTGGCAATCCGCCAGACTAGTCAGACCGACAGCAAATGATCACACCAATGACCCGGAGCCGACGCCCAACCAATGATCCGCTTAAAGCAGGGCAAAACGAAGCCGGTGCGCTCGAGCACAGCCCTAACCAAAGCGAGGCAGCGGGTGCTGATCTCAACTACAACCAGGCGCGTACCGCGCTGGAACTGATCCTGACCCAACTACAAGCCAGTGATCTGGACATCGAAGCAATGGCCGGCCTCTACCAACGCGGTCAAGCCTATGCCAGGCGATGCGAAGCGATCCTAGAAGAGGTTGAACAGGAGGTGCTGCTATGGGATGGACTGAACGAACCTGAGTCGTCGCCGAAACCCATTGAACCAGCAAGGATGGAACGCAGTCGTCAGGACGAGGCTGCACAAACATGAACGCAAGGGCCCACTCAAGTAATGCAATCAACGCCATGACAGACAACAGTCCTGAAAAAGATGTCAAACTAGAAGCTGTTGCGGTCAGCTCCAAAGCCAGCGGCATCCATCAAGAAATCAGCGCCACACCACAACTCGCGCTACGCAGCGAAAGCAGTTCACGCAGATGGCTTCAACCTCTGTTCCTGACACTAGCAGCCGCTGGCGGAATCTTTCCTTGGCTGGCCAATTTGAGCTTTATCCGGGAGCATGGAGCAAGCTTTGATCTCGGCCTATTTATCTCTCTCGCCAATGCCAATCCAGCAGCCCAATCACTCTCTCTCGACCTTGCAATCGGCGCCACGAGCATATTGATCTGGATGATTGTAGAGAGCAAAAGGCTGCAAATGCGGGGCCTTGGCTGGGTGCTATTGAGCTGCGCAACCATTGCTTTCGCTTTTGGCGCCCCCTTGTTTCTGTATCTACGCGAAAGGCGCCTCAGCGAACTCTCCAGACAAACAGCCGCCGACCCTTAAACGGATCAATCCGCAGAAGAGAAAACCAAGCAAGGCAAGTCATTCGAAAGCGCAGAGACACAATGATGGGCAAACTTATCAAAATGCAGAAACACAACCACGGCAGGATTTAACGCGGGTTCGACCCAAAGACTACAATGCAATCCGGCGCTCACTACAAGAGTCAACCAAAACCCGAGAATCCCCACACATCGCCAATCCGAACTATCCTCACCCCAAAGTATCAGCAGCGAAGACATGCACCCATCGGCACACAAGAGACAAAAATAGGTTAATCCCGTTTCAAATCTTCTGAAACAACATCTACATCAACGGTCATCCTGGAAGCCTGAGGTTCATCACCCTCTTGGCGTGGAGGAGCAATTGGATCAGCTGCTTTAACAGACGTGGCTACACCACAAGCAGGACAAACCTCCAGCCCAAGAGATCTGAAGCCACAGCTTGGGCACGGACGCAGCTGTGCCCGCAGCACCTGCCAGCCAACCAACCCAGCCAACACCAAAGCCAAGGGAATTATGATGGCAATGATGGTCAAGCCACCCACAAGGTTCATAATCAGCCGTGCGGCCTGGCTAGGCGCAAGCAGCAGCAGGCCAGCCACAAGAATCCAGAACCAGGGAATAGACCGCGGCATCGAAGCGACGCAACAGGATTGCTGCCATCCTGACTGGATCCATCAAAAATGGCATCCGTCTGCCAACCGGATGCCACAACACGAAGTAGCGATCACCGAAGACGAAGGACGATCAGCACATGGAACGTAAGTACCAGCGCAGAACATCGGAAAATCCGGCTTACAAAAACATTAAAAAAGCACCCGCAATGCGGGCGCCTTTTGCTT